>JBGPLF010000008.1:0-37645 GCA_041486265.1 bacterium
AGACCGACCGCCTGATCGTCTACCCCAAGGTCGTCCCGCTTGAGGTCCTGGGGATTCCCGCATTTCATCCGCTCGGCGACCACCGGGCGCCGCGGCCGCTGCTGGAAGATCCGACGCGTACCATCGGCGTGCGCGAGTATCAGACCACCGATCCGATCCGCAGCATCCACTGGAAGGCGACGGCACGCATGGGCCGGCTGCAGACGCGGCAGTACGAGGCCACGACGACCCACCGTATCGCGGTCCTGCTCAACATGGACACGCTGGGCGAGTACGCGGAGTACCGAGGCTTCATCCGCCCGATGCTCGAGTTGAACGTCATGGTCGCGGCGTCCCTCGCCGCGTGGGCAGTCGAGCATGGGCATCCCGTGGGCGTCTTCGCCAACGGCTATCTGCCCGAGGGCCTGCAGCGCGTGCGAATCGCACCGGCGCTGGGTACCGCGCACCTGACGAACATCCTGGAGGCGCTGGCCAAGGTCTTTCCCACGCCGGTCATGCCGCTGGGTGATCTGATGGCGCTCGAAGCCGCATCCCTCCCCTGGGGAACGACCGCGATCGTCGTCACGGCCATCATCAATCCGCCGCTGCTCGCGGGGATCGCGCGCCTGCGGGACAGCGGGCACGGTGTCGTGCTCGTGCTCATCGGCGATCAGGTGAAGGATCCAGAGCTCGGAATCCCGATGTTTCGTGTGCAGAGCGAGGTGGGCTGGCGTGCGATGGACGAGATCCATCTCGTCTGATCATCCGGCCGCTGATCACGCCACCGCGGGCGGCCCTGCGGATGCGGCCCCGGCCGCGCGGACTCCAGAGGGATTCTGGGCGGGTGTCCAACGCGTGCTGCCGTTCGTGCGTGCTGCGATGGAGTACTGTTGGCTCCACCCGTGGATCGTCGTCTTCGGGGGCGCCCTGTATGGATCCGACGGCCCGCTGCTCTCGGCCGGTTGGGTGTTCCTCCTGCTGGTGGGCGGTCAGGCCGTAGTTCGGCCCGCACTCGACATGGTCTCGTTGAGGCGTTCGCGCGCGATTCTGGTCGGCGCGGGTGTTGTCATCGGATTCCTCGCCATTCACGCGCAGTATTATCCGACCCTGCCGGTCTGGCACCCGGGATGGATCGGCGCGCTGCTGCGCGCCGCGCACGACATCATCCCAGAGGTGCCCAAGCCCGTACTCAGCGCGCTCGTGGCCGCGTGTCTCTGGTGGCGGGGGCTGGCGCTCGGCGCCCGTGACGTGGGCGCGCTCGAGATCGAAGGGGCGTACAAGACCGGCGTGGCCGCAATCGTATTGTATTTCTTTGCCGCCGCCATCTACTCCGACACGCGCGCCTTCGAGGCCGCCGGGCGAACGCTGCCGGGAACGCTGCCGGCGTTCTTCTTCCTGGGACTGTCCGCGCTTGCCCTGGCGCGCCTGGCGACGATTTGGGATCGTGGCCAGCCGGACGAGCGTACGCATTTCCCCGCACGCGCCTGGGTGCTGCTGATCGTCGGCGTCGTGGGCATGATTCTGCTCGCCGCCAGCATGATGGCCGGCCTTGCCGCCGCGGATGTCCTGTCCTACGTCGGAATTCTGCTGCGGCCGCTGCTGCCGGTGCTCGAGGTGCTGTTCCTCGTGCTGTTCTTTATCGCCGGGATCATTGTCAGGCTGGCCATCGCGATCCTCGCACACATTCCGCAGCGGCCCATGCCGCAAACGGGTATCCCGCCTTCGGGGATTGACGATCTCATCCGCCGGCTCCGCGAGCTCAACATGAACCCCCAGGTGGTCGAAAGCGCGCGTTGGGGTGTGGTGCTCGGGGTGCTGCTGTTGCTCGTCATGGGGATGGCGCTGACGATCATCCTGCTGCGCCGTCGCGAGCGTCCGCTTGACGAGGACGAGCACGAATCGGTGTGGTCGGCGCGCGAAGCGTTCAAGGGGCTGGCGAGTCTATTGTCGCGGCTCCGCCGCCGGCGGTCTGTGCACGACGAATCCGCGGTGCCAGAGGCAAAGGCGATCCGGCTGATCTATCGTGAGTTGCTGGCGTTGGGATCTGGGCTCGGCGCACCGCGCTCCACTTGGGTGACGCCGCGCGAGCACAGCCCGCGCCTGCGAGGAGTGCTGCCGGATGCTGCCGATGCCGTGTTGTGGCTCACGACGGTCTATGAGCAGGTGCGGTACGGAACGTGGCGTCCGACGCCCGCCGATGTGGATGAGGCGCGCGAAGCGCTCGAGCGCGCGAAGGCCTCGGTTACGGTTTCTTCTGAGGCACGCAGCAGATGAATTTCAGCGGCGCGGCGCCCGTGTTCTTGATCTGGTGCCGCTCGTACGGCGCCACCCACATCACGTTTCCGGGCTCGAGCGGCCGCTCGCCCTGATCGCCCACCATCAGGCCCTTGCCGTCGAGCAGGTACATCTCCTGCTCGTACCAGTGGTCGTGCAGCGGGGTGGACGCGCCGGGCGCGACCTCAAAGATGCGCATCGCGAAGTTCTCCGCGCCGCGCTTCTTGTCAATAACCCAGCGGACCTTGACACCGGGCATGGACTCGGGTTCTTCGGCGGGGACTTCTTCGGGACGGAAGATTTCCATGGCAACTCCTCCTTACGCGAATGCTATCATTTCGTGAGCCCGAATGTCCAAGATCGTCGTGTGGATCCCCAGGGGGATGATTTCGCCTGCCCTTCTCCGATGTTCAACCGGCACGCATGCTGCTCGCGTACGCAGCCTCTGTTCGCGAGCTTGCCGTCGCTGTACCACCTGGCGGGGTAGGAGGCTATGATGGGGAAACAGGGCGTTTCATCACGCGTTCTCCCGAATTTCAGGAGGGGCACTCCCGATGCCAGACGAACCGCTGAGCCAGCAGCTCCACCAGTACCTGGATGGGCTGGTGGCACCACGCCCCGCCGAGATGCAGGGCATGGAAGCTTACGCCCGGGAGAAGGGGTTCCCTATCGTTGGCCCAGCGGCGGGCCAGTTGTGCTACATGCTGGCCAGGATGACCGGTGCCCGGCGCATCTTCGAGATGGGGTCAGGGTACGGCTACTCGACCGCCTGGTTCGCTCGGGCCGTCAAAGAGAATGGCGGCGGGACCGTGCATCACGTCGTCTGGGATGAAGACCTCTCCACCCGCGCCAGGAAACATCTCGGCGCGCTGGGGTTTGACGGGATCGTGCAGTACCACGTCGGCGAGGCGGTCCAGGTGCTGCGCGAGATGGACGGCCCATTCGACCTGATCTTCAACGACATCAACAAGCACGCTTATCCCGAGTCGCTGCCGGTGATCGCTCCGAAGCTGCGGCCAGGCGGGGTGCTGATCGTCGACAACATGCTCTGGCACGGCCGGGTCTTCGACCGGAAGGACCGCACGAAGGATACAGCCGGCGTGCAGGAGCTCACCCGTCTCATGACCACCGACCCTGGCTGGATCACCTCGGTCGTGCCGATTAGGGACGGGCTGCTAGTGGCCCTGCGCGTTTAGACAGCGACTATTTGATCCTCCAGCCGCTTGCTGCGCTTCGTGATCACCTCAGGTTGCGTTTTACCGACGATGACCGTGTCGTCGTGCCGGAAGCCGCCTACGCCGTAGATATAGATGCCGGGCTCGCACGAGTAGACTTCGTTCTCCTGTAGCGGCCGGTAGTTGAACGGCATGTCCTCCGGAAACTCATGGCCGGCGATCCCCATTCCGTGCCCGGTCCGGTGCATGATGTGGTCGCCGAAGCCGTGCTCCTCGATGACGCGCTGCGCGGCGGCGTCCACTTCGGCAACAGGCGTGCCCGCCACG
Source organism: bacterium (assembly GCA_041486265.1). GTDB lineage: Bacteria > Sysuimicrobiota > Sysuimicrobiia > Sysuimicrobiales > Humicultoraceae > JBGPLF01. The sequence continues at coordinate 3,756 of JBGPLF010000008.1, forward strand.
AACTTCTCGATGCCAGCCATGTTGGCGGCTGTCGCCGCCTCATACGCCCGGCGCTGCAGGTCGGTGCGCGGCGTGCCGAGGAACAGGGTCCGCTCGTTCTCGACGACCAGCCCGTTCAGCCGCACGATGATGATGTTGACGATGCCGTCGCCCTTCTCGAACCGGGCCGCGGCGTCCGCTCCGGTTCCGTGCGGCGAGGCGGAGTTGGCCCCGGACAGCGACCACACGCGCACCTCGACACGGTCATCAGCGAACCACCGGGCGCCTTCCGCGGCCATGCGCTTGGCCACCTCAAGATCCAGTTCGGCGACCAGCATGCCGGGCTTGACCAGCTCCATGTACCGGTGCTGCCCCCAGTCGGTGAGCGACGCGGCCTGGCGCATGATGTTCAACTCGGCCGGATACTTGACCTGGCGCATCTCGACCAGGAAGCGCGAGGCGTTCCCGAGTTCAGTCAGCCCGTGCAGGCGCCTGCCGAGGGCCCGATAGGTCGAGACCCGATCCGCCGCCAGCCGCCCGCCGCGGAAGTTTCCCCACTCCCGAAGCTTGAGCGCCAGCAGGTCGAGCCAGCGATCGCGGGTGTACGTCCGGTTGACGGCTCGCGGGTGTTCGACATAGATGGCATAGTTGGCGACGTGCAGGGTGCCACGTTCACGCGCCATCATCAAGTGGTGCGTCGAGAGCTCGTTCATGATCAGGAAGGGCTCGCCCTCGACCGGGATCACAGCCGCGACGGGGCGCTCCCACGGCGCCACGTCAAGGTGGTAGCCTGTTAACATGTAAAAGTGATCGGGGTCGCTGACGAGCAGCGCCTTGCAGTCATGGGCGGTCAGATAGTCGCGCACCCGCCGCTGCCTGTCGATAAAGACCTCTCCTGAGACGAACACCATCGCACAACCCTCCTTAGGGAGCGATGACCAGAACGAGCGCGCGCATGCTAAACTCTCTGTCTGCAATCGACATATCGCGCTCGGTCGGTAATGGTGCTATTCCGTCCGGCCGCGAGGAGTCCTGCGCTCCCCGCCAGAACAGGAATAGGCATTCGGAGGAGGCGTTGGCCCATGACCGTGACCGTCTCGCTTCAGGAAAGCGTGCGCAACCTCGTGCGGACGTCCGCGCACGTACAGAAAGGGGAACAGGTCTGCATCGCCGCCGATACCAACACGATGCCGATCGCGCTGGCTCTCGTCGACGCCGTCAGGGAGATCGGCGCCGAACCGGTCCTGGTGACCATGACCCCGCGGCGCGCGCATGGCAACGAGCCGCCATCTGTTGTGGCGGCGGCCATGAAGGCCGCCGACGTCGTGATCCAACCGGTGACCTACGCGATGACGCACACCGACGCCACGCGGGATGCGCTGCGCGCGGGCGCGCGGGTCTTGATTCTGCGAGGCATCACCGAGGATATCGCAACGCACGGTGCGATGCTGGCCGACTATGACAAAGTGGACCGCATCACGCGCGAGGTGGCGCGTGTGATGTCCGAAGCGGGGACGGCCCGCGTGCGTACACCCGCCGGGACGGACCTTACGATGTCGCTGGCGGGACGGGCGGCGGTCGCGCTCACCGGCCGGGTCGGCGGCCCCGGGACGTTTGCGGCGATGCCGGACGGCGAGGCGGCGATCTCGCCGGTTGAGGGGACGTCCGAGGGAACGCTGGTGATTGATCACACGATGGACAACCTGGGGTTGCTGGATCGGCCGATTCGCATGACGGTGCACGGTGGACGCGTGACGGAGATCACGGGCGGCACATCGGCGGAGAGGCTGAAGACGCTGATTGGCGGCGCCGATGCCAACGCGACGAACATCGCCGAGTTCGCCATCGGGACCAACGACCGCGCCCGTCTGATCGGGTCGATGACCGAAGACAAGAAGTACTGGGGATCGGTCCACGTCGCCATCGGCGACAACCATGTGATCGGCGGGACAGTGGTCAGCGAGCTGCACCTCGACGGCCTGCTGCTGCGCCCGACGGTGGAACTGGATGGGAAGACCGTCGTGCAGGACGGTCAGTTGCTGGTGGGAGGCTGAGGAGGGCAACGTGCGGCTGATTGACCTCTCGATTCCCTGGGGACCTGAGGTCGAGCCCGTGCCGAACAATCCCCGTATCTTCTATGTACCGATCAATCATCATGAGTTGCAGGGGTTCTCGACCGGGTACGCGGCCTTCAGCATTCACACCGGGACGCACATCGATGCCCCGTATCACTTCATCAAGGATGGGTTGACCATGGAGCAGGTGCCGCTGGAGTGGCTGAACGGTCCGGCGGTGCTGCTCGATCTGCGGTCCGCGGCGCGGCCGACGCAGGCGTTCACCAGCGAAATACTGCGGGCGGCCGCGGGGAATCCCGCCGGGTTGCGCGACAAGCGGGTGGTCCTGTGGAGCGGGTGGGCGCAGGAGAAGTGGAACGACCCTTCCTTCTATCGTGAAAACCCGTACCTCTCGAATGAGGCCGCGCAGTGGCTGGTCGACTGCGGGACCCGCGCCCTGGCCGTGGACTTCGCGGTCGATGGCGGGCCGCCCAAGCCCGCGGGACAGCCGAAGTATCCGGTCCACGTGATCACCCTCGGTGCAAACGTCTGCCTCATTGAGAACCTGATCAACCTCGATAAGATCGGCGGGCGTGAATTCACGCTGATCGCCATGCCCGTGCCGGTGAAGGGCGGCAACGGCGGCCCGGCGCGGGTCGCGGCCTGGGTGGAGTGATGCAGATTCGCCGCGTGCACCACATCGGGATGCTGGTGCGCGATGCGTGCGTCACCGCCGAGCGTTTTCGCGCGCTCGGCCTCGAAGTGACCGCGTGGGAAGACTACGGGCCGGGTCTGCTGCGAATCGGGTTCATACCGCTTGAGGGGATGCTCCTCGAACTCATCGAGCCGCTGACGTCTGAGGGATTCAACGCCGACTGGCTGCGGGAGCGCGGCGAGGGAATTCAGCACATCGCGTTCGAGGTGGATGACATTCATGCGGCGATCAACGGGCTGAGAGAGCGCGGGGTTGCACTGCAGGAGGACGCGCCCCGCCGCGGCGCCGGCGAGACCCTGATCGCCTTCCTGCCGCGCGAGATCATCGGCGGCCTGCTTGTGGAACTCACGCAGCCGCTCGGGCAATCGGCGCAAGGGCACTCTGGATGAACCGGATCGCGGCGATCCAGATGGCCGCTCCCTGGGATGATCCGGGGTCTGCACGGGAACGAACCTTCCGGCTGCTTCGCGAGGCCGCTGCCCGCGGGGCGACCCTCGCGGTGCTCCCGGAGTTGTGCACGATCTCCTACGACTTCCGCGCACGCGAGCAGGTCGAGCCGCATGCCGAGTCCCTCGACGGTGCCAGCGTGACGGGCTGGGCGGCGATTGCTCGAGAGGCCGGCCTGCACGTCGTCGCCGGATTTCCCGAGCGGGCGGGAGGCCGCCTGTTCAACAGCGCCGTGGTCATCGGCCCGGGGGGTCTCCTCGGCACCTACCGCAAGGTGCATCTGTACCACTTCGAACGCGGCATCTTCGCGCCGGGGGATAGCGGCTTCCGGGCCTGGGACACACCGCTGGGACGCGTCGGAGTGCTGATCTGCTACGATCTGCGCTTCGCCGAAGCGGCGCGGATCTTGCTGCTGCGCGGCGCGCAGATTCTCTGCCTTCCGACGACATGGACCGATCGCGGCAAGCCTGAGCCGTGGGACGCGCGGGGCTGGTGCGGCGCCAACTACCTAGCGGCCGGATGCGCCTACGGTAACCGCATGTGGGTGGCGTGCGCCGATCGCGCCGGGATGGATGGGACGGTGCGGACGCTCGGGTGCAGCGCGATCTTTGCGCCATCGGGGATGGCGGCCGCAGGACCGGCCTTAGCAACCGGCGATGAGGTGTTGGTGGCTGATCTCGACGTGGCCCGTGCAGACGCCGCGCGCGCCACCGCCGAAATGGATCTCATCCGCGACCGGCGCCCCGATCTGTATCGTGATCTCACGAAGACCCGCGGCACCCGCTCGATTCGAGCCTAGAGCTCGTCGGCCCCTCCGACTCGGTGGCGGGCGGCTTTCTACGCCAGTTCGTAGAGATCTTCTTTCCTCAGGCCGACATACCAGACCAGGACGTGGTCTCTGTGACGGTTCCACAGGTATAACAGGTACCATTCAAGATCCATTTTTCAGAGCCAAATAGGGAGTTGCCCGACTCGTCCCCAACCCCCCTTCGATCAGCGTGGAGGGGTGACGCCGAAGCGTGCCGAAAGCCGGTTGGTCAATGTCTCGCCCCGAATTCGGACCGCGAGTTCGTCGCGTGGTCAGCCTGCCTGAGGAAGCCGACAAGGGAGGATAGGCATGGATCTGGGTTTGCAAGGTAGGGTGGTCTTCATCAGCGGAGGATCGAAAGGCATCGGCCTCGCGTGCGCCCTCGAGTTCTCGAAGGAGGGCGCCCACCTGGCCCTGTGCGCGCGCGGCGACGACGGGCTCCGCAAAGCGGCAGACGCGATCCGCGGGGCGACCAGCGGCAAAGTGCTCACAGTCGCCGGGGACATGACAAAATGGGAAGACGCAAAGCGTTGCGTGGATGCCGCGGCCGGGCACTTCGGCGCGCTCGACGTCCTGGTGAACTGCGCGGGCGCCTCGCCGGGCGGGCTGATCCTGAATCTCAATGAAGAGGAGTGGCAGCTCAGCCTGCAGTTGAAGTTCATGGGTTATGTGCGGTGCGCGAAGGCCGCGATCCCGCATCTCTTGAAGCGCGGGCGTGGGCGGATCGTCAATGTCGTCGGCAACGACGGTATCAAGCCAGCCTACTGGGAGTTGACCGCCAGCGCCGCCAACGCCGCCGATCTGGCGATAACCTCGGCGCTGGCTGAGCAGTATGGCCCGCGCGGGATCCTGGTGAACGCCGTCAACCCCGGCCCCGTGGCGACCGAACGGTGGGACGGCCTCGTGCGCGCCTACGCTCGTGACAAGGGGATGTCCTTCGATGAGGCCAGCAAGCAGGCAATCAAGAGCATGCCGCTCGGCCGCATCTGCACGCCCGAGGAAGTGGCGAACGTCGTGGTCTTTGTCGCCTCAGAGCGCGCGAGCTTCATGAACGGCGCATGGATCACGCTCGACGGCGGACAGCGCAAGGCGATCATGGACGTGTGAGCGATCGGCGTGTGCCCTGTTCCCGGGCCTTGATGATCATCGGCGCATCGCTGAAGCGTAAGGAGGACCCGCGCCTGCTCACGGGTCGGGGATGCTACGTGGGCGACGTAAGCCTGCCGGGGATGCTTCACGCGACCATGGTGCGAAGTCCGCATGCGCACGCGTGCGTCCGCGGAATCGATGCGTCCGCGGCGAGGGCGATGCGCGGCGTGGCGCTGGTGGCCACCGCCGCTGATCTTGGTGAGGTCGGGATGATCCCGATCCGGTTGGGACCGAAACCGTCGCTGATCCCGTTCTTGCAGCCGCCGCTCGCCCAGCATCGTGCGCGGTACATGGGGGAACCCGTCGCGCTCGTGGTGGCGTGTGACCGCTATGTCGCTGAAGATGCCGTCGATCTTGTGACGGTGGACTACGATGTGTTGCCTGCGGTCACAACGGCAGAGCAGGCGCAGGGCCCAGACGCTCCGGTCTTGCACCAGGGTCCACAGGGGAACCTTGCCGATCGACTGGAAGCCATGGTCGGTGAGCCAGGGCGTGCACTGACCAGCGCCGAGGTCCGCGTCCGCCAGCGCTTCAGTGTGCAGCGCCACTCCGGAGTGCCCCTGGAGACGCGGGGACTTGTCGCCTCCTATGACCCCGATGCTGACTTCCTGACGGTCTGGGGTCCGACGAAGGTGCCACATTTCAACCGTCGTGTCCTCGCCGATCTCCTGGAGCATCCAATCGAGCGCATCCGTTTTTTCGAGCCTGATGTCGGTGGAGGGTTTGGTGTGCGCGGCGAGTTCTATCCGGAAGACTTTCTCATTCCGTGGGCGGCCATCCGCCTGCGCCGGCCGGTCAAGTGGATCGAGGACCGGCGCGAACACCTGATGGCGACCAACCACTCCCGGCAGCAGGTCCACGACATCGAGGTGGGCGCGACGCGCGACGGACACATCATCGCACTGATCGACCACGTCACCGTCGACATGGGCGCATATCTCCGCACCCACGGCGTCACCGTGCCCGAGCTGACCGCGGCCATGCTGCCGGGCCCGTACAAGATTCCGCATTACCGCTGCGAGGTCTCGTGCGTGATGACGAACAAGACCCCGACCGGGACCTACCGTGCGCCGGGCCGGTACGAGGCGAACTTCGTCCGCGAGCAGCTCATGGATCTCCTGGGTCAGGCTGTTGGTGTTGATCCGGTCGAAATTCGGCGCCGGAACTTCATTCCACCGGAAGAGATGCCGTATTCGGTGGGCACCACCGCATTGGGATACGAGACGGTCTACGACACCGGCGTGTACGAATCTACGCTCGGCGCGGCCCTGCGGGCGGTCAAATACGATGAGGCGCGCCGGCTGCAGGCCGATGCGCGGGCCGAGGGCCGTTGCATCGGTGTTGGAGTGGCGTGCTTTGTGGAGAAGGCCGGACCGGGGCCGTGGGAGCTCGCGCGCGTCGAACTCAACGGCCACGGCCGCGCCGTCGTCTATTCGGGCGCCGCGTCGGTTGGACAGGGCATCGAGACGGTTCTGGCCCAGATCTGCGCTGAAGAACTCGGGCTCGCATTTGACGACGTGACCGTCATTCACGGAGATACGGCGGTCGTACCCGACGGCATCGGGGCGTGGGGCAGCCGGGCGACGGCGGTCGGCGGGTCTGCCGTGCTATTCGCCGCGCGGGAAGTGAAGGGCAAGCTGCTGGATCTCGCCGCCGGGCACCTTGAGGCGGCCCGCGACGATCTCGTCATCGAGAACGGGCGCGTCTGGGTTCGCGGTTCGCCGAAACGCAACATCACCTTCAAGGAACTGGCCGCGGCAACGCCTGGCGCGGAGGCGGATCTGTCGGCGACGCATCGCCATCATGTCCACATGATGACCTACCCCTACGGCGCCCACGTGGCCGTCGTCGAGGTCGATCGCGACACCGGCCAGGCGACGGTCCTCGATTACGCGATCGCGTATGATGTGGGCAAAGCCGTGAATCCCAGGCTGGTAGAGGGCCAGATGGTCGGCGGGCTGGCGCAGGGCATCGGTGGCGCGCTGCTTGAGGAACTCGCATACAGTGAGGATGGCCAACTGCTTTCGACAACGTTCATGGACTACCTGATGCCGACGCCGATGGAGATCCCCCGGCGCACCTCTGTGGTGATCCTGGAAGAAACTCCCACGCCGCTGAATCCGCTTGGGGTCAAGGGCGCCGGGGAGGGCGGCACGTCCGCGGCTGGGGCGGCCATCGCCAACGCGGTCGCCGACGCGTTACGGCCGCTAGGCGTCACGGTGTCCGCGCTTCCACTATCTCCGGACAGGATTCTTGCCTTGATCCGGGATGCGCATGGATCCTAATCCCCTAATCGGGGAGCGGTTGAGACGCAAGGAGGACCCGCGCCTGCTGAGGGGCCAGGGGCACTATCTGCCCGACCTTACGCTCCCCGGCATGCTGCAGCTGGCCTTTGTCCGCTCGCCTCACGCCCACGCGGCGATCAGGCGCATCGACACGTCGAAAGCCCGCAGCGGTCCCGGCGTCGAGGGCGTCTTCACCGCCGCCGATCTTTCGATGCGGCCCATCGAGCCGGAGTTCACCGGCGAGAACTATCACGGCGCCGGGTGGCCCGCTCTGGCCAGCGACCGCGTCCGGTTTGTCGGTGAGCCGGTCGTCGCTGTCGCTGCGCGCGACCGCTACCTGGCAGAAGACGCCGCGGATCTGGTGGAGGTCGAATACGATCCACTTCCCGTCGTCGCATCGGTCGAAGCGGCGACGCGCGCACGGGCGCAGCTGGTGCACGACGCCGTGCCGGGCAACAGTTTCTTCCGTCGCGATCACGTCCAGGGCGACGTCGAGGGGGGCTTCGCGAAGGCGTCCCTGATCGTCACCGGAACCTTCCGGCACCAGCGTCTGGCCGGCGTGCCCATGGAAGGGCGCGGCATCGCTGCCGGGAGGGATCGGCACGGGCGTCTCACCGTGTGGGCGTCAACGCAGACCCCGCACATGGTCAGGACGGGATTAGCGCGATCGCTCGATCTTCCCGAGTCCGCGATACGTGTCATCGCCCCCGACGTCGGTGGAGGATTCGGGCCCAAGATGCACCTCTATCCTGAAGATGTCGTGGTGTGCGCCGTCGCCCGTGCGCTGAACCGTCCCGTGAAATGGATCGAGGACCGGCGCGAGAACCTGCTCGCGATGACGCAGGCCAGGGAGCAGGTGATCGAAGCGGCGGCGGCCGCGGATCGGGACGGTCGGATCCTGGCACTGCGGGCCAGCGTCGCCTGCGACACCGGCGCCTATTCGGTGTATCCGCTGACCGCGATTCTCGAGCCTATGGGCACCGCGCAGATCATGCCGGGGCCGTATCGCATTCCCGCCTACGCCTACACGACCACGGCCATCGCCACCAACAAATGCCCGATCGGCGCGTATCGCGGAGTCGGCATGGCGGTCGGCGTCCTCGTGATGGAACGCTTGATGGACAAGGTCGCGGCGGCCACCGGCCTGGATCCCGCCGACGTCCGCCGGAGCAATTTCATCGGTCCCAACGAATTCCCGTACACAGCGGCGACGGGTCTCATCTATGACAGTGGGCGTTTTGCCGATACGCTGACCGCGGCGCTCGCGGCGTTCGACTACCCCGCGGCCCGTCGAGAGCAGGCGGAGCGACGCGCGGAGGGCCGGGTGGTGGGTATCGGCATCGCCTCATTCATGGAATACACCGGCATGGGCTCGAAGACGTTTTCACGCCGCGGCATGACGGATGTCCCCGGATACGACAGCGCGACGGTCAAGGTCGATCCCAACGGTGGCGTCAGAGTTTTCGTCTCCTGTCCATCGCAGGGGCAGGGCCATGAGACGGTCTTTGCGCAACTCGTGGCCGGCGAACTGGGGGTTGATCCAGCCACAGTTTTCGTCGGCCCGGTGGACACTGATGCGGCCCCGGCGGGCAGCGGGACCTTTGGCAGCCGCGCGGTGGTGGCAGGCGGCGGCGCGCTCGTGCAGGCCGCGGTGAAGGTGCGCGAACGCGCGACCTCAATCGCCGCGCACCTGCTCGAGGCCTCGGCAGGCGACGTGGTCCTGGTGGAGGGGCGGTTTGCCGTGCGTGGATCGCCTGAGCGCGGCGTCACGTGGACCGAGGTTGCAAGGGCGGCCCACGCACAAGCCGCCGCAGGCCTGACTGCGGGTGTTGAGCCAGGGCTCGAAGCATCCAACACCTACGATCCACCGCCGGCCACGTTCAGCAACGGGGCCCACGCGGCCATGCTCGAGGTGGACCGCGAGACCGGCCAGGTGGCCTTTCTCAAATATGTGATTGCCGAGGACTGCGGCCCACAGTTGAATCCCATGATTGTGGAGGGACAGACTCACGGCGGTCTCGCACAGGGGATCGGCGAGGCGCTGCTGGAGGAGATCATCCATGATGAGGCCGGGCAGACGCTGACGGCCACGTTCATGGATTACCTTATCCCCACGGCGATGGAGATGCCCGGCGTGGAGATCGTGCATCTCGAGACCGCCTCGCCCAATACGGTGCGTGGATTCAAGGGCATTGGGGAGTCGGCGACCATCGGCGCGCCGGCCTGCATCGCGAACGCGGTGAGCGACGCCCTGGGTCGGGATGTGGATGCGCTGCCGATGACTCCCGCGCGCATCGTCCACTGGCTGAGAGGCCGAGTTTCTGCAGTGGAGGTCAAGGCGTGAAGCCGGCCGCGTTCCTGTACGCTGCGCCCGAGACGGTCGAAGAGACGCTGGCGCTTCTAGCGGAGCACGGCGCGGACGGTAAGTTGTTGGCGGGTGGGCAAAGCCTGATGCCGCTCCTGAACATGCGCCTGGCGCGCCCCGCCGTGTTGATCGATCTGAACCACGTCTCCGCGCTGGACTACATCTCCGCCTCAAATGGCGAGGTGCGCATCGGCGCGATGACGCGCCAGCGGATGGCCGAGCAGTCTTCCATGATTGCGTCCCGCCTCCCGCTCATGGCCGAGGCGTTGCGATGGGTGGGGCATCCGCAGATTCGCAACCGTGGAACGATTGGTGGGAGCCTGGCGCATGCCGATCCATCCGCTGAGTTGCCCGCGGTTGCGGCCGCGCTCGGCGCGACGTTCGTTGTCACAGGACAGGCAGGCAGCCGCCTGCTGTCGCCCGGCGAGTTCTTCGTGGGCTATCTGGCGACGGCGATCCAGCCGACCGAAGTGCTGACCGAGGTACGGTTCCCACAGATCGCGGCCGAGGCGGGATGCGCGTTTCTCGAAGTCGCCCGGCGGCACGGCGACTTTGCGTTGGTTGGCGCGGCCGCGGTCGTGCACCCCGCGGGTGGCGGACGTTTCCGCGACGTCCGTCTGGCGTTCATCGGGGTGGGGCCGGCCCCGGTGCGGATCACCGAGGCCGAGGCTGCGCTCGAAGGGCAGGAGTTTGATGAACCCCTGCTGGACGATGTGGCGCGGCTCGTCTCCGATCGGCTCGATCCTGAATCGGACATTCAGGCGTCGGCAGCATACCGAAAACACGTCGCCGGCGTGCTTGCCCGCCGGGCCCTGCGTGCCGCGGCGGCGCGGGCGGGAGGATCGCGATGACGACGAAGCCCCGAGCGCCGGCGGCCGAACGCACGGTCGCGTTCGCCGTTAACGGAAGGCGGCATGAGATCACGGTGCCCGTCCGCAGGACCCTCGCCGACGCGCTGCGCGACGACCTGGGCCTGACCGGCACGCACCTGGGATGCGAGCACGGCGTCTGCGGCACCTGCACGATCCTCCTGGATGGTCAGGCGGTACGCTCGTGTCTCATGCTGGCCGTGCAGGCCGACGGTCACGAGATCAAGACGGTCGAAGGGCTGGCCGACGGCGACACCCTGCATCCGATCCAAGAGGCGTTCTGGGAGACGCACGGGCTGCAGTGCGGCTTCTGTACGCCGGGCTTCCTCATGACGATCGAGGCGTTCCTTAAGGAGAATCCGCGTCCCACGGAGGACGAGATCCGCGAAGCCCTCGCCGGCAATCTTTGCCGGTGCACGGGCTATGTGAATATCATCAAGGCGGTCGCGCTCGCGGCCGAGAAGCTCAGGGCATGATGTCCAGGACCGAACTTATCATTCGGACGAGCATCGTCGTCCTCACCATCATGGGCGTGGTGGGGCTCATCCGCCTTGCGCTGCAGGTGGGCGATCTCCTCATCCTCCTGCTGATCGCGGCGATCGTGGCCACCGGCCTGAACTCGCTGGTCTCGGCCCTCCAGGTTCGTCGCTGGGGCCGCCGGAAGAGACAGATGTCGCGCGGCGCGGCGATGGCGCTCGTTATCGTGGGTGCGCTGGTCGTAGTGGGTCTGATCGGCAGCATGCTCGTCGCGCCGCTCGTGAGGCAGACGGAGCAGTTCGTCGCGCACGCGCCCGAGTTCTTTCAGCAACTACGCACGCTGGCCGTCCGGTTGCATGAGCGGTACTCGTGGCTTCCAGACCTGTCGGCGGTCCTCGACCGTCTGCCCCAGGAAGCCGGGCGTCTCACCGAGTACGCGGGCGCCGCGACGGGCGCGGCGTTTCGGGTCTTTGGCGCGGTGTTCTCGGGCATCGCGGTCCTCGTCCTCTGCATTTACATGCTGGTCGAGGGACCCGCAATCCGGGCCGGTTTCCTGCGCCTGTTCGATCGCAAGCACCACCGCCGGGTCGAGTCGGTGCTCAATGACATCGGCCAGAAGTTCGGGGGATGGCTGCGGGGACAGCTCTTCCTCGCGCTGTGCATCGGTGCAAGTGCCGGGCTGGGGACCTGGATCCTGGGCCTGCCCTATCCGCTTCTGCTGGGACTGGCGGCCGGGATCACTGAGATGATCCCGCTGGTCGGCCCGGTCCTCGGCGCGATCCCCGCGGTGCTGGTCGTTCTGTTCGTTGGTCCCCCATGGAGGATCGTGGCCACGATCATTCTCTTCACGGCGATCCAGCAGATCGAAGGAAACCTGCTGGTGCCGCGCGTGATGCAGAAGGCGGTGGGACTCTCGCCTCTGCTCACGATCGTGGCGCTTATGATCGGCGGCCAACTGCTGGGCATCCTGGGCGCGCTGCTGGCGGTGCCGGTTGCGGCGGCGCTGCAGGTGATCATCGGCGACGCGCTCCGGGCCTTTCGCGAGGCGTCGTAGTGGCGTGGGTGGCGGCATGGGAAGAAGTCGACCCTAACGACCGATAGTCACGCCGTCGCCTTATGGTTCTTGCAGAAGCGAGAGAAACGATCGCGGTGTCAGCACGGGAGGGTGCAGTTCGAGCTTCGCCAGGTCTTGATCGCCAGATACGAGACAATGGACTCCGGCGGATTGCGCGAGGGCCACAAGATAGTCGTCACCAGGATCTCGTGTCGCCCCGGGTGTGACACGCGGATCGTCGGCCAGGGTGGCGAGCCGCCTCAGCCCCTCAACATATGCCACGGACTCCTGTGGTGTCACATACCTGCGGAACTTGGGCCGCTCAAGTACTCGTCGCAACTCGTCGAGGAGTCTGGGGGAAACGACCAGCTCGAATCGCCCCCCAAGCCAGGCACGTATCAGCTTCGCCGGCGCGCCTTTGGGAGAGAGGAGTGCCGCGACGAGCACTCCGGGATCAACGACAGCGCGGTGCAATCAGCGCCTCGACGCGCGCAGTTCGCGATACGCGAGATCCAGCGCCTGTCGCTCCGTGAGGCGGTTGCGGGCCCAGACTCGCTCGAGGACTTCGATCCCGAGGTAAGTGCGCAGCGCCTCCTCGAAGATCTCATAGTCCTTCCTACCCGACCGCGCGGCAGCAACCTTGGCTGCGCGCAACAGGCTCTCCTCGATGTAGACGGTAGTCTTAGACCGGGCCATATTTCAATTTTACCCGCATGAGGCTTTTCCGTCAACCTGGCTCCTGCCGGGAAGGGGGACGCGAATTAGCCTCAGACCCCGCAAGTGACCGCCGCTCGTCGGTTAGCGCCTGACCCCCAGATACCGGAGCAGGAGTTCGGGATCCTTGGTCACATCGCCGGGCGGTCCCTGGTACCGGACGTGCCCGGTCTCCACAAGGACGACCTGGTCGGCTACCCTCAGGGCCGCGTCGATCTTCTGCTCGACGAGCAGGATGCCGACGCCACGGTTCTTCAATAAGGCGATGGTTTCGAGCAACCGGCCGACCAGCATCGGCATCAGGCCCTCGGTCGGCTCGTCCATCAGTAAATAGGTCGGATTTGTGCACAGCGCCCGGGCCGTGGCGACCATCTGCTGCTCCCCGCCGCTGAGCGTGCCGGCGGGTTGCCGCAGCCGGTCTTTGAGCGCCGGGAAGAGTTCGAAGATCCACCCAAGCGTCTCCGTGCCGGCGCCCCTCACGAGCAGCCCCATCTTCAGATTCTCTTCGACCGTCAGGAAGAGGAAAAGACCCCGGCCTTGCGGGACGTATGCGATGCCGAGTTTCGGAATCTGATAGGCGGCCAGTCGCGTGAGTTCGGTGCCATCAAGCCGGATGCTGCCCGCGCGCGGCCGCACCAATCCCATGATGGCTTTGAGGGTTGTGGTCTTGCCGGCGCCGTTCCGTCCCAGCAGGCACAGCACCTCCCCTGGCGCCAGACTCAACGAGACGTCATGCAGGACCGCCGCCTCGCCGTACGCGCACGTGATCCCATCGACGCTGAGCGTCATCGGCCTAGATACACGCGCTGCACGTCCGGGTTGGCTTCGATCTCATGCGGCGTCCCCTCTGCGATGATGCTTCCCTGGTCCATCACTGTGATCCGGCGTGAGAGCTCTAACACGACCTGCATGTTGTGCTCGATCAACAAGATGGTTGCGTTTCGCGAGATGGATCTGATGAGCGCGACCAACCCGACGATCTCGTCCGGCGACAGTCCCTGGGTGGGTTCGTCGAGGATCAGCACCTGTGGCTCGAGCGCCAGCGCCATCGCGACCTCGAGCAGGCGCTGGTGCCCATGGGGTAAGGAACCCGCGTGTTGGTCCTGTGCATCCCGAAGCCCGACGTCCACCAGGGCCGTATTGACGCGCTCGGCCACCGCCCGCCGGCTCATTGACAGCGCCGACGCGAGGTCTGTGGTGAGACGCCGCTGTGCGGCGAGTGCGACGTTCTCAAAGACGGTGAGGTTGCGGAAGATACTGATGATCTGGAAGGTGTAGACGATTCCCAGCGCGACCCGGTCGTAGGCGGGCACCCGCGTGATGTCGCGCCCGCCGAAGCGAACCGTGCCCGACGTCGGGCTGATCCGGCCGCTGATCATGCTGACGAAGGTCGTCTTGCCTGCACCATTCGGGCCGATGATCGCCCGGATCTCGCCCCGATCGAGGCGGAAATCCACGGACCGGACGGCCTGCAGCCCGCCGAAGGCCTTCTGCAACCCCGTCGTCTGGAGCAGCGGGCTCACGGCAGCCACTTCCACCACCGGGCCCTGACGCCGCCCATGATGCCGGTGGGCAATTTCATGATCAGGATCACGAGCGTGAGGCCGACCACGATCAGGTAACTCCGCGTCCACTCGCTCGCGGTGTCGACGAGATACGTCATCAGCGACGTGCCGACCAGCGGCCCGATGGTGGTGCCGGCGCCGCCCAGCAGCGTCCAGAGCAGCGGGTAGATTGAGTAGAGGATCGACGCGAACGTGGCCCCGACGTATGAGAACAGGAGCGTGTACGCGGATCCGGCCGCGCCAGAGATGCCGCCCGAGACGACCAGTGCGAGCAGCTTGTACTTGAACGTGTTGTAGCCGAGCATCCGCGTCCGGCCCTCGTTGTCGCGGATGGCGACGAGCACGCGTCCTGCGGGAGACCGGACGAACCAGAGGCTGAGCAACAGGCAGACAGCGAACGTCGCCAGGGCGACGTTGTATTTGACCGCCGGATCGGAGAACGCAAACTGCAGCCCTCCGAGGTGGAGGGGCTGCAGATGTCCGGTGAGGATGAACCCTTGATCACCACCCGTGACGCGGTTGAAATACAGGAGCGACAGGTAGAAGACCTGCGCGAACATCATCGTGACGATCAGAAACGCCACGCCTGTGGTCCGTAGCGTGACCAGGCCGATAACGGCGGAGTGGAGGATGCTCGCTACGATCCCGACCAGCAGCGCGCCGGCCGCCCCGAATTCCAGATAGAAGACCGCCAGCCCCGTGGCATACATGCCCGTCCCAAAGAGCATCGCGTGGCCCAGGCTCATCAGTCCCGTGTAGCCCAGCAGGATGTTGTAGCCGATCGCGTACGTGGCCAGGACCATGATTCGGGCTGTCATGCCGTGATGGAACGGCGGCAGGACGAACTGCAGACCGAGCAGCGCGACGAGGATCATCAGATGCAGGAGCAGTGCGGGACGGCCCCGTGTGCCGTTCATGCGATCTGCTCTCCGAACAGCCCTCCGCTTCGCACGACCAGCACCAGCGCGACGAACAGGGACGCGATGATTCTGGCGAGGGTCGGAGAGAAGAAGACCGATACGACCCCGTCGATGATCCCGATGAGGAGGGCCGCTGCGATGGTCCCCTTGAGGCTACCCAGTCCGCCGATGATGACGACCATGAATGAGAGCAGGAGCGCGTCGAGCCCCATCAGGTAGTGCGCCTGCTGCACGGGGACGATCAACACGCCCGCGATGGCAGCCAGGGCGGCGCCGAGCGCGAACGCCGCGGCGTAGATCCGCTCGACCGGCACGCCGAACGCCTGCGCGGTCTCGCGGTCTTGCTGCGTGGCGCGCATGTAGAGCCCCAGGGTCGTCCTGGTCACCAGCAGCCAGGCGGCGACCAGCAGGATCGCCGCCGCGACCCCCACGACGAGCTTGTAACCGGAATAGCCAAACCACGGGAACTGGATCGTAAACGCGAGCGGCGCCACGACCGCCCGGGCTTCCGGCCCGTAGATGCTGAGGACGAGTTGTTGGATGATGTACAGGAGCCCGATGGTCGCGACGATCGTGGCTTCAGGCGTGTAGTGGATAGGCCGCAGCACGAACCGGTCGGCCAAGAGCGCAATGCCTCCGACGACGAGGGGGGCTGCGACCAGCGCGAGGAAGAAGCTACCCGTCGCGCTCGACACAAACCAGGCGGTCACGGCGCCCAGCATGAAGAACTCGCCGTGGGCGACGTTCACGATCCGCATGACGCCGAACACCAGGGAGAGTCCCAACGCGGTGAGCGCGAGGATCAGCCCCGAGACCATGCCCTCGAGCAGCGCCAGAACAAGTTGGCCCTCCAGGCTCATCGAGATACTCGCCCGCGAGGCCCTCGGCGTCCTCGCCCCTGCGACGGTCTGGGTCCACGCGGGCCGCGCCGCCGGGCCAGCAGGAGAGCGATGACCGCGACCAGGAGACCCGCAGCCGCGGCCGCATAGGGCCACCAGGACGGAAGTCCCGCGGGCGCTCCGGGGGCCACGGCCATCACGAAGATCCCCAGTTGATCCGAGAAGGCGACGAGCGTGAGGCTGGTGTCGAACCGCGTCGTCTCGAGGACCTTCCACGTCGAATCAGAGAGCCGCAGGATCTCTTGCGCGTGAATAGGGTACCGGAGATCAACCGTGATCGGTTTGTGCAGCACCGCGGGCTGTCTCGACGTTGCATAGGTCGCGTCGATCCGGTAGGCGTTGCCGTCAACCTTCCGGCCCGCTGGAAGCGGAGGCAGCGTCGCGGGGTCGAGCGCGGTGACCTTGATGTGGATTGACGATTCGCCCTCCCGCGGCGCGACGCCGTCTTGTGCGAAGATCACAATGGCCTGGCCATCGCCCGTGGGCACCGATCGCGCCCCCGAGCCTGTCCCCGTCAGCGGAACGTCGCCCTCGCCCGGGAGCGGCGGCTGGTTCGTGGCGGCCAGATTCGATGGCGGATGCACCCACCGGTACGGCTGCGGGGGGATCTGCCCATCAAACAGGATCCGGACGGGGACGCCCTGTTGGACAAAGAATGCCGCGGCGAGCAGCAGCCCTGCGGATGCCAGGCCCCACGCCAGCCACCAGCGTCTGGCGACAGGTGCCGCCTCACGCGGGCTTCGGCCGGGCTGCTTCATGGGAACACGATCGAATGCGTGGCGAAGATCGGAGGCCAGACAATCTCTCTGGTTTTCGGGCGAATCCACTCCCAGATGACGCCTGTCGCTTCAAGGTTCGACGCTACGCCGTTATCGCGGGACCGCGCGAAGGCAAGACCGCTGCCGTCGGGGAGACTACCGGATGGAAGATGGACTTGCCGTGCCGCCTGCGCGACCGCGTCCGGTGAAAGGTCGCGGGCCAGGGGGAGGACGTGGCCGAAGAGCGCGATCCCGCCGGCAAATCCGGAGAGGCCGGCGGCACTCATGGCGCCGCCATAGCGGCGGCGAAACTCGTCCCTCGCCCAGCGCAGCGCCGCCGCCGCCTCGGGCAACAGGCGTTCAGGCTGGATCGCCGCGGCGTCGGGCTTGTCAGATGCGAACACGCCGACTGCGTCCTCGCCGAGGATCTGGCCGAAGGCCGGCATGCAGTAACTAGAGCTCGTCCCAATGTTGACGGCGAGCGGGATCTTCTTGCGCACGATGGTCCGGCGCAATGCGATACCATCCTCGAGGTAGGCCGCGACCACAAGTACGTCGGGGCGGGCCTGCCTGATCCGATCCACGAGTGTGTCGTAGTTGGTCCGCAGAGGATCATACGGAAACACCGCGGCGAGCGGCAGGGTGGATCTCTTGACCTCGGCGACCGCCCCAAGGCCCACTGCACGTCCATATGGATCGTCCACGTAGGCCACCGCGTACCGCAGCGGACCGGAGCGCCGGAGGTGAGGCGTCAGTTGATCCCGCACGAAGGCCACCGCAGCGCGCCCGAGGGCGGCCCCAGTCGGCGCAAATCGAAACACCCGATCCCCAGACGCGCCGGAGGCCAACCGCATGCTGAGGTCACCCACGGCGCCGGTCTCCCAGAACAGCATCCCCAGCCGCGAGGCCGCCGTGGCGGCCGGACGGGAGATCGTGCTGCCGTAACTCCCGATCACAATCGTCATCCCCGACTGATGCAGCCGCTCGACGGCACCGGGGGCCGCATCCCACGAATTGGCGGACTCGAGAGAGAGCTGAATTGAACGGCCGCGCACACCGCCCTGCCGGTTGACGTACTCGGCCGCCAGTTCCACGCCGTGGAACTCATCCAGACCGCCCGCTTTCTGCGGTCCGCCGGTGGGGTACACGGCTCCGATCACGGCGGGACGGCTTTCTGCGGTTGCGAAGGCAGCCGGGGTGAACGCCTCCGCAAAGCCGCCCGCCAGGACCACCAGTAGTACGAGAACAATCGTATGCCGCATGGTCTTACCTCATCTGTAGCAGATTGGCGGCGATGTGCGTGAAGACCGGCGCCGACCACCCGCCAGTGGCCCACCGCTGCCAGCCGAGCAGGATGCCCGCAGCCAGGTCGAGGGGCAGGACCCGCGCGCCGTGAGCGGGGATGTGCACGGCCGCGAACATCACCGCCGCCGCGGCGATGGCCGGTCCCACACCCGACGCGGCAAACCATCCGTAGACCAGCCTTCGGAAAAACACCTCTTCGGCTGCCGACGCGAGCACGACGGCAGCCAGGAGTGTCACCGTCACCGGCGACGCCGGGACATGCGGGCTCAGGGCGCGGGTGGCAGCGAATGCGCCGACGCCTAATACAACGGCCGCCGCCCAGCGCGCTGCAGAAGAGCGGCGCGGCTCGCCCTGCGGCAGCGGTCCCGCGAGACCGATCACGCCCACCACCACCGTCACCGTCATCGCGCCAACCAGCGCCGCGGGCCGGATCGCCAGGGCGATGCATCCGAGGGCGATGGCGGCAGGCAACAGGGGCGAAAGGCAGGCGCGGTTCGCGAGACTCATTTGACCGTGAAGGTGACTGTCGCCAGCACGCGCGGTTCAAACGGCAGATGGTCGCTGGCGACATACTCGGCCTCGAGCAGGTGCAGGCCCGGTTTCACCGGCACATCCTGCGTGAGTCCCGACACCATCGAGACCAGTTTCCCATCGAGCGTGAGGTGGATGTGCCCTTTAGTCGGGGAGAGCTCGGTCGAGGTCTGATAGACGATCTCTCCCCCGGTCAACGCTACCCGCACGCGCACCGTTGTGCTGGAGAGCTCGGCGCCCGGAGCCGGCTCCTCGATCGACACGCTGGCCGTGGAGCGCGGGCGGGCCTGCGCCACCCGGGTTTGCGCAGGCGGCTTCGCCGTCGACGTGCAGGCGGTTCCGATCACAAGGGTGATCGCCAGGAGCAAGATGCGACGGCGCCGGCCCGGGCCGCGTGAACGCGATCGGTTGTGGGCTGGCGCCGGGGCAGTTCGATTCATATGTGCTGCAAGACGATCGCCTAGAACGGCTGCTTCGTATAGTCCGCCTCCGGCGGATACATACCGTCCTCAATGCGAGTTCTATAGAGGACCCTCAGTTTCTTGCCGCTGACCTGCGAGATGAACTGCTGGCCGAAGACCTGATGCAGCCGCCCAACGAATCGCTTCGGACCCTGCGGGTGCCCGAGTCCCTCGGCGAACGTCTCCGTTCTTTCGATGGCCTCGATGAACCCTTTGTAGTCGCCGTGAGTCTTGTAGCTGCTCTTCTCGACCCCAGCCTTGATGACGAACAGGGTCTCCCAGACGCCGAACATGTGCGAGTAGGTCGAGACGTCCTTTGGATCCTGGACGCTCGCGCCGTTCGCATCGACGCCCACCTTCTGCCGGTAGCTCTTCTCAAACGGCGTGTTGTATTGGCCCGCATACCGCGGGAAGGCCTCCCAGATGTACGAGCCCTCTAAGTACTCGAGCCCCGGGCTCGCGATGTCCACAGCTTCGAGCGAGTCGATGAAGCCGAAGAGCTTTGGCTTCTTCGCTCCAAAGTACTCGCCGAGTTCTTTGACAAACGTCAGCACCCCCGGCCCGACCATGACGTGGTAGACGACGTCGGTGTTGCCCGGGATCTTCGGGAAGTACTTGGTGAACGAGCTCTCTGTCGGAGGGATCGGCACCAGGGCCGCGATCGTGCCACCCAGTTTTGTGGCCGCCGCGCTGAAGAAGTCTCGGTGGTCGTAGCCGAACGCGTAGTCGGGGTAGACCATCGTGATCTTCTTGCCCAGGTTCTTCACGATCCATGGCGCCAACGCGGTGACCTGCGCGCGTACGTCGGTGATGCCGGGCTGGAGGGTGTAGCGATTCATCTTACCCGACGCGACATGATATCCTTCGCTGACGACCAGGTAGGGGATCTTCAGTTCGCCGGCGCGGGGCGCCGCGGCGATGACGACGTTGGAGAACAGGGTCCCGAAGATGAAGTCCACCTTGTGCTGCTGCGCCAGCTTCTCGACGACCTCGACGCCCCGCTTGGCGTCCGTGCCGTCGTCTTCCGCCACGATCTCCACGGGCCGGCCGGCGCTCCCGCCGGTTTCATTGATGAGCTTGACGGCGGCTGTGGCCGTCCGCTCGTACCACTTTCCGTAGGCCGCTCCGATGCCGGTCCGGTGCACCTGGAACCCGATTTTGAGCGGTGTTCCTGAGGGTGCGGCCGCCTGAGCGATGGTGGACGATGTGGCGGGCAGGTATCCGGCCAGCTTGCTGGCGATCCCGGCGCCGACCACCGCCCCCGCGGTCTTGATCGCATCTCTCCTCGAGATCTTGCCGTCCGGCATGATCATCCCCCCTGGCGTATGAACTCGCGTTCGGACACCGGGCTTCGTCTTCTCACGCGAGGAATCCTGCGCCCGCCGACCGAAGTGCTATCGAGCAGCAGAAAGAACGGAGGAATCCCATGCGTTTGTTCATCAGCCGCGATGAACACCTGCGCCGTACCGCCCTGGCTCGCCAAGAAGCCCACCGCAGGGGCCGGGACGCCCTCATCCTGTTCAGCCCGGCTCAGATATTCTACCTGACCGGCTTTGCGTTCATCGCCACCGAGCGGCCCATCGCGCTGGCTGTGACCGGCCAGACGGCGGCACTGTTCGTGCCGCGCCTCGAACAGGAGCACGCCGCGATGCACGCGGCGGTGGACCGCGTGGTATCGTACCCGGAGTACCCGACCGACAAGCACCCCATGCACCGGCTGGCCGATCTGCTGACGGAGTTGGGTCTCGCCCGGGCGCGGCTCGCCGTCGACGGTGACGGCTATGCCGGCGTGATGGGCTACCGTGGCCCGAGGTTGAGCGAGGTGCTGCCCGACGCGTCGGTGCAACCGATGCGCGACCTGATCGAAGACATGATCATGGTGAAGTCCGACGAGGAACTCGCGCTGATTCAAGAGAGCGCGCGTTGGGGCAACCTGGCCCACCGCCTGCTCCAGGATTACACCCGGCCCGGGGTGATCGAGAGTGAGGTCAGCAATCGCGCCTCGCACGAAGCGACGATGACGATGGTCAGGACCCTGGGCCCGGAGTACCGGCCGCTCTCTTGGACATTCCCGGGCGCGCACGCCGGCTTCCGGGGCCAGATCGGCAAGCAGTCGGCGATCGCACACGCAATGACCACCAACGCCCGCATCATGCCGGGAGACGTGTTGGTCACGGGCGCATCGGCGGCCATCGGCGGCTACACGAGCGAGCTGGAGCGGACGATGATCGTGGCGCCGGTGAGCGAGGAGCAGCGGCGCTACTTCGACCTGATGGTCGGCGCACAGGATGCGGCCTTCGCCGCGATCAAGCCCGGGCGGCCGTGCGCAGACGTCGACCGCGCGGTGCGCGCGTTCTTCGAGAAACACGAGCTGACGCCTTACTGGCGCCATCACGTCGGGCACGCGCTGGGGATCGGGATTCACGAGGCGCCGTTCTTCGATATCGGTGACCAGACGATCATGCAGCCCGGGATGGTGTTCAGCGTCGAGCCGGGGATCTACATCCAGGACTTCGCCGGCTTCCGGCACTCCGACACGATTCTCGTCACCGAAACGGGCTTCGAGATGCTGACGTACTATCCGCGGGACCTGGAGTCGCTCACGATCACGGCATAGCGTCGTACGCTAACCGCAGTTCCAGGAGGGAACCGTGTACCGCATCGCTATCGGTGAGATCAGCCACGAGACCAACACCTTCTGCCCGCCCACCACGCTGGAGATGTTCCAGAAGCGCGAGTGGTATCACGGGCCGGAAGTCGTCGAGCATACTCGGGGCGTCCGGACGTATCTCGGTGGGATGGTGGAGGCGGGCGAACGGCTGGGCGTCACGCTGATTCCGACGTTCGCCGCCGGCACCGAGCCCTGGGGCACGATCACGAGGGAAGCCTACGACACGATGGTCGGTGAGTTGATCTCCGGCATCCGGCAGGCGATGCCGCTGGACGCGGTGTGTCTGGCGCTGCACGGCGCCGGGGTGGCCGAGGGAAACACCGACTTGGAGAGCGGCGTGCTGGAAGCCGTCCGCGGCGTGGTCGGGGGCGCGATGCCGATCGCGGTTACCCTCGATCTCCACGGCAACATCACGCCCCGCATGGTCGGGCTTGCGACCGGCGTGTTCTGCGTGCATGAGTATCCCCACACCGACGCCTTTGAGCGAGGGCAGGAGGCGATGGCATTTCTCCTGCGCGCACTGCGGGGCGAGATCAAGCCGGCGATGGCGATCGAGGTGCTGCCGTTGCTGATCCCGGCGTCGCCCTCCGGTCTGGAGCCCGCGCGGACGATCAATGCGCTCTGCCACCAGTGGGAACAGCAGCCCGGGATGATTGACTGCACCTTCATCCATGGGTTTTCGCAGACCGACATCCCCGAGGCCGGCGTGACGGTCGTGGCCGTTGCGGAACGCGATCCGGTCCTGGCCCGCCGGGCGGTCCGCGCCGTCGCACAGGAGATCTGGGCGCGCCGCGAGGCGTTCCAGAAGAAGTTTCCTCAGCCGGGTGACGCCGTCGCGGAGGCCGTACACGTGTCCGCGTCAGGGACGCCTGTCGTAATCAACGAGGTCAGCGACAATCCCGGCGGCGGGGCTCCCGGGGACGGCACGCATCTGCTGCGGGCGATGCTGCGGGCAGGTCTGACCGACAGCGCCTTTGGCATGGTTGCCGATCCCGAGGTCGCCGAACAGTGCCACCGCGCAGGAGTCGGTGCGACCATTCACGTGAGCCTCGGCGGTAAGCACGACCGGCTCCACGGCGATCCGCTTGATCTCGAGGTCTACATCAAGAGCCTGACCGACGGGCAGTTCAAACTCTCCACCCCAATGGGACAGGGCTCGCCGGTGGACCTCGGCAAGATGGCGCGGATCGTCTCGGGCGGGGTGGACATTATCGTCGCCACCGGCCGGACGCAGGTGCTCGATCCCGAGCCCTTCCTGCTCCACGGCGTCGACGTGCGCCGCTACCGCATCGTCGGACTGAAGTCGAGCGCCCATTTCCGGGCCGGATTCGATGGCGTCGCGAAGCACATCGTGACGACCGATCCGCCCGGGATCTCGACGTCGAACCTGCCAAACTTTCCGTATAAGCGCCTGCGGCGGCCGATCTATCCTCTGGACCGCGATACGGCGTACATGATCAGCGGTTGATCGTGACGTCCTTCTGCCGGGGATCCAGCGCGTCGCGCATCCCATCACCCACGACATTGAACGCGAGCACCGTCAGCGAGATCATCACGCCCGGCGCGATGGCGATCTGCGGATAGATCAGGATAAACGCCCGGCCGTCGGCCAGCATCCCGCCCCATGAGGCCGTTGGCGGCTGCGCGCCCAGCCCAAGGAACGAGAGTGCCGACTCGAGCAGGATGATGCCGCCGATACCGAGGCTGGCCAGGACGATCACCGGCCCCAGCACGTTCGGCACGACGTGGCGGAAGACGATGCGGGCGGTGCTTGCGCCGCCCGCCCGCGCCGCCAGCACGTACTCGCGCTCGCGCAGGCTGAGTACGTCGGCCCGCACGACCCGGGCGTATTGCGCCCACGTCGTGAACCCGATGATGACCACGATAGTGACCAGGCTCGGGCCCAGCACCGCCGCGAGCGTGATCAGCAGCACGAGCAGCGGATAGGCCATCAGCGTGTCCACGATGCGGGACAGCAGGCTGTCCACCCAGCCTCCCGAATAGCCTGCGAGCGCCCCGACGGCGACGCCCATCGTGACAGCGATGCTCGTTGCCAGCAGCCCGACGATCAGCGCCACCCGCGAGCCCCAGATGATGCGGCTGAGCATGTCCCGCCCGATATGATCAAACCCGAGCGGGTGCGACCACGACGGCGGCGCGCCGCGCATGCCGCGGAACACCTGGGCGTACGGGTAGGGCGCAAAGAGGTTGGGGAACACGGCCAGGACGATCAGGATCAGGACGAAGCCCAGCCCCACCATCCCCGGCCGGTAGCGTTTGAAGCGCTGCCAGCCGCGTGTCCACTCGGAGCGCCGCGCCGGTCGCGCGTTTGCAGGCGTCCGGGGAATGGGCCCAACGGTGACGTCCCGGCTCACGGCGTCACCGGATCCGGATGCGCGGGTCGATGAACCCGTAGACCATGTCGGTCGCCAGATTGCCGAGGACCACCAGGATGCTCAGCACCATGACGATGGCCTGGACCACCTGATAGTCCACGCGGTTGACCGATTCGACGAACAGCATGCCGAGGCCCGGAAGCGCGAAGACGGTTTCGACGATAATTGTCCCGCTGAGGATGAACGCCATGCGGTAACCGATCACCGTCACGATGGGCAGCAGGGCGTTACGTACGACGTGCCGGACAACCACGCCGCTCTCGCGCAGACCCTTGGCGCGCGCGGTCCGCGCGAAGTCCTCCCCGAGGTTGTCCAGCGTCGAACTGCGCATCAGCCGGGCCAGCAGCGCGAGTTGGCCGATGACGATCACCGCGACGGGCAGGACATATGCCTGCCATGACCCCAGCCCGAACGGCGGCAGCCAGCGGAGGACCAGCGAGAAGAGGACGATGAGCATCAGGCCCACCCAGAAGTTCGGAAGTGCGACACCGAGGGTAGTGCTCACCATGATGGTGTAGTCGAAGACTGAATAGCGCCGCACCGCTGCGAAGATCCCCGCAGGGATGGCGATGACGAAGGAGATCACGAACGCGATGAGATTCAGGGTGATCGTCACCGAGGCGGCTTCGCCGATCATCGTCCTCACCGGCACGCCGCTGCGGACAACCGACTGGCCGAAATCGCCCCGGAGCATGTTGCCCATCCAGGTCAGGTACTGCACGTGCAGCGGCCGGTCGAGGCCCCATTTCTTGCGAATGAGATTGATCTGCTCCTGACTGGTGCGGCCTTCGCCGATCATCAGCGAGACGGGGTCGCCAGGGATCACGTGCAGCATCACGAATGTGCCGATGCTGACCAGGAAGATGACGAGGAGCCCTTGCGCGAGACGAACGGCGATGTAGCGCTGCATCCTAATTCGCCCGGCGGATCACAGGAGATCGGCTCTCAACCCGGCAGTCAGTGCTGGAGGGAACAGCGGACGCCGCTGTTCCCTCCACTGAAGTCCCGACGGCAGCCGGCTAGCCTTCAATCCACCACTTGTACGCGTTGCGGTATATTGCAAACGCCTCTAGCGGTTGGACCGGCAGGCCCTTGACGCGCTTGGTGAAGACGTTGAACCAGTCCCAGTACATGATGTAGAGGACCGGGACCTCCTCGACGAAGACCTTCTGCACCTCGCTGTAGATCTTGACGCGCTTCTTCACATCGATCTCTCGCAGCCCCTGCCCGAGCAGATCGTCCACGCGGGCGTTGCTGAACTGGGAGAAGTTGCGGACCCCGCCGGTCTTGAGCGTGCTCTGCGGGTCCGGCTCGGTGGCGCCGCTGTTGTAGGTCCAGTTGAAGAGTGACGCGTCGAGCTCGCCCTTCGGCAACTGCGAGAGGATCGTGGCCACCGGCCGCTCGACGATCCGCATCTCGACGCCGACCGCGGCCAGGTCTTGCTGGGCAATCTCCGCCTCCGGCCGGCGCGCCCGGTCGCCGGTGATCACCGCACAGGTGAACGAGAGCCGCTGATTGTCCTTGACCCGGACGTTCCCTGGGCCCATGCGCCAGCCGGCTTCCTCGAGCAGCGAGCGGGCCCGGGTCTGATCGTACGGGTACTTCTTGACGGTCCGATCGTACCAGGTGCGCATCGACGGCGGGTAGTTGGAGTCGGCGATGACCGCCGTGCCGCGGAACACATCGTCGATCAGGCGCTGGCGGTCAACGGCGTGCAGCATCGCCTGGCGGACCCGCTTATCCGACAGTTGGGGTAGCTTGTTATTGAGCGGGAAGTGATTGACGCCGGTGCTCGAGGTCCGGAAGACGACATAGTTGGAATTGGCCTCGAACGCCAAATTGTCCTCGGCCAACAGCGGCCAGGTGGCGGAGTCCGCGGTGCCGCTCCGCAGCGCGATGGTACGCACCGAGGCCTCGGGCACGACGTCCTGGCGGAACGAATCGATGTTCGGGCGGCCGCGGAAGTGCTGGTCGAAGGCATCGACGATGGTGTACTCGGCGGGTCGCCAATCGCGCAGCTTGAACGCCCCCGTGCCCATCGGCTGGCTCTTGTAGGCTTTCTCGCCGATCCGGCCGTGGTACTTCGCCGAATGGATGAACGTCGTCGCCGTGTTGACGAGGAACGGCGCAAACGGTTCTTTCATCTTCACGACCACGGTGTACTTGTCGGGAATCTCGACCTTGGCGACGCTCGCGAAGTTGATGGCCTTGTTCGCGGCGTTGGCCGGGTTCATGTACCACTCGTAAGTGTACTTCACGTCGTCGGCGGTGAGCTCCGAGCCGTCGTGGAACTTGACGCCCTTGCGCAACTTGAAGGTGTACTGGAGGCCGTCCTTCGACACCACGTAGTTTTCGGCCAGGACCTTCTCGACGACCAGGTACTCGTTCACCTCGACGAGCGCGTTGTGGAGCTGGCTCGTCATGACGTAATGGACCGACGGCGAATCATCATCGGGGCTGAGACTGGACACCTCCTGGTGACCCATGACGCGGACCGCACCGCCGCGCTTGGCGCTCGGCGCGGCTGTGACGACGAGCGGGTTCCGGATGAGCAGAGTGTTGGCAGCAGTGGCGGCAACGCCGAGTGCGGCCGCCCGCCTAAAGAACTCCCGCCGCGTGGTCGGGCTCAATTCCCGCAAGACCTTGTCGAGATCCAACTCCTCGCTCATATGCCTGTCCCCCTGAGGGTAGATGACGTCCGGGCTGTGGCGCATACGGTTCGTCGCCGGAGGAGTGCTTCCTGCGCACGGACCCCGCTACCCGGGAGGGTTCGCGTCGCCGCGGTCCAGATCATCTTCGCAGCCCTCCACCGCTTGGCAGGATGCACCTCACGAGAAGGGGAATAGGGCATGTCATCCTGCACTGAGGTACGGCGTACGACGGCACGACGGTATGGAGGAATGCATACTCAAAGGGGGTGGGAGTAATGCGACGATGGCGGGTGGGGCTGGTAATCGCCCTGGCGCTGGGGCTGGCGCTCCTCGGAACGGGCGCGCCGCAGGCGGCCCCGATGGGCAAGACTCTCGTGGTGGGGTTGGTGGCTGAACCGACCTCGATGGATCCCGGACAATTGACCGACATCAACTCGATGCGGGTCCTGTCCAGCGTCTACGACACGCTGGTCCGGTTCAAGGACGAATCGTTCACGCAGGAACCGGGTCTGGCCACGTCCTGGACGATCTCGCCGGACGGCCTGACCTACACGTTCACGCTCCGCCGCGGAGTCAAGTTTCACGACGGGACGCCGTTCAATGCCGACGCTGTGAAGTTTACGTACGACCGGCTGCTCGATCCCAAGCACCCGTATGCGAACACTGGACCCTTCCCGTTTGCGTCCTTCTACTACGGGGCGATCAAGCAGGTCACCGTCGTCGACCCGTCCACCGTCCGCTTCACGTTGAAGAAACCCTTCTCGCCCCTGCTGAACAACCTGACCCTGAATACCGGCCGTATCGTCAGCCCGGCCGCGGTGAAGAAATGGGGGAAGGAGTTCCCCAGCCATCCCGTGGGCACGGGCCCGTTCAAGTTCGTGAGCTGGCAGAAGAACGTGCGGATCGTGCTGGAGGCGAATCCGGGCTACTGGGACGGCGCGCCGAAACTGGACCGCCTGATCTTCCGACCGCTGGTTGAGGAGCAGACCCGCGTGACCGAGCTCATGTCCGGCGGAGTGGACTTCATCGTCGACGTCCCACCGGATAACGTCGACCAGGTCAAGAAGGATGCGCGCTTCACCTACTATGAGCAGCCGGGTCCGCACATCTGGTGGGTGACCCTGAACACGCAGAAGAAACCATTCAGCGACGTCCGGGTCCGCCGGGCGGCCAACCATGCGGTCAACAGGAGCGCGATCGCGAAAGACATCTTAAAAGGAACGGGTACAGTCGCGCTGGGTCCCATTCCGCCCGCGATCACCTGGGCGTTCACGGACCAGGTGACGAAGTATCCCTACGATCCCGACAAGGCCAAGAAACTGCTGACCGAGGCCGGATATCCTAACGGCTTCTCGGCGGTGTTCTGGATCCCGGAGTCGGGATCAGGCATGCAGTCGCCCAAGACGATGGCCCAGGCGATTCAAGCCGACCTGGCGGCCGTCGGGATCAAGGTCTCGATCCAGACGTATGAGTGGGGCGCCTACCTGAACAAGTACAGCAAGGGATTCGGCCAGGATGCCGACATGGGTGCGATGTCGTTCATGCTCGATCCCGGCGATCCCGCGCCCATGCTCAGCCTGGTCATCGACGGCCACGGCGGGTTCAACGGCGGCGCCTACAAGAACGCCGAGGTCGACCGGCTCCTCGATGAGGCGACGCGCGTGGTGGATCTCAAGAAGCGCGGCGAGCTCTATCGGCGGGCGGCGAAGATCATCGTGGACGACGCGCCCTGGATCTTCATCGACCACGCGCTCCAGAACGCAGCCGGCCTGAAGAAGGTCACCGGCTTCAAGTTGCATCCGTCGTTCTACATCTTCTTCAACAAGATCTCGGTCCAGTAAGAGGCGGGCCCTGGGGATTCCCTTCCGGGCGATCCCCGGGGCCTTTCCCTTTGCGAGGTGACGCGATGAGCCGAGAGCACGTCATACCCGCCGGCCGGGTGCACTACCGGTGGGACAATACCCTCGCGCCCGCGATGGAGATCGAGCCGGGTGATACGGTCGCTTACGACCTACGGGAGGTGAGCGGCGGACAGATTACGGCGGCGTCCACTCCGGCCGACTTGACCCGCATGGATATGAATCGAACATACCCGCTGGCCGGACCGGTCTTCGTGAAAGGCGCTCGGCCCGGCGACGCCCTGGAGGTCGAAATCCTCGAGCTGCGGCCCGGGGACTGGGGATGGACGTCGTTCTCGCCCGGCGGGGGCCTGCTGTCTGATGACTTCCGCCAGCCGTATCTGAAGATCTGGGACCTGGCCTCGGGTACTCACGCCGAATTGCGTGCCGACATCCGCATCGCGCTGGACCCATTCTGCGGCACGATGGGGGTGGCGCGGGATGAGGCTGGTTCGTTCCCCGTGATGCCGCCGGGGAAGTTCGGCGGGAACATGGACATCCGGCATCTCACGGTGGGCGCAACGCTGCTGCTGCCGGTGTGGGTAGACGGCGCCCTGTTCTCGTGCGGGGACGCCCATGCCGTCCAGGGCGACGGCGAGGTGTGCATCTCGGCGATCGAGGCGCCGATGCACGCCAGGCTGCGCTTTGGTGTGCGCAAGGGTCTCCGGCTTCCGTCTCCGCAGTTCATCACGCCCGGGCCGCTTACGTCGAAGCACGATGCCGAGGGCTACTACGCGACCACGGGCATCGCCCCTGATCTCATGGTCGGTGCGCAGGCCGCGGTGCGCGCGATGATCGACCATCTCGTGCGCAGCTACGGGCTCAGCCGGGAGGATGCCTACGTGCTCTGCAGCGTGGCAGTGGACCTGAAGATCTCGGAGGTCGTGGATCGACCCAACTGGATCGTCTCGGCGTATCTACCGATGTCGATCTTCCGTGGCTAGTCGCGGGCGCCGCCGCCTGGGTGCGGCAGTCTTCCGAGGAAGCGCCGGACGACCGCCATAAACTCATCGGCCTCTTCGACCTGCGGGGAGTGGCCGCTGTGTTCGAAGATGTGCAGTTCGGCACCGGGGATGCTCCGCGCCAGTTCGATCGACTCCTCCACGGGACAAATCCAGTCGTGGCGGCCGGCGATAATCAGCGTGGGGACTCGGATCTGTCCCAACAGCGGCCGGGCATCGTAAGCCGGATAATCCCGGATGAACGCCCGGCGGGTGTCGGGATCAAACTGCGTTCCCTCCAGCGTGGACGGGGACCGGCTCGGATCATGATAGTAGAGGGGCAGGATCGTTTCGAAGGCGCGTTGAAACGCGCGCGGGTCGGTGATCGACCCGTCCCACAGCGCCCGATACGCCTGCTGCATCGCCGGCGTGCCGAGGCGAGTCATATTCGACGTGGCCCGCGTCATGAATCCGGCGCTTCCCGAGGTGCCCACGAGAGTCAATCCCCTGAGCCCCGCGGGATACCGGCCCGCATAGAGCAGGGAGACGAACCCGCCTGCGGACGTCCCCAGTACCACCGGGCGGTCGAGCCCGAGCGCCCCACACAACGCACGAAGGTCTTCGGTTTGCTCGTTCAGTGTGTACGTTTCCGCAGGCGCACGGGACGACTGCCCGTGCCCGCGCTGGTCGTAGTGGATCAACTGCACCATGTCCGCCAGGGGCGCGAACCGGGCGAGCGCGTTGGGATGACTCATCCCGGGCCCCCCATGGACCAGGACGCAGGGCGGGCCCGATCCCGTCATCTCGCAGGAGAGCTCGATGCCGCGGACGGGGATCTTCATCGCCGCAGCCGGGGATCGAGCGCGTCACGCAGGCCGTCACCGAGATAGTTGAAGGCCAGGACGGTCAGGCCCAGGGCGATAGATGGATAGATGGCGAGATGCGGGTAGCTGCGGAAGTACTCCCGTCCCTTGGCGATCATCCCCCCCCAGGTAGGATTGGGCGGCCGGATACCTATCCCCAGGAATGAAAGCCCGGCCTCGGCCATGATCACGTCGGCGATCCCGATCGTCAGTTGGACGATCAGCGGACCCAGTGCGTTTGGCAGGATGTGGCGCAGCATGATGCGCCAGTCAGTGGCTCCCACAGCGCGCGCGGCTGCGACGAACTCGTGCTCGCGCAAGCCAAGGGCCTGTCCACGGAGGAGGCGGGCCGGAAATGGCCAGCCGACCAGACTCAGCACAAGGATGATGCTGGCGGTGCTCGGGTTGAGCAGAGCCACCATGAAGACGGCGAACAGGAAGCTTGGGAAGGCATACATGATGTCAACGAGGCGCATCAAGACGAGATCCACAGTTCCACCAACGTATCCTGCGACCAGTCCGAGAAAGGTGCCCACCGCCAGGGCAATGGCCTGGACGACCAGGCCCACGGCGAGCGAGACTCTCGCCCCATAGAGCAGTCGGGCGACAAGGTCACGTCCGAGCTCGTCAGTGCCCAGAGGATGCGTGCTGCTGGCGGACTGCAGGGTGTGACCGAAGTCTGGCGTGACCGGGGAATACGGCGTCAGGAGGGGGGCCGCGACCGCGGCGAGGATGAGGGCGACCAGAAAAGCCATGCCGCCGACAGCCCCTTTGTTACGCTTCAACCGGCGCCAGGCGTCACGCCATAGGGTGCGGGCCGACCCGGAGGTGTGCTGTCCGGCCTGATCTGCGGGGGGCGCTGGGGCGGTGCCGTGTACCACTCGGTGTGATTCCACCTGATCCTGCGCTCCGGGCGGCTAGGTGTACCTGATCCGTGGATCCAGGAACCCGTAAAAAACATCCGTCAAGAAGGTTGCTAGCGTGAAAGCGACTGCCAGCAGGACCGTCGCGCCCATGATGACCGGGTAGTCGCGCTGCAAGACTGCCGTCACACCGATGCGCCCCAGACCCGGGATGCTGAAGATCGTTTCGATGAGAAACGTTCCGGCGAAGACGCGCCCGACGATGATGCCGATGATCGTGACCGCGGGCATGAGGGCATTACGTAGGGCGTGACGTGTGACCACGGTGTACTTGCTGAGGCCCTTGGCCGACGCCGTCGTAATGTAGTCCTGGCGGACGACCTCCAGCATCGAGGCCCGGGTCATTCGGGCCAGGAGGGCCATCGGGTGGGCGGCCAGGGTCAGAGCAGGCAACACGTAGTGGCTGGGTGTGGAGAGTCCGGCGACAGGAAGCCAGCCCAGTTTCAGTGAGACCCCGACGATGAGGAAGGTGGCGAGGGCGAAACTGGGGAGCGAGATCCCGGCCAGGGCGACAAGCATGGCCAGGTTGTCGAGCCAGGAGTTCTGCTTCAGGGCCGAGACGACACCCACGGTCACGCCCCCTGCGATGGCGACCAGGAGGCCCACGGTTTCCCACTTGACGGAGACGGGGATGCCTTCGGCAAGGATCTTCATGACCGGCTGGCCGATGTAGAAGTACGATGTGCCGAAGTCCCCCTGCACCGCATTCCGCAAGAAGATCAGGTACTGAACCACCCGCGATCGGTCAAGCCCATAGTGATGGCGCCACGCTGCGAGGACCTCGGGCCCAACCTGCCTATCCCCCGCCATCAGCCGTAGCGGATCGCCGGGCGCGATCTGCATGGCGCCGAACGCGATCAACGTCGCCCCGAACACGCCAAGGACGGCGATGGCTAGACGCTGAGCGACGTATCTACGCATCGCGGATTTCCGGGGGGATGTGCGGCTTGGGCTGGCCGGCGGGACGCCAGTCGCGTCCCGCCGGGTTCACCGAATCGCGCAATCCACCAGGCTACTTTTGGATCGTGATGTTCTTGAACCAGTAGGGTCCATCGAACCGGAAGAGCACGCCCTTCACAGAGGGTTTGACCAGATAGATGTACTGGAAGTAAGAGAACGGAATCATCGCCGCGTCGTCCATGGCCATCTGCTCTGCCCGCTGCCAGAGGGCTTTGCGCTTGGACTCGTCGACGGTCGACCGGGCCTGGTCCACGATCTTGTCAAACTCGGGGTTGTTGTAGCCAAAGAAGTTGGAGTCCACACCGCCATGCAGCAACTGATGCGTCCAGATCTCAGCCGACGGGAAGTCTGCGGTCCATCCCCAGAAGAAGGCGTTCCACGTCTTGTGGTCCCACAGGCCCTTCACCATCTGGCCCCGCTCCACGACGTTCACTTCCACATTGATGCCCAGGTTCTGTCGAATCTGCGCGGCAAAGGCCTCCAAGATCGTTGTGGATCGACCATCGCTGGTGACCTGGAAGGCGGGGAATCCCCTTCCGCCGGGGAAGCCGGCTTCCGCAAGCAACTGCTGAGCCCGCTCGGGGTTGTAATCGTATCCTTTGAGTCTGGGGTTGTACTCCGGGATGCCCTGAGGCACGATCCCCGTAGCGGGCTTGACGGCATTGAACAAGACTCTGTCGATGATCTCCTGCTTGTTCACGGCGTAGTTGAAGGCCTGGCGGACGCGCTTGTCCTTGAAGACGTCCATCTTGTACATATTGAGGCCAAAGTACTGAAGCCGAGCGCCGGTCCACGTATGGAGCTGTTTGCTCAGGATCGGATCTGCACCGATACGCCGCAAATCCGAGCCGGCTACCTCGACCAGGTCCAGTTCACCGGCTTCATACTGAGCCACGGACGTCGCCCGGTCGGGTACGATACGGTACTCGATGCGATCGACGGATGGGCGTCCCTGGAAGAAGCCGTCCCAGGCCTCAAGGACGATCTTCTCATTTCTTTTCCACTCCACGAACTTGAAGGGGCCTGCGCCCACAGGCTTGTCCTTCCATTCAGGCTTGCCGGCCACGACGGCCTCTTCAGGCACGACCCAGGTCACGGCCGAGGCCAACCGCAACAGGAAACTCGGATCGGCGTCGGCCAGCGTGATCCTCAGCGTGCGCTCGTCGAGCGCCTGAACGCCACCCAGATCCCTGGTTCTGCCCGCGATCACGTCCTTGGCCCCCCTGATGCTG
>JBGPLF010000009.1:0-35657 GCA_041486265.1 bacterium
GATCTTCGAGGTTGTCACCGAACTCTTCGAGCGGGGCGAGCCGGCCGATCTGATCAGCGTGACCGATCGCCTCCGTGCCAAGGGGATCCTCGATGACACCGGCGGCGCGGCCTACGTCACGTCGCTCCTCCACGCCGTCCCGACCGCGGCCAACGTGGAGTATTACGCCCGCATGGTCGTCCAGAAGGCGATGCTGCGCCAGATGATCACTGCCGGGACGCAGATCGTCGGCATGGGGTTCCGCGAGGATCAGGACGTCGAGATGCTGGTGGATCAGGCTGAGAAGCTGGTCTTTAGCATCGCCAGCCGCAATATGGGGCAGCAATTTCTTCCGATCAAGCAGATCGTAATCGACGCCTTCGATCAGATCGATCGCCGCTATCGGGACAAAGGCATGATTACGGGCGTCCCCACCGGCTTGGTCGACCTTGACAAGATAACGGCTGGCTTCCAGCCTGCTGACCTGATCATCGTCGCCGCACGCCCCTCGATGGGCAAATGCCTGAAGTTCGACGCTGAGATTGTAGACGCGTCGACGGGGGAGATCCGCACGATTCAAGAGATGGTCACCACCGAGCGCGCGATGCTGCTTACCCTCGACCATGAGCACCGGTTTCGCCCGACCGCGCCCAGCCAGTTCGTGGACGATGGCATCAAACCGGTGTTCCGGGTGCGGACCAGCGGAGGGCGCCAGGTCGAGACCACGCTCACCCATCCCTTCCTGACGCCGTCGGGCTGGGAACCGCTGGCTGCGCTGGAGCCCGGATCACTGATCGCCGTGCCGCGCCGCCTGCCGGTGTTCGGCCGCGCCGAGCTCCCTGATCACGAGGTCAAGCTCCTGGCGTATCTGTGCAGCGGCCACCTGCCGGCCCGCCCACAAATCGCGGAAGACTTTGCAGATGCCGCATCGGCGGCCGAAGCGATCCTGGCGGCGACGCGCGGCCAGCATGCTGCCCGATCGAGCATTGGGGGCGGCGCCGCGGGCGGCGCCGCGGTGGCCGATTTACTCTGGCGGTATCCCGAGTTGAGTCAGTCGCCGTCGGTCCGCGCGATTCCTCCGGTAGTCTTCATGCTGCGCCGCGAGAAACTGGCCTTGTTCCTCAACCGGCTGTTCGGCAGCCTGGCCGAGGTCGGAGAGCATGCCGACGCCTACCGCGTCCAGGCGGCGCTGCCGTCTCAGCGGATGGCGCGTGGGGTCCAGCACCTGCTGCTCCGGCTCGGCGTGCCCGCCACGCTAGAAGGCAGCACGCTGACGTTGGGCGTCGGGGCCACGCTGGCGCTGGTGCGCGAGACCGGCATCTTCGGCTGGGAGCGGCTGCGGCGCTGGGCCCGAAATGCGCAGCGCTCGCTGCTCGATGAGATCGACGTGATGTGGGAAGAGGTTACCGCAATCGAGGAGATCGGCGCGTTCCAAGTCTACGATCTGACCGTGTCCGAATCCCACAACTTCGTGGCCAACGACGTCTGCGTGCACAACACGACCCTCGCGCTCAACGTCGCGCAACACGCGGCGCTTGATCACAAGATCCCCGTGGCGATCTTCAGCCTGGAGACGAGCAAAGAGCAGCTTGTGCAGCGGATGTTGTTCAGCGACGCGAAGGTGAATCTGTCGCGGATGCGGAGTGGTGAACTGCTCGAGTCCGATTGGCCACGTCTTGCCATCTCAATGGGCCGATTGAGCGAGGCCCCCATCTTTATTGATGATTCAGCCAGTATCTCTGCGATGGAGATCCGGGCTAAGGCTCGCAGGCTACAGCGCGAACACGGACTACGCTTGATCATCATTGACTATCTGCAGATGATCCAATCCTACAAAAGGACCGAGAACCGGACACAAGAGGTTTCAGAGATTGCGCGCAGCATCAAGTCATTGGCAAAGGAATTGAGCATCCCTGTTATCGCGATCTCCCAGCTTTCACGGGTTGTCGAGACGACGGGGAACCGTCGTCCTCAGCTTTCCCATCTCCGAGAGAGTGGCGAGTTGGAACAAGTCGCAGACCTCGTCTTGTTTATCTATCGGGAGGAGTACTACGAGCCAAACAAAGCAAAAGCTGAGGGTAAGGAGCATCTTGCTGAAATTAGGCTGGCCAAGCACCGCAACGGTCCAGTGGCCGATCTTGAACTATTCTTCGACAAGGAACTCGGCCGCTTCCGCGACCTCGACCGGCGCCACGTGGGCACGGCAGGATCATAGCCCGCGCGCGCCGGCTGTAGAACCGAGATGTCCCGGCAGGCGATCCGCGCGCAGCTCGAGGCGCTGATGGAGTGGGTGCGCCTGCTGCGAGGCCAGGCGGCGCCGGTGTGACCGGGGAGAGCGTTTCCGGACGGAGTTCGGCCGGAGGGACCGAATCGTTCGTCCACCGCTATGTCCCCGCTGCCGCCGGCGCGCCGCCGGTGACCCTCCTTCTCCTGCACGGCACCGGTGGAAGCGAAGACGATCTGATTCCGTTGGGGCGCGCCCTGGCCCCGGGCGCCGGCGTGCTCAGCCCTCGCGGGAAGGTCCTGGAGCGGGGGATGCCGCGGTTTTTCCGGCGGCTGGCCGAGGGCGTCTTTGATCTCGAGGATCTGGTGGCCCGCACGCACGAACTGGCTGACTTCGTGACGGCCTCATCCGTGCGGTACGGGTTCGATCCGCACAACATCATCGCGGCCGGCTTCTCCAATGGTGCCAACATCGCCGCGAGCCTGCTCCTGCTGCATCCGCGGCTGCTCCGCGGGGCCGTGCTTTTCCGGCCGATGGTGCCGTTCGTCCCTCCGGCGCTTCCCGACCTGACCGGCGTCTCAGTGTTCGTGGGGGCGGGGCGGGCCGACCCCCTCGTGGCCCCCGCCGAGACTGAACGGCTGGTCACGCTTCTACAGACAGCCGGCGCCGCTGTGATCGTCCACTGGGATCCGAGCGGGCACGGCCTGGCCGCAGGCGAGGTCGCGGCCGCGACCGCATGGCTGCGCCGCTGCCTTGTCACCCCTCCGCCAGGGTCGTACACTACTGATGCACAGTAACCGTACTGCAAGGGCCTAAGGGGGAGGGCTCCGGTGTCGCAGTCGGGCAATGTACAGGTGCAGGAAGGCCTCGAGGGCGTCGTCGCCGGCGTTTCGTCAATCTGCCTGGTGGACGGAGTTCGCGGTCGGCTGATCTACCGCGGCTACAACGCCGCCGATCTCGCGGAACACGCCACGTTCGAGGAAGTCGCCTCCCTGCTGTGGCGCGGCGACCTGCCCACGCATACCGCGCTGGATGCGCTGAAAGCTGAGTTGCTCAGCGCCGGCACCCTGCCCGCGCCCGTGATGGAGTTCCTCAGGAAGATCCCCGCCGGTGCGCAGCCGATGGCGATGCTGCGCACGATGACCTCGGTGCTGGGACACTTCGATCCCGACGCCGCCGACAACTCGCCGGCCGCCAGCGCGCGAAAGGCGGTCCGCCTGACCGCCCAGATCTCCACGCTGATCGCCGGGTTTGCACGCCTCCGCAGCGGCGCAGCACCGCTGGTTCCTCAGGCCGGGTTGAGCCACGCGGGCAACTACCTCTACATGATGCACGGGAAGGTACCCGATCCTGAGGTCGCCCGCGCGCTCGACGTGGCGCTGATCTTGCACGCCGATCACGAGTTCAACGCCAGCACTTTTGCCGCGCGCGTCACCGCCGCGACGCTCTCCGACCTGCATTCGGCCATCGTCTCCGCGATCGGCACGCTCAAGGGGCCACTCCACGGCGGCGCCAACGAGGAAGTGATGAGACTGCTCGAGCGGATCGGCAGCGTAGACCGCGTTGAGTCGGTGATTGCCGAGATTCTGGCCGCGAAGAAGAAAATCCCAGGCTTCGGGCATCGGGTCTACCGCACCGAAGATCCCCGGGCGAAGATTCTGCGCCCGCTCTCCCAGCGGTTGGGCGAGCGCGCCGGCGATTCCCTCTGGTATCAATTGACGCAGAAGGTCGACGAGGTCACGATTTCTCAGCGGAAGATCTTCCCGAACGTGGACCTGTACTCGGCGTCGGTCTACCGGTCGATGGGCATCCCGATGGATCTCTATACCGCGACGTTCGCGGTGAGCCGCATCGCCGGGTGGACCGCCCACGTGCTGGAGCAGTACGCGGACAACCGGCTCATCCGGCCGCTCTCGGAGTACATGGGCCCGACCTCGCAGGCCTTCGTCCCGATCGACCAGCGCTAGCCGCCCGCAACGGACTTCGGACGCGCGCCCCACTCGGACGCGCTCGACTGATGTCACGCCCGCGCGCGACCCGGCGCACGGCGCTACTGCTCCAGCAAGAACTCCCGTGTTGCGCGATTGAACGCTTCGGGCGCTTCCAGATTGGACAGGTGCCCGGCTGCGGGGATCGTCACCAGCCGCGCGTGAGCCAGCCCCTGGGCCATCACCTCCGCCGAGGCCGGCGGCGTCAGCGTATCCTCTCCTCCCACCACAACGAGCGTCGGCGCGGCAATGGAGGCGAGCAGCGGCCGGCTGTCGGGCCGTGTGGCCATCGCGGACAGCGCAGCGGTCAGGCTCTGCGGCGGCGGCGAGCCGATGATCTGCCGGACGACTTCGAGGACGCCGGGCCGCTGGGCCTTGGTGGTTGATCCTACCAGGGCCGTCGTGAACTCCTCGAGAAATCCCGCAGGACCCTCCGTCTCGATCCGCTTGATCGTCGCGTAGCGCCGCTGGCGGCCCTCATCGGTGTCGGGCTCGGCGCGCGAGTCGGCGATAAGTAGGGCCGAGACCCGCGCGGCCGCCCGGGCGACAACGCGAAACGCGACGTAGCCGCCCAGCGAGCATCCACCCAGAATGAAGCGCTGATGGCCCAGGGCGTCGAGCAGCGCCACGACATCTTGTGCGTAGTCATCGACGGTGAGCGGACCTGTGGGGATCTCTGACTCGCCAAACCCTCGGAAGTCGGGGGTGATCACCGTAAACCGATCTCTCAGGGCGGCGACCTGCGGGCCCCACATCGCGCGGCTGAGCGGAAACGCGTGGAGGAGCACGACCGGCGGTCCCTGTCCATCAACTTCGTAGCCGAGCTTGATTCCACCAACCCTCACGTGCATGCCGTGTCCCTCCTCGCTGCTCCCATCATAGCACCCGATCCCCGCTGACCTTGTCCTGCGCGCCGTCCAACCGCGACCCTGCCCCAGTTGACGTAAGGCTGATGCCTCAAGTTCGGCACGCGCGGCATTCTGGGGGCACCCAATCTGGCTTCATGGGGGTGCGCTATGGAGGGACGCGCGGCCGAATCCTACCTGCCGCTGGTCGGTGCCATCGCTCGGGCGCTGAGCCGCGGACTGCCGTCGACAGTGGAGATGAACGAGCTCATCAACGACGGGGTGATCGGATTGTACACGGCGCTGGAGCGGTACAACCCCGACCGCGGTGTCGGATTTTCGACATACGCGGGGCACCGGATTCGCGGGGCGATGCTCGACGGGCTGCGCGAGCGGGACCCGCTCCCGCGCGCCCTCCGCCGCGCGCAGAAGGCGGCCGAGACCGGGGGCATCCAGTTTCTCGAACTCGACGAAGCCCTCATGGTGCCTGACGATGAAGCCGCGAGCCCGGAAGTCCTGGCCATGGAAGCCGACCTGCGGCGCCGGGTTCGATGTGGGCTCGACGCGCTCCCGCCGCGAGACCGTGAGGTTTTGGAGCTTCGGATGGTCCGCGGGCTGCCGCTACGCGCCGTCGCCGCGCACCTCTCGTTGTCGATCACGCGCATCGCGGAAATCCAGACGCGCGGCATCACACGCCTGCGGCGATACCTGAATGAAGAGCCGCTTGTGCGCGGAGGAGCCCGTCACTGAAAGGTGGGAAGCCGGGTGGACCGTCAGCGCGTGCACGCGTCTCCCGTCAAGGCTGTGAGACTCCTTCCGTCGCTGCATACCCATGCCCAGGTACATTTGCTCGCGAATACCCTGAGCCTGGTAGGTGCGCTGCTACGCAGGCGTCCGGAAACGGCCGAAGATCTGCTGTCGCAGATGGTGGCGTTCCTGAGGAGCCAGGTCGCGGGGCCCCGATCGTTGGTGCCCCTGGCTGATGAACTGCGGCTCGTGCTGACCTTCGTGGGCGTGGAGCGTGCCCGCATGGGTGGCCGGCTTCGGCTGGAGGTCGCGTGCACCCCGGAGTCGCTGGGGACGCTCGTCCCGCCGATGGTCCTCCAGCCGCTAGTCGAGAATGCCATCAGGCATGGGATCGCCCTCCGGCTGGGGGGTGGCTGTATTTGTATCCAAGCACGGGTGACCGGGGCAATCCTCCACCTGGCCGTCGTGGATGACGGCGCAGGGTTGCGGCGGCCGCTCGCACCGTCGGGACACACGGGATGGGGGCTGACGGGGATTCGGTTGCGTCTGGCCGCGCTCTGGGGTGCTGAGGCACGGCTGCGCCTACTGGTGTTGCCCGCCGGGGGAACACTCGCGGCGATCAGCCTGCCCGTGGCCAGCGCCCCGCCGTCTGACGCTGCCTCCAATCCTCAAGGCGCTCCGAGGCGGTGAGCAGCGTGAGAGACTCTTGGGACAGGATACTGCCGTGGGCCATCTCGCCTCCGCTCCTTCAGCCCTGCGCGCCCTGATCGCCGACGACGAGGCCGGCGCACGGTGGCATCTGCGCGATCTGCTCGAGGCGTGCCACGTTCACACCGTCGGTGAGTGCGCGACCGGCAGTGAGGTCCTGGCGGCGCTCGACCAAACCCGGCCCGACTTGCTGTGTCTCGACGTCCGTATGCCGGATGTTGATGGGATCGAGGTCGCCCGGTCGTGCGCTGGCACGTGGTCGCGCGCCGTTCCGCGGCCGGCGGTGGTGTTTACCACCGGATATCCCGACTATGCCGCGCACGCGTTCGACCTGGACGCCGCCGACTATCTCGTGAAGCCGCTGTCGGCGGCGCGCGTCGAGCGGGCCGTCCGCCGCGTCAGGGCGCGCCTGCAGCATCTTGAGGCAGGCGCCTCGACCGGGAGCCTGGAGTCCGCGCCCGCGCGGCCTGGGTCCGGCCCCATGCTCGGCACTCCCCCGCCAATCCCCCGGATCTTCGTCCCTGCCGCCGACCATCACGTGGCACTGGCGCCCGAGGCGATCCAGTTCATCGAAGCGCGTAACGGCGCCTGCCTCCTCCACGGGGACGACGGCACACTGATTCTGCGGACGCCGCTGGACCGGCTGGAGTTGCTGCTGGCGCCTCACGGCTTTCTGCGCACGCATCGAGCCTATCTGGTCAACCTGCGACGCGTCCGGGCCCTGGTGCCGTGGTCGCGTCACGTGCACAGCCTCCTGCTCGAAGGCGGGAAGGAGACGTACGTACCCGTCGCCAAGTCACGACTCGCGGCCTTTCGCGGCAGCGTGATCTGGATCCCACAGACGGGAGCGCATGCGAATGGATCTGGGACTGAAGGGGAAAGTGGCGATCATCGCCGGCGCCAGCCGGGGGCTAGGCCGAGCGATCGCTGAAGGACTGGCGGCCGAAGGCGCGCGGATGGTGATGTGCGCACGGTCGGCCGGGGCGATTGGATCCCTCGCGGCGTCGCTCAATTCATCAGGGTGCGAGGTGCTGGGGGTGGCGGCCGATGTCGGCCGCGCGGAGGATACGGAACGCGTCGTCACACAGGCGCTCGATCGGTGGGGGCGCATTGACATCCTGGTGACCAACGCCGGCGGGCCGCCGTCCGGAGCGGTGGCCGGGCTCACCGATGGGCAGTGGGAATCCGCGGTGCAAACCCTGCTGATGTCGGTTGTGCGCCTCTCGCGCGCTGTGATCCCCACTATGCAGAGGCAGCGATGGGGACGGATCCTCCACGTGGCGTCGTTTACCGTGAAGCACCCGCTGCCCAACCTGGCGCTGTCGAATGCATTGCGCCTCGCGGTGGTCGGTCTGGCCAAGACGCAGGCGCTCGAACTGGCGCCGCACAACATCTTGGTGAACACGATCTGTCCCGGGCCGATTGTCACCGACCGGTTGAATGAACTGTCCCAGGGGTACGCGTCCCGTGAGGGTGTCAGCTTCGAAGAGGCGGAAAAGCGCCTGTGGGTTTCGCAGATCCCGCTCGGGCGGGTCGGCAGGCCCGAGGAGTTTGCCAATCTGGCGGTGTTCCTGGCGTCGGAGCGCGCCAGCTTCATCACCGGCGGCACATTTCAGGTCGACGGCGGTGCTACGCGAGCGCCATTCTGATGGGTGGATTGGGCCACGGCGGGCGCGCGTACAGCCCCAATGAGTACGCGACGATCAAGGGGATGCGGTTGTTCGAGCGGTCGGTGGCGGCGTTTCCGCAGCGTTTTGGGGAGACCTCCGGGACCGCATGATGGACGACGGCACGGATCGGGGCGGGGCGCTGACTCGCCTCGTCGTGCGCGTCGATTCCCCGCTCCACGATCAGCTCCAGGGGCTGGCGGCGCGGCGCATGGTCTTCTTCGCGGGCCTCCCCGGCACCGGCAAGAGCCTTCTCACACACCAGCTCACCCACATGGCCTATGCTGCGGGCCGCACGGTTCACCTGTTGCAGTGGGATATCGCGCGTCCGGCGTTCGAGGCGAGCGACGCCGCGGCGCGTTACCCGCTGCGGGACGGCGTTTCGCACGGGGTGATCCGGATGGCCGTGGGCCTGTGGGCGCGGGCCGCGATTGTCGAGTGGGCGGCGCGCCACCCCGGACCGGAGCACCTGCTCATCGGCGAGACCCCATTCGTGGGCCACCGCTTCATCGAGCTGGCCCGCCGCGCTGACGATGCGGCCGAACCGCTCCTGTCGGCGCCGTCGTGCCGCTTCGCAATCCCCGTGCCCTCGCGCGAAGTTCGGGAGTTTCTCGAGGCGGAGCGTGAGCGGCGTACCGCGCACCCACTCCACGCCCTGGAGCGCGAGGACGCGCCGCCTGACGTCCTGCGCGATCTCTGGCTGGCGCTCACGGATGTCGCTCGGACGCTCGAGGTCGCGGCCCCTAATATCGGTGGTGCGGGCGACAGCGCACCGGCGCGCGATCCCGCGGCCCGGGTGCCGTACGACCCGCCGGTGTACCGTCGCGTCTACGAGACGGTGCTGAAGCACCGCCATACCGACGTTGTGCCCCTCGACACCATCCTGCCGACGGGTGCGTTCTCCGTCTACGACTTCGCAGTCGCGCGACATGAGCTCGTCCCGGCGCCGGAGGAGACCGCGAGGTTCATCCGCGAGGCGGAAGCGCGCTATCCGGACCTGGACGCGCTCGAGCGCGAAATCGCCCGCTGGTGGGCCGTGTGATCCCTTGGCGTCAGCGCCGGTACTTCGCCGGCGCCTGACGTTGGGCACGGTAGGGCGGGTCACTCATGCGCCCCACGGGCACTTCAATCAGGACGGGACCCTCCAGCGCCACCGCCTCCCGAACGAGGT
Organism: bacterium; assembly: GCA_041486265.1. Classification (GTDB taxonomy): domain Bacteria; phylum Sysuimicrobiota; class Sysuimicrobiia; order Sysuimicrobiales; family Humicultoraceae; genus JBGPLF01. The sequence goes on from JBGPLF010000009.1 coordinate 9,330, forward strand.
GGCCGACGTCGGTCGGCTCTTTGGTGCGCAGCCCGACCACACCGTAGGCTTCGGCGAGTTTCATGAAGTCCGGGTTGTGGAGATCGGTCCCGATGGTGCCGCCCCAGGCCTCATCCATATCACGGGCGACGTTGCCGTAGGAATTGTCGTTGAAGAGCACCACAATAGCGTTGATGCGGTACTGGACGGCCGTCGCAAGTTCCTGAGCGTTGTACAGGAACCCGCCGTCGCCGCACACGGCGAGCACCGGTTGATCCGGGCGGGCGACCTTGACGCCGAGCGCGGTCGGGAAGGCGTAGCCGAGGTTCCCTGAGTAAGAGGGCGTGAAGTAGGTTCGGGGATAATACACGGGCCAGAATGGGCGCGAGTAATAGCTAATCTGCGTCATGTCCCCGACGAAGATCGCATCCTCTGGGGCGCCGGCACGGAGGCTCTTCAGGATAGACGCCTGAGGTTCCAGCGTTCCGGTGGAGGCCACCTGGGCCCGCAGCGCTTCACGCTCGGTCCTGCGTGACGGCCGCGGCGTCGAGCGGGCGCGGAGCCGTTTAAGCATCTCCACCAGCGTGGCCCTCGCATCGCCGACGAGGCCGAGCGTTTTCGCCTGATGACGTCCGATCTCTTTTGGGTCGATGTCGATCTGGATGACCTGCTGATCGGGCCGGAGTCCCGCGGCCGCGAGCCGGGTGCCGACCGCGAGGACCACGTCGGCCAAATCAACGTACGCCTTCAGGGGACTGCCCGACCACAGCGCGGCGCCGAGCGACAGGTCGTGGTGATTGTTGATGGCACCTTTGCCTTCGAAGGACTCGATGACGCCGGCCTGGAGGTGCTCGGCCACCGCGAGCAGGACCTCGTGCGCCCCCGCGGTATGGACGCCGCCGCCCGCATAGATCGCCGGGCGTGTGGACTCAGAAAGGAGCGCGACCGCTTCTTCTACGGCGGCCTCGTCGGCGGGTGACCGGCTGGGGTGGCCTGGATCGACCAGCTCGACCTCGCCTTCCCCTTCCATGGTCTCGGGCGGCATCTCAATCTCGACCGGACGGGGTCGGCCGATCTTGAGCTGGCGCACGGCCTCTTGGACGGCGGCCGGAATCTCCGCGACCTCGAGGACGCGCCGGCGCCACTTGGTGACCGGCGCGATGGCGTCGAGCTGGTCGTTCATCTCATGGAGGAGGCCGAGGTTCTTCCCGATCGCGGCCTTCGGGATCTGTCCGGCGATCATCAGCACCGGCGAAGAGGCTGCGTATGCCGTACTGAGTCCGGCCGAAGCATTCAGCAGTCCGGGCCCCGGGACCACGAGGGCGACCCCGAAACCGCCCCCGGCCCGAGCGTAGCCGTCGGCCATGTAGCTCACGGCCTGCTCGTGCCGGGTCGAGATGAAGCGAATCCTCGGCTCATCCCGCAGCGCCGCCAGAACCCCATAGATCTGGACGCCCGGCACGCCGAACACCACGCGGACGCCCTCGCGGTAGAGCGACTGCACGAGCGCCTCGCCGCCGGTCATCCGGGCCATGGGGACATCATCAACAAGATGCTTTGGCGCGTCAAGCCGCCGGGGCGCAGGGCTATCGTTGGATGTTATACTGTTGGTTGGTTTGCCCCTATCGTCTAGTCCGGCCTAGGACACCGGTCTTTCAAGCCGGCGACGCGGGTTCGAATCCCGCTGGGGGCACCAGTTCGAAGATAGTCCTACGTGCCCGGGCTCTTCACTCCTCTTCGAACCTTCTCTCGGTAGAGTGTCCTCATCGATCCTACTGGCACTTGGTTTCATCCGCGGGCACAGTCCACCGATTGAAGTCCTTGCGCTTCCGGCGGAGCATCCTTAGAGATAGAATCGGAGGCGTGCCGCTGACGCTTACCCTCATTGAAACCCGCCGCCTGGCCGTGGCGAGCCAGCTGCTGGCCGGGAAGCGCCCACCGCGGACCCGCCGCGGGATCCTGGAGACCGTACGCGCGCTGCGCCATCTGCAACTCGACCCCACGGCCGCGGTAGCGCCCAGCCACCTTCTGGTGTTGTGGAGTCTTGAAGCCCGATCGCTTCCGCCCCGGAGAAAGGAGTTGTGCCATGGATCAGCGGAAACGCTCAGTCGATGGTACCATTGCAATGGAGGCACTTCGGTCCGCGTTAAAGAGCCAGTATCACGCTACCCTTGCCATGCTGCGGGCAGCCATTCGGCGCTGTCCTGAGGACCTGTGGACCAGCAGCGACGGTCATGCCAATCCATTCTGGCGGATCGCGTACCACACACTCTACTACAATATCTCCAGCCGGATAACCGGATCTTTCGCGCTTGGGAGCACCACCAGAAGGGAATCCAGCACATGGACAGACCACCGAAGACCGGGCGACCGTATACCAAGGCGGAGGTGCTGGCCTACTGGAGCATCTGCGAGTCAATGGTCGACGATGCCGTTGACGCACTCGACCTAAATGATCCACAGAGCGGGTTCAGTTGGTACAGGGTTCCCAAGATGGAGCACCAGATCATCAACATTCGCCACATTCAGTATCACCAGGCGCAGCTCGCCGACCGTCTTCGGGTGGCGACTGGCGCCGGTGTCAATTGGGCAGGCGCGCGCCGGAGTGCAAAAGCGCGCGCGACCGGCCAGCGACATTGACAGAAGTCATTGTAGCCAATCTGTAGCCTAATGGCGGAAGAGGTCACGAGTTCAAATCCGGTCGGTGACCGGATTCGTGTTCGGGGTATCTGTTTGGCTACGCCGCCGGACTGTGGTAGTATCCCTCGCGGAAGGCATCCCGTAGCTGGTTAAAGAGTTTGAGCATCGTCCTGCTGCGGGCACCAATGAGAGCGATTGGCCTGCTCATGGCTGAGAATCGCAGCGTCTAGGCGTCCCCGCTCCTGCTCTAAGGCCGTGAACTTCGCCTCGTACACCTCCCGGGTAATCGTCTCGTCGAGGAGCCGTTCGAGGAAGGCGTCCTCTTTCTTCTGGAGATCGACCTTGATCCGGTGCAGCCGTTTCCAGTTGCTCATCCCGGTACCGCTGCTCATCGGCATGTGACTGCTTCAAGATGTCCCGCAAGATGGCGTACTCGTCATCGTCGAGTTCGATGCTGTGGAGCTGGTCGGCAAACTGGCGTGTCAGTTCTTCCTCCCGCACGTACGGCTGCCGGCAGGAGTGAGTGCTCTTAGATTTCGTGCACCGGTAGTAAACGTGGCCTTTCTGGAGCTCAGCGGTAATCGCCCGGCCGCACTCGCCGCACACTAGAAGGCCGCGATACGCAAACCACCGCTTCTTCGGCCGCGCTTTCCCCTTTCCATCGTTCCACGTCCGTGTAATCTTTGAGGTTCCTCAGCAACCGGTCGAGCTTGCGGGAAATAACACCGGCAATGTCCTGTCGGAGGGCGAGGTCGGCCATTATCGCCGAGTAGTTCGTCCGGCCCGGCAGCTTCGCGCTCTCTACATCGGTCACCTCCCATTGCGGTTGCCCTGCGCCTCTGCTAGGCTGTGCCCGAATAGGAGGCAAGTCATGCGGAGAATCAAAGTGCGTGTCCATGAGGGACGAGTCGTGGAGCCAGCCGAACTCCCGGACGAGGCTGAGGGTTGGCTGACCGTTCCGGGCGCGACGGCGGCCACGGAGGGACAGCACATCCTTACCGAGACTAACCGCGCCTATGCCACGCTCAAGGCAGATCGGAAAGCTTGGGACGAAGAACGAACGGAACGGACCCTCTGGGACGGCACGCTCGCTGACGGTCTAGAAGCTCAGGACAGGGACTCCTAACCCACACGACTCTTCCGTATGCCTCAACCGCAACGTGGGGACATCTGGCTGGCGGACCTCAATCCGACCCGCGGCCGGGAACAGGCTGGGCAGCGGCCCGTCTTGGTGTTCTCGGTTGATGAGTTCAACCAAGGACCGGCAGAACTCGTCGTGATCTTGCCAATCACCTCCACGATCCGTCCCATCCCACTGCATGTGATCGTGCAGCCGCCCGAAGGCGGCCTGAAGGTCCAAAGTCGCATCCTCACCGACGCGATCCGGTCGATCAGCAAGGAACGGCTCGTTGAACGATGGGGAGCGGTGACGCCGGAGACGATGGCGGTGGTAGAGGAACGGGTACGAACGCTGCTCGGTCTCTAACCGAACGCTCGCCTAAGCAGCCGGACTCTGGTAGAATTCCTCACGGAGGGCGTCTCGAAGCTGCTTGAAGAGCAGTTCGAGTGACTTCCTTCTTTGGGCGCCAACGTCAGCCGAGACGGGCGCTTCAGCGCGCCAGTCCCTCGTTGACAGCATCCGCAGCGATTCCTCGACAACGCTACGCCTGCCATCTTGCACTGTTTGAATCCGTTATGTCGCATTGACTGATGGCGTCCGTCGCCAAGGAAACGCTTTAGATCTATCGAACACTCGCCCCAAGCACCGAGAGGGATTTGCCATGCCTCTCCCAACCGGCACGGTCACCTTCCTGTTCACCGACATCGAGGGGTCTACGCGCCTCGTCCAACAACTTGGTGACGCTCGCTCGGAACAGGTCTTCGGGGATCACCGGCGGCTCCTGAGCGACGCCGTCGAGTCCGAGGGTGGGCACGTCTACGAGGACCAAGGGGAAAGTTTCATTTTCGCCTTCCAAAGAGCCAGAGACGCAATTCTGGCGGCCACGGCGGCACAACGGGCACTGGCAGCGCATCCATGGCCTGATGGTGCAGTGTTGCGGGTCCGAATGGGGCTGCACACCGGCGAACCTGTCAGCACCAGTGATGGATACGTGGGGGTCGATGTCCACATGGTGGCCCGGGTTTGTCAGGCCGGACACGGTGGACAGATCCTCCTCTCTCAGACGACACGCGACCTCGTAGAGGATGACCAGCCGGAAGGCGTGAGCCTGCGGGACTTGGGAGAGCATCATCTCAAAGACCTCGCTCGGCCACAGCGGTTGTTCCAGGTTGTCACACCGGATCTGCCCGCTGACTTTCCGCAACTCAGGTCTCTGGATGTCCTGCCGAACAACCTGCCCATTCAATTGACAAGTTTCATCGGCCGGGAGCGAGAGATGGCCGAGATCAAGCGATTGATGCAGGGAACCCGCCTCCTGACTCTGACCGGCGTAGGAGGCTCCGGAAAAACCAGGCTCGCCCTCTACGTAGCAGCTGACCTGTTGGACGCGTTCACTGATGGGGTTTGGTTCGTGGAGTTCGCGCCCCTCGTCAATCCCCCTCTGGTCCCCCAGACCGTGGCAACAGCCTTAAGTCTGCGTGAGCAGCCGGGACGAAGCTTTACAGCGACGCTTGCGGGCTATCTTCAGCCCAAACGAGCCCTGCTCGTCCTCGACAATTGCGAGCACGTGGTTGCCGCCTGCGCTCAACTAGTGAGTACCCTGCTCCGAAGTTGCCCGGACCTGCGTATCCTTGCTACAAGCCGAGAGGTCTTGGGTACAGCAGGCGAGACAGCCTTCAGGGTGCCCTCCCTTTCGCTGCCTGGCCTTCGACACGTGCCGTCTTCCACGCATCTCAGAGAGTGCGAAGCAGTCAGGCTCTTCGTTGACCGGGCAACGGCCGCGGCACCGACCTTCCTGATGACGAACCGGAATGGGTCGGCCGTCGCACAGGTATGCCGTCAGTTGGACGGGATTCCGCTGGCCATCGAGTTGGCTGCGGTTCGCGTCAGGATGCTATCGCCTGCGGAGATCGCGAAACGCCTGGGCGACAGGTTCAGGTTCCTAACCGGCGGGAGTCGTACCGGTCTGCTCCGTCACCAGACATTGCAGGCGGCGATGGACTGGAGTTACGACCTGCTCTCAGAGAAAGAGCGAGCGTTGCTCCGTCGACTATCCGTGTTTGCGGGGGGCTTCACTCTAGAGGCAGCCGAGGCGATCTGGGCGGGAGAGGAGTTCGAGCGCGCTGAGATTCTCGACCTGCTGGCGCTGTTGATAGACAAATCGCTCCTGATGTTGCAGGCGCAAAACGGGCATAGCCGGTACCAAATGTTGGAGACGGTGAGGCAGTACGGTCAGGATAGGCTGAAGGAGTCGGGAGAAACGGGCCGTGTCCGTTCGCGGCATCGGGACTGGTACCTGATGTTGGCGGAGAAGGGAGACCAGGAACTTCGGGGGTTGGACCCGGAAGCGTGGCTCGAACTCTTTGAATCGGAACACGAGAACTTTCGGGCCGCGCTGGAATGGTGCCAGATTGAACAGGATGGTGCGGAGGCCGGGCTGCGGTTGGCGGTAGCACTCGGGGAGTTCTGGTTTGGACGCGGGTATTGGAGTGAAGGCCGTAAGTGGCTCGAAGGCGCACTGGCAAACGCGGCAAGCGCACGGAGCCACATACGGGTAGAAGCGCTCATAAGAACAGGCCATCTGGTGTTGTTTCAAGGGAATTACGATGCAGCCCTCAATCTGTTCCAGCAGAGCCTGGCGATCTCGCGCGACTTAGGAGACAAGCAAAGGATCGCCGATTCGCTAGATTTCATTGGCCATTTAATCCGGGATCGAGGCGATTATGCAAGGGCGAAGGCGCTGCACGAGGAGGGCTTGGCTCTGTCCCGGGAACTGGGGAGCAACAGGGGTGTCGCAGATGCGCTGTACGGGCTCGGAAGGGTTGCAGCCAGTCAGGGCCGCTATGAGGAAGCACTGAACCTGTTTCAGCAATCCCTGGACCTAGTCCAGAAGGTCGCGAACAAACGGGCCGTTGCTTACTGCTACTTCCACTTAGGCAATGTGTCGCGTCTTGCGGGGGACAATCGGAACGCGGCAACGTTGCTCGAAAAGAGCTTAACCTTGCACAGGGGAATGGGGAACAAGCAGGGTATCGCCCAAACCCTTTGCGCGCTGGGCGATGTCGAGCGGCGGCAAGGCGACCTCGGTCAGGCGGCGACGTTGGGTCAGGAGAGTCTGGCGCTGTTCCGGGAATTGGGAAACAAGGGGGCGATCGCCTGGTCCCTCAACCACCTGGCGATCTTGAGGCTACATCATAGAGATTTCGGGCAGGCGATGGCGCTGCTCAAGGAGAGCATCGTCTTGTCCGCAGAAGTCGGCGATAAGGAAATCGTGATCCAGTCCCTGGAACTCGCGGCGTACGCTGCTGTGCAAGCGCAGCCAGTCCGGGCTATGCGGCTGCTCGGGGCGTCGGAGGCCATTCGAGAAGTTCTGGGCATCCCTCTCCCAATCGCCGACAGAGCCGACCACGACAGAACTGTTGCAGCCGTGCAACATGTATTGGGGGAGAAAGCATCGGCCGCTGCCAGGACGGTGGGTCGGGCGATGGCGCTGGCCCAGGCGATTGAGTATGCGCTTGGCGAGGACGCCTGAAAGCTCGGCCTCCCTATGTATGCCCCCACAGGCCGCGGCTCTTCTCCCGCGCCTCCCGCTGGCAGGCGAGGAACAGACTTGCATACTTCACGTTCGGCGGGATCGTCATCACCTGGGCATACCCGTCGCGCATGATCACCATGTTGAACAACGTTCCGTCCGCCAGCCAGATATAGGCAAGTGTTCGGCTGTAGCGGTCGCGACGCTGTACGTCGAACTCGAGGCCGACGGTCTTCGCATCCAGGCGTGTCCTCGTGTACTCCCAGGCCAGGCGGCCCATGGCCTGGATGGCTGCCTTTGAGCGCCCGGATTGCCGGACGTCTCGGTTGAGTTTCTCGCTCTCATGGACCTCGGGGGTATCGATGCCGAGCAGGCGGATGCGCGTCTTCACGCCGCTGATGGTCCGGACGTCTATCGTATCCCCGTCCACGACATTCACCACGTTGCCCTGCAGAAGACTGACTGGTTTAGGAGGATTTGAGCAGACCGCCTGGGGGCCGGCCAGAGTTTGCGCCGTGAGCCCGAGGGCCACGATGATGCCGAGGACTGGCGTCCACCATACCCTGCTCATCAGTGTCGAGGTCTCCTGAAGGCGCAACAAGGCAGGCACGTCTTCCGCCCGGGTATGGCTTCGCTTTATAATATAGTTTACTGGATTTGCGAGCCTGGCGTCTCTTGAGGCCCGTGTGGAGGACAACAATGCGCACGTCGAAGTGGCTCTGGTGGGTGGGAGGGGTCATCGTTTTGGCCCTGGTGGCGGCGTTGATGGTCGCCCGGGGCCGGGCACCCGAGTCCTCATTGGCGCCGGCAGGGTCCGCCTCCGCCGCATATGCGCCTGCCGGACCCGGTTCTGGCGGGGCGCCGGGGCGCCGGCCCCAGCAAGTCCCCGTGGTGGGGGTGGGGCATCCGAAGCAGGTTGACCTTGCGGTGACGCTTTCACTGACAGCGAGCATCGCGTCGCTGCATGCAGCCAGCATTGTGTCCAAGATCGCAGGCTACGTCGATACCGTGATGGTCCGGCCGGGAGACATGGTAAAGGCGGGGCAAGTCGTCGCGGTCGTGGAGCACGCTCAGCTCGACTCGCAGGTCGCCCAGGCCCAGGCGGCCGTGATGGCGGCGCAGACGGGTGTTCAGACGGCCCAGGCGGCTTTGAGTGCCGCCCATGCCCAGGTGTTGAATGCGCTCGCCTCGCAGCGCCGGTCCGAGGCCGACCTGGGGAACGCTCAGGCCGCGCTCGCCAAGGCGCGCGCCCAGCAGGTCCAGGTCCAGGCCAACTACACGCGCGTAACCGCGCTCTACCGCGACGGCCTGATCGCGGCTCAGGCGGTAGACAACGCCAAGGCGGACGTGGACTCCGCGCAGGCCGCGATCGACGCGGCAAATGCGCAGGTCCGCGTGGGTGAGGCCGCGATCCAGCAGGCCCAGGCTCAAGTGAGGGCGGCGCAGGCCCAGGAGGCGGCCGCGGCCTCGCAGGTACGCACGCAGCAGGCTCAGGTCACCAGCCTGGAGGCGGCGCTGCAGATGGTGCGGCTGAATCGGGACAGCGCCACGATCCGTGCGCCGTTTGCCGGCGTTGTCGTCAGCCGGAACCTGGATCCCGGCGCGTACGTTTCACCAGGAGGCGCCGCAACCATTCTCATCATCGCGGATCTGGATCAGGTCGCTGCGCTCGTGAACGTCGCTGAGGCTCAAATGGGTGGGATCCGCCCAGGACGCAAGGCCGAGATTTCCGTAGACGCCTATCCCAACCGGACATTCACCGGGACCGTTAGCCGCGTCGCAGGCGGGGTGGATACCGATACGCGAACCGTGCTGGTTGAAATTGGCATCGCGAATCCCGGCCACCCGCTGCGGCCCGGGATGTACGCCAGGGTCGTGCTCGCAGCCGGCAGCCAGCCCGCGCTGGTCGTACCGCTATCGGCCCTGACGATCATCGGCGGGCAGCAGTTCGCCTGGGTGCTGACAGACGGCACCGTCTCCCGGCGACCGGTGACGGTCGGGCGTGCCACGGGACAGATGGTGGAGATCACTCAGGGGTTGCGCTCGGAGGACACGATCGTCGTGCGCGGCACTGAGATGGTGCGGGATCGCGGCCCTGTCCGCGCGGTGCCGGTAGGCGAGTAGCCATGTTTCTGACACGCGCGGCAATCCGCAACCCGATCCTGGTGCTGATGGTGAGCATCGCGGCGGTCGTGCTGAGCCAGATCGCGCTCACGCGGCTTCCCGTCGACCTGTTCCCGAGCATCACGGTCCCCGCCATCACCGTCGCCACCAGTTACTCTGGCGCCAGCCCTGAGGACGTCGAACGGGCCGTCACCTACCCGATTGAACAGGCGATCACTCGCGTGTCCGGCGTCCAGCAAATCCTCTCCACGTCGCGGCGGGGCTCGAGCAGCGTGCAGGTGTGGTTCGATTGGGGCGCGGACCTCAACGCGGCCGAGGTCGAGGTGATCCAGAACATCCAGCGCGTGATGCAGAGCCTGCCCCCCGGCGTCGCGAATCCGTCCGTGCTCAAGTTCGACATTTCAAACATCCCAGTAGGACAGGTCGTCCTGGCGGCTCCGGGCCTCGACGCCCGCCAGATGCTCACGCTGGCGATCGACACGATTGAGCCGCAGCTCGAGCGGATCCCCGGGGTGTCGCAGGCGTTCGTCAGCGGCGGTCTGGTGCGTCAGCTCAATGTGAACGTTGATCCGCACCGGCTGGCGGCGACCGGATTGACCCTCCAGCAGGTGGATGCGGCGGTCCGGCGCTACAATGCGCTGATCCCGTCGGGGGCGCTTCGGAACAATCAGATCGACTTTCAGCTCAGGGTCTCGACCCTGCTGCAGGATGTCAACGCCATCAAGCAGGTCGTCGTCACGACGAGCCGCGGCATCCCCGTGCATATCGGTGACATCGCCGAGGTGAACGATGCCGCGGCCGACCAAACACAGATCGTCAAGGTCGACGGCCAGCCCGGCATCACCCTGTCGGTGGTCCGCGAGCCGGGCGCGAACATCGTGCAGGTGGTGGACGGGCTGCGGCTGGCCCTCCCGCGGCTGGTCGGCATCCCCAGCGGGACGAGCCTCCGGATTTCGTTCGACCAGTCCCGGTATGTCCGGGCCGCGATCCAGAGCCTCACGCACGAGGCCCTGATAGGGGCGGGCCTCACGTTCCTCGTGATCCTCGTCTTCCTCCCGAATCTATGGAACCTATTCATCATCGGGATCGGGCTCCCGCTGTCAGTGGCGACGGCGCTGATCCTGCTTTACTTCACCGGTCAGACCCTGAACGTGTTCACGCTGGGAGGGCTCACCCTGGCCCTTGGACGGCTGGTGGACGACGCGATCGTCGTCCGCGAGAACATCTCCCGGCACCTGGCGCGGCCCGGCACCTCGGTCAGGCAGGCGGTGGTGAAGGCGACCGAGGAGGTCGGGGGCGCGGTGTTCGTGTCGACGGCCACGACCATCGCGGTTTTCTTCCCGGTCGTGTTCCTGACCGGGATCGCGCGGCGCCTGTTCGTCCCGATGGCCCTGACCATCGTATTCGCCATGTCGGCGTCGTACGTGGTCTCGATGACCATCGACCCCGTGCTCAGCATGAAGGTCTTGCGCGCTCGGCGCCGGGATAATGAGATCGCGCCCGCGGGCGGAATCCCGGTGATGTCCCGCCTGGCGCTATTCAGCGAGCGGATGCTGGACCGCCTTGACGCAGGCTACCAGCACATTTTGGGGTGGGCGCTGCGGTACAGCGTGCCGGTGATTGCCGGCATCGCGATCATCTTCGCGCTCTCGCTGATGGCGGCCAAGGGGATCGGTACGGAGTTCTTCCCGACGACGGACGAGAGCCAGTTCAGCGTCAACATCCAGGCTCCCCAGGGGACCGCGGTGCAGGTGACCACGGCCCTGGCCGAACGCGTGGCCGACATCATCAAGCAGGTCGTCTCGCCGAAAAACATTACAAACATTACGACGAACTCCGGTGTGCCCGCGGGGTCGTCGTTTGGGTCGAATCAGGGGCCCAACTATGCGAATGTCAGCGTGCGCCTGACGCCGCCGACTGAGCGGTCCGTCTCCTCCGATAACCTCGCCAACCGGGTCCGCCGCGCGCTCGACGGCAAGTTCCCCGGGGTCCAGATGTTCATCTCCGTCGGCGGCCTGCAGCGCAATGTGGTGAACTTCGGGTCTGCAGCGCCCGTCGACGTGCAGGTGCTGGGATACGACCAGGGTGTGGCCGCCCAACTCGCGCAGCAGGTGGCGGCGATCGTGGCCCAGACACCGGGGACCGCCGACGTCCGGATCACCCCGCGGGGCCAGTACCCGACGTTCACGGTCGAGGTCGACAACGAGAAGGCGGCGCAGGTGGGGCTGTCGCCGACGGCGGTCGCCAACGCCATCACCATGGCGATGTCGGGTAACGCGGGGACGGCCAGTCACTTCATCGATCCGGTGACGGGCGCTCAGTACAACATCGTCGTCCAGTTGATGAGTCACTACCGCACCCATCCGGAGGATCTCGGCAACGTGCCGCTGGCAGCGCTCGCCGATCCCCCGTCCGACGGCGGCTCGTCGATGGGGAAAGTCTCGATCCTGCTCAGCGACGTCGCGCGGACCAAGGTGGACAGCGAGCCGCTGCAGATCAGCCGGAAGAACCAGCAGCGGGTGGTGGATGTGACCGCCAACGTCGTGAACCGGCCGCTGGGCGCGGTGTCCCAGGAGATCGTGCAGCGGCTCGACCGTCTGTCGTTTCCTCCAGGATTTGCGTATCACATGGCCGGGCAGACTGAGCAGCAGCAGGGAGCCTTCGGCAGTCTCGGCACCGCGACCTGGCTAGCCCTGATGATCGTCTACATGATCATGGCGTCGCAGTTCAAGTCGCTGGTGGACCCGTTCATCATCATGTTCACGGTGCCGCTGGGGCTCATCGGGGTCATCTGGATGCTGCTGCTGACGCACACGACGCTGTCGATCATGTCCTTTATGGGCGTCATCACGATGGTCGGGATTGTCGTGAGCAACGGCATCCTGCTGGTGGACTTTGCGAACCGGCTGCAGGTGCGGGGGATGTCGGCGCTCCACGCGGTGCTGCGGGCGGGCCGGACGCGGCTGCGGCCGATCCTGATGACCGCCCTGGCGACGGTCCTCGGCATGATTCCGATGGCGATGGGCCTGGGCGAAGGGGCTGAGACGAACATGCCGCTGGCCCGCGCCGTCATCGGCGGTTTGGCGGTCTCGACGTTTCTGACCTTGTTCCTGATCCCGACGCTCTATCTTCTCTTCGAGCGGAGGTTCCCGCATCGCGGCGCCGAGGACACGTAACCGTCACGTCGGCACCGCCTGGCCGGGCGTCTGCAGGTGGCGCATCGGCCCGTATCGTCCAATCAACTCGTCGAATTCTTTCTGATCGTAAAAGTTGCAGGCACCCTGCCCGTAGGCCTTGGCGACCTCCAGGCAGAACCGGACCGCGGTCTCAATGTCGGCGGTCTGGCTGGCGCCCGTGGCCGAGCCGGGGACAGGCACCTCGGCGGTCAGCGCGACGCCGACCACCGGTGCCGTGGTGGCCACAGATGGCTGGAGGATGCTGTTGATATGCCGCAACCCGGTCCCGTACGGGGTGATGTCTTGCGTGGCCAGCGGGACGATGACCGGCGGGATACCGGTCACCCACTGGTAGATGTCGAGCATCCCCTCCACGGCGCGGAGCACGAAGCCTTCCTTCACCGGCAGCGAGATCGCGATCCCCTTGTGGTTGACGACCCGATTGCCGCGGGTGGTGTCGATCGAGAGGATCGCCTCCATCGCGGGATCGACCTCGTGGGTGTTCATCGTTGCGATGTCCACCGGCGACATCATCATCGGCACGGTCGGGGTCGGGTGGATGAAGGCGCGGGGGCAGACGTGCGTGGCCACGATGAGATCGCCCGGCAGCGGATCGCCTTCTTTGCGCATGTCTGCAGCCTTGAGCGCGCACGCCACGGCCGTGATCGCGCCGTCGGCGTCGGAGACCAGGCCAATCCGATCCGGCCGGGCGCCGATGCCGCCGAGCCGTCCGATGATGCCCAGCGTCCTGGCATCTCCCCCTCCACTCCTGCCGCGCACGCCGGGGAAGACCACGCGGATGAAGTCCGTGGAGCCCCGCTCGCCGGTAATGGTCGTCACCTGGCACTCGACACCCCTGGCACGCAGCGCGGCGGCGACGCGTGCCCCGGTCGCGTGCGCCGAGTCGAGCAGGTCCCATGCCTCAAGGGTCTGCGTCCACGCCATGGCGTCCTCCGAGGCTCCCCTTCGTCCGGCGCGCGGCGTCCTCCTTCCATCATGCTGGACGCTGCGCGGTGCCGTTGCTACCCCCGGCGCTCTGGTGCTACGCTACGAGTGGCATGATGAACGCATCGTCGACCACAAGTCCGACATCCGATCTTCGCGCGGCCCTGATGGTCGGGCAGGCCGGGCGGCTGCGGCGCGCGGCTGTGACCATTCGCCGCTTGGCCGGTCACCTCACGTACCATCCGGTGACCAACCAGCGGCCCCAGGTCTCTCCCGAACTCCTCGAGGCGCTGGCCACCGTCGAGCAGGTGGTGAAGGAGATCCAGCGGGCGACCGACGAGCGCGCCATGGAAGAGGTCGCCATGTCCGAGCAGATTCGCCTCGGCCATGCGGCGATGGACCAGGGCGTCCAGGCTATCACGTCGGTCCTCGAGGTGCTGCGCGCGACGCTCGCCGCACCCGACGGCGCAGTGCTCGACGCTCCCTACGGCCGCGGGGCCCCGGCGCGTCACCATCCCGGTGCCCTGTGCACGATGCTCGCCGAGCGGGTGGAGCACCTGGCCATCGGCCTGGAGGTCACGGCGATCCTCAAGGCCAACCTCAGCCGGGCGGCTGGTTCAACGTTTCGACGCGGCGCGTAGCGTCCTCAGCGGAATCCCAGGAAGTTCGTTCCAGGGTAGAGGAGCACCCGGTAGCCTGAGCGGATGGGCACCGCGTAGGGCGTGCCGACCCGCTCGAACGCGCTAATGAGACGTTGGAGCCTATCGCCACCGAGATGATCCACCACGAGGCCGCTGCGGCCGATCCATTTCGCGGGAGGCTCCCAGAGCAAGAAGCCCCTGAAGGGGACCACCACCGGGACGCTGTTCTTCGTTGCGAACGCGATCTGGCTGCCCGCTTGATAAGTCTCCGCGACGACGAAGACGCTGTCCGGCGGACCGAGCGTCGGCAGCACGGTCGCAATCTGGCTCGCCACTTCCTGCCATCCGCGCGTTTCCTTCTGGAAGTCCTCCGCCAGTGGGTTGGGCACGGAGGCCAGCACGAGGACGGTCAGCGTGAGGACCGCGCTGCTTGCCACCGCGGCCCGCAGCAGGCGGCGCGCGCTCCAGGTCTCCCACAGTCCGGCCGCGGCGATGATGGCCGCCAGGAGTGCCGGGCCGGTATAGTGCGGCTTGGCGAGTGAGCGGACGCTGGCGAGCAGCACCGCGATCAGCGTGGGCGCCGCCCACCAGAGGAGGAAGCGAAACCGCTCATCGTCCCGATACCGCGCGACGACGCCCATCAACCCGGCAATCAACACGCCGAAGCCGAGCGGCGCAAAATAGACGAACTGCGAGGCCACAAAGATCGCGACGTTACCCACCGGCCCAATCGGGTGGATCCACGTTTTGACGACGAACGCGCGTTTCACGGTGGCCCAGTCGTAGTGGACGTTCCACCAGACGAGCGGGCTGAGCACCACGGCGCCGGCGAGCGTGGCTAGATAGGGGCCCGGCGTGCGGAGCCAGCGGCGCTGCAATGCCGACGCCAGAATGAATCCCGCCAGCGATAGCACGATCGCGCCGCCAGCCAGTTTGCATTGGACTACCAATCCCGCGGCGGCGCCGGCAGCCGGCCACGCCCACCGTTTACCCTGGAGCGCCATCCAGCCCAGGAGCATTGCCAGCAGCCAGAACGTCGCCATCGGGGCATCGGGGGCCGTCATGATGCCGTTGGCGGCGAAGGCGGGCAAGACTTGAAACACCACGGCCGCGCGCAGACCCGCCGCAGGCGAGAACAGCCGGCGGGCCAGCGCGTAGATCAGCAATGTGGAGACGGTGCCCAGCAACACCGGCATGATCCGCACCGCCGGGACCGAGTCGCCGAACAGCCGCGTGCTGAGGGCGACCAGACCGGCGATCATAGGCGGGTGGTCTGGAAAGCCCCACATGAGATGCTTCGACCAGACCCAGTAGTGCGCTTCGTCGTCGAGGATGGGGACGCCAAAAGATGCGGCCAGGCGGACGGCGGTTGAAACCAGGACGATCGCCGCCAGCGCCCGGGTATGCCCGGCTGGGAGCGCCCCGGATGGCGATTCGGCACCTGCCTGCGAACGCCGCATCGTCGGAGGTTCCACTGTCGGAATGGTCATCCCGTGAGGCCCGCGAGCGCGACCGCCCGGCGCATCACGCGATCGAGCATCGCGGGGGTCAGCCGTCCGGTCTGCGTGTTCTGCCGGCTGGGATGGTACGAACCTATCAGCGTGATCGGCCGGTGGGGCGGACGCACCAGCGTGGCCGTCGCGGCATGAGCAAAGCCCGGCCTGGGATTCGGAACCTGCCACCCTATCTGCGATACTGTCACGAGCACCGTGTGGAATGCGATCTGGCCCAGCGCGACGATCCCGCGTAGTCGCGTCAGCGACTGCAATTCGTGGATCAGATACTCGCGGCAGTTGGCCAGTTCCACCGGAAGGGGCTTGTTGTCCGGAGGCGCGCACCGCGCCGAGGCGGTCATGTAGAGATCGCGCAGCCGCAGCCCGTCGTCGCGGCTGACCGACGTCGGCTGCGATGCCAGACCCGCCCGGTAGAGCGCCGGGGTCAGGAAATCGGCCGACCCATCGCCGGTGAACATCCGCCCGGTCCGGTTGCCGCCGTGGGCGGCCGGCGCCAGGCCCACCAGGAGGATGCGGGCGCGTGGATCGCCCATTCCCGGCACCGGACGTCCCCAGTAGTCCCACGACGCGAACTGGCGTTTGCGCCGGCGGGCGACCTCCTCGCGGTAGGCCACCAACCGGGGGCAGCGGCGGCAGGCGATGATTCTAGTATTCAGCGCATCGAGCGGCGAGCGTGACCCCATGAGTTCCTTGACGCTACTTTTCCGGCACGCCTATAATATCCTTTGCCATCGAGGGCGGTTAGCTCAGTGGTAGAGCGCATCCTTCACACGGATGAGGTCACAGGTTCGAGACCTGTACCGCCCACCAGCCCAGTCCTTCAAAGCGCAGCATAGCGAACCGCTGCGGGTCTTCCTGGATCGCTTGGAGTCGGACCTGCGTGCGCGCTTCACGAAGCCTGATGTGAGCGCCAAGTTCAGGAAGGCGAGCCTGCTGGACAACCTGAGGGCGGGGAGGTGATCAGAGAAACGAAGGACTCGCCGGGTTTCACGGAGAAACCGCGCAGGCATCTACAAAACGGGGGGGGTGCACATGAACAAGCTCATCCTTGGGGCCTCTTACCACCCCCGGCAGCAGTCGATGAGCCGCTGAGCGACGGCCTTCCACGTCCGGTTGGCTCGCGCGAGGAAGACACCCAGAAACCCTAGCCAAAACACGAGCAGCAAGCCATAGACCGGAGCCAGCACCGCCCACCGCAAGGCGAGGACCGAATACGCTGCTGCGGTGAGTGTCAACAGAAACGGCAGGCGAAAGAGGCGCCAGGGTTCTGCGACCTGTTTCTCTACGACGTAAAATACGCCAACGACACTTTGTCCCATCAGGAGAGCAAGCAGGGTCACATTCTGAAATCTTCCTGTCCAGAAGAGGATGAGCAGGGTAAGCCAGGTGAGACCCACCGCCATGCAGATGGCACACCACTGGAGCGCATATTTGCTCCGGATAAGCACCATCGTCCCAAAGAGCAGGGCAATCCCGAGGAAGGCGACGACGATTTCGTTCACGTGAGGAACTGCAGAGCGATTGCGCTGAGCATCAACAGCCCGAGGGTGATCATGACACCCTGATAGGGAAATAATCGCTTTCCGCGGAGCCGGCTGAGCATCCTGCTCATCGTAGGGGCCAGCCAGACCATCGCCCCGCCGACAACGGCCCCAACGAGAAACAGGTCGATAAGATATGTCCGGTTCAGAAGCGTCCCATACCCACCTGCGAGATGAACGTAGAGGGGCGTGTAGTGTGTGAACGACGGGACAAGCGGCAGAACCGTCGAGATGACGACCAAACCGAACAGTACCTGCCGCTGGCGCGGAACGTACTGCTTCCGGACAACGCGCGGCATCCAGAAACCGAGTGCCACCGCAAACCCGCCCACGAAGACGCCGATGGCGCCTTTCCCAACGCCCAACCAGGAGGCGGCAAGGGCGGCTGCCCCTGCGCCCAGGGTGCACAGGGGGCAGTGCGCATACGCCGTCCTCGCAAAGAGGCCAACCAGGGCCAGGGACAGCGCAGCGGGCGGGAACCAAGCCTTCCGCACGACCTAGATCCTCATGAAAGTAGACACCTGACCATCGACGCCAACGGAGTGAATGTCCCAGAGCTCCGTCTTCGACCCCGGCATGCCAGGGGTCGCCGAGGGCATTCCAGGAAGAGCAATGCCGCGTATCGCGGGTTTCTCCGCCAGGAGCTTCGCAAGGGCTTCCATTGGAACGTGCCCTTCGACGAAGTAGCCTCCGGCGATCGTGGTATGGCAGCTTTCCAGACCTTCAGGTATGCCGTACCGCTCTTTGATGGCCCCCATGTCTTCCGTATTGACAGCCGCGACCGTGAAGCCCTCATCTCGCAGGTAATCCACGTAGAGAGTGCAACAGCCGCACGTACTGGACTTGTACACTGCCACCTGCCGGGCTTCTGGGGGGAGCTGGACCGCGCCTTCCGGCGCACCACTTCTCTTGACAACGAGGAACACCGCGAGCAATCCGATCATGATGACCGCGCCCGCTGCGATGCCCTTCCTCATGTCCGCACCTCCGGTACATGCCTTTAACTAGGGTACCCGGGGCAGGGGGGGAGGGGTATCAGGTGCGGACCTGATCCAACCGCTATTTTCCTGCTGTTCTCGGGTATGTCGATCGCCGGGCTCCCCGCAAAGGTGTGCGGTGAAGCAGGTGAGCAATCATAAACAACCGAAGTTCCCCGTTTGGAGGGAACCCCACGGCTATGAGCAGCCTCTACCGGAGGAGGCAAGGCGAAGCCATCTGGCACTTCTGCACCAACTGCTCCCAATGGCCAGAGAAGGGCGTTGTGGAGGGAACCTTCGTCAGATCCATTGCAGAACCACTGTGCCCCGAGTGCCTGAAGAGAGAGGCAAGGGGCGAATGTGAGTAGTCAGCGTGAAGGGGGATGGGCAGATGACGGTGCAGCTCTATTTCGCAGGGAGCGGGGCTTCTCGTGAATATGACCAAGCGATCCTACAGGCGAGCGGCGGAGATCAAGAATTCATTCAGAGCGGCACGATAGAAGTCTACGCCTTCGGCGCGGGCAACTTAGGCTAGTCCCAACCGCCTCAACGCCTGCCGGCTGTCGGCTTCACGCTTCCCTCACCCCAATCCCTAAATGCTTCTCCCGACACGCCCGGCTAAAGTAGAGGCTCCCATGCTGCTGCGCTAAGGGCAGAATCCGTCGGCCGCACCCGCAGGCACACGTCGGGGCGTCGGGCCGAGAGACCGCACGGGCCGTCTCGGTACTCGGAGCCGTCGGCGTTTTCGGGAGGGAGATCCACTCTGCGCCCCACTGTTTGTGCCTCTTCTTCACGGCTTCTTTGCTCCTCAACTCAACCGCACGTACGACCCTTCACCCTTAGACGGTGGGAGCCGTGGTCCAGATTAGGCCACGGCTTCTACACCTTAATCGTATTCGTAATCCTCAACGCTCGGATGGACCCGTTGGGCGCGGGCAACGCCTGCCGGAGTCAGCATAGTCACTGCATGCTCGGTCCCCACATCGCGGCGCTTGACGAGTCCCTGCGCCTCTGCCTCTCGACGGGCAAGGAGAAGACGGTGCATTGGCAATCCAGTGAGTTCACAGAGGCGATTATCAGACACGCCGTGGCGGAACCATGCCTTGTCTTCGAGGAGGGCGGCCACGACGCGGGCAACGTTGGCCGCGAGGTCTTCTCGCATCGCAAATCCCTTCCGGCATGAGGGTCGCGACTCAGACCCTCCATTCTTTGTGTTAATGCCCAACTCGCGGCGATATTAGGCTGGCGATGCAAACGGTCGCGGCTCAGCAACTCTCGATGTCCGCTTCGGACCCAGAACCGTACCAAACGTTTAACATGTGCCCGCAGCCCTGAATAGGTCGTAGATCGGCCACTTCCCTTCTCTCAGCGCCTCGAGCGCCTCCGTTCTCTCCAGTTTCCCGCCAATGCAATCCCAGAGGAAGAAGTGCGATCTAAAGAATCCCTTAAGACTCACTTCGCAGCATTGACCACGCACGCCTTGGGTGCCAGTTTATGGCAAAAGCAGCCACGACGGTGTGTTCTCATGGACCTCGACTCGAGCGGCAATATCTTTCTCGTGGCGAACATCGCGGTCCAAGGCGAGCCGTCCACGTTGTCGCGGTTCTCGTACCAAACTCATCTGCTGATCACCAAGGACCAGCCGACGATTTCCGGCATGATCCAATGGTCGGACGCCGATGCGACGGTGGTGGGCAATCCCGCGTACCGTTTCACGGTGACCGCAGGGATCATGGTGACGCCGCCGGATGGTGGATTCCAGCAGTTCGTTCCGCAGGTCACGGGGCATGAAGACGCGGGAGTGGGGATCGTCAAAGGTGGGGTCCACCAAGTGACATACTCGTTGCCGATTCCGCTTTCGCTGCTTGGCACGCCGATCTTCATGCAGTGCGATCCATACCCGGGAGCCTTTAGGCCGGTCAACGCTGGGTACAGTCTGCTGGCGCCGCAAGTGAGCGGGCCTAGTCCGATCGTGTTGACGAACATGCATCTAGTCTAGTAGGAAACTTCCAGACCCGCACGCGGGATCAACGATCTTGAGTCGGGCCACGTCCTCTGGTGTCCGACATGTGGCAAGGAGACTTTCCACTGTGTGCTCCACGATATAGGATACGATATAGTTAGGCGTATAGTAGACGCCTCCGGCTTTGAGGACCTCTGGCTTTTCGTCAATCCTTATCCGATGGTCTGTCGCTCGGACGACCCTCCCCAGGAAGCGTTCGTAAATAGTCCCAAGGATTTCAACTGGCAAGACCGAGAAGTTATAAGGAGAGTTCCATGGTTGGAGACGAGTAATGATCGCATGGATGGTTCTGTTGGAGACCTTCACCGCATCTAACTCTGGTCGCGGGACGAACACGCTACCGTTGTACCGTTGATTCAGCGTGGTGAAGATGTCGCGGCAGTTCGAAAACCAACCTGTCTTGTGGTCCTCCAAACCGTCTCTTTTCGCGATCTCGGCGATCCTACTGAGATAGTCCTCTTCGATCTCTCGATCCGATAGCGTCTTCACGAAAATAAGCCGGTCGATCAGTAGCTGTACGGCGGCTGTGATCAACGCCCCGTCGAGTGCGGGGTTGTGCTTTTTCATGTCCTTGGCGAGCAGGATGCGCCACCGGTCTTGTCGTGATCCAAATCCTTGAGGAAGGCTTTGTCGGGAGGAATCCGATTTGATTTAACGGCTTTTTCGGAGAGACGCCGCGCCCACAGCCCGCTCTGTCGGTCTCGGCTGGCTGACAGCATCTGATTGCGTTCAAAGAGATCCCACAGCACGTCGAACTGTGGCACATAATCCGTGTACCGCCAGTCGATGACGCGGAATTTTTGGACCGCCTCGGGGCGGTCAGCCTTGAGCGTGCAATCGAGGGTTACGAACTCCTGAAAATCTGTCAGAATGGCAAAATCGACACGGCGGGGCCGCGAATTGCTCTGGGTATTCCAGGCGTAGCGATAAACCTGATAGAGCAAGCGTGGATCGTGCATGCCGTGCTTGACACGCTTCGCGTCCATGAAGAGTAGGTGCTGGCCTTCGATCTGAAGCAGATAATCAGGCCGCCTACCAACCTGATCGGTCTTTTGGAGCACGAATTCCCATTCCGCTTTCGAGAGTCCGGTGTTGTCCACGTTCCAGTTGAGGTACCGGAACATGGGGCGCAGGTAGTCGTTCTCTATTTGCGCTTCAGTCGCGTCCGTCAGCGATGGCTCAAACTGTTGAAAGGTGCGAACAAGTTTCTCGATGCCAACGCGGGCTTCCGTTTTAGAGTAGGTAGGGGAGGTCATCGGGGCACATTCACCGATATGTTTGACCTTTTTGAACCTAACCTCGTCTTTGCTCGCCTCTCCGCTTTCAGGATCTTATCGACCTCCTTCTTCGGAACCCGCACGAGGCGGGTGACCAACTCATCAAACCTTATCGCACTCTCGGCAGTGTCTCTTGTTCCCGGTCCCGCTCTCTCTATGTTGAGGCAAGATTCGCTTCCCGTCCGGGCAGGTATCTTTATCGTGATACACCTCTCTGTTGTACTCGGGCGAGTTCGTGTGGTATGGAGGCACCGTTGCCATTAAAGTCCTCCTGTGCATTGGATGAGGCACGTTTCCGACTCTCTGCGAACAATTCTAGGATTCGCAAGGAGTTTAGTCCATAGGTTTGCTAGGAGATGGCACGCGAACTTCTGTATGGAGTCAGGCATGAGAGAGGCTGGCAGCAGGCAGTCCGTGACCCGATTGGCGATTCCAGAGAATGCGCCCAAGGGTGGAGAGTTGAGGCGGCGATACGGAGGCAGGTCAGCCTCCGGCGGATAGCCGCTGAGTTCGTATGCGACCCAGGCTTTGAACTCGTCCTGCTTGAGCGTCACTGCGAGGACCTTGGCTCTCCGCAGGATGTCGGTAATCCGCGCCGAGGGATCGGTGACCAAATCCCTCAATTCCTTCAGAAGTCGCATCGGTTGCGCCTCGATGGGTTCAGTAGGTCAGCGTGGCTTTCCCAAGAACCAAGATGTTCCCGACTCTCTCTGCTTCGGCGACTAGGGCCGTCCCGACGTGCGCCAGTACCGTCAGAAGCCGTTGAATGCAGTCAGGATCGAGACGCGCTCACGATGTGCTTGCTTCGAGTTCCGTACCGTTACGTCAACCTCGTCGAGGATACGTTGCATGCGTTCCGCCTCTACTAAACGACCTCGCCCTCGAAGGTCTGCAATTACTTCCGAGGCACTCCGGATGCGCCTTTTCTGTAGCCGAAGCCTAAGCAACGCCAACTCACTCGAAAGGGCCTTGAGGCGGAGGTCAACAGCTTGGTCGGGAACCATTCTTTCGGCAGCGAACATGTGAACACAGCGACGGTGTATGGTGCCAGTGTCGCCCTGATAGTACTTGCAAGTACAGGACCCCTGTGCCAGGTTCACCTGGTACGGCGGCCGTGGCCCATGGCTATTGACGATGAAGAGAGAACCCTGCCCGCTCACCTCGTACTCTTCCGCCTTTTTACGCAAGTTGTCATACAATTGGCGCAATCGGGTGGGCGCGGAGGCGAAGATTACTGATTGAACCACAGGGTCTGCATAGCCCCTAGCAGCCCACGATTCATCCACAATCCGAATCTCTTCGGCTCTTACGCCGCAAGCATTCAGGAGTCTCCTCACAATCTCAACATCATCCGGATGAACTAGCGGGTCCTGCCGGTCCCAGATCGATTTGCCGGTGGCAACCAGATCGGCGATGGCGATAAAGAGTGCGTCGTTTAGAAGGTGCTTGTCTAGCGCTGTTTGGCTTACCTCTTGCCTGTGCGGCTCTATGCCCAGCCACCAGATTTCCAGCGTGTCGCAGAAGTCCACGTAGTATTGTGGCCAGAAGGGCTCTA
Organism: bacterium; assembly: GCA_041486265.1. Classification (GTDB taxonomy): domain Bacteria; phylum Sysuimicrobiota; class Sysuimicrobiia; order Sysuimicrobiales; family Humicultoraceae; genus JBGPLF01. The sequence goes on from JBGPLF010000009.1 coordinate 32,374, forward strand.
TGTAGAGATATGACTTGGCGTCGATAATTACGGGAGCATACAGAATTCGGCCTCCTTTTCCCCTTCGCAGGGTATCTCCTGAGACCACGATGTCCGGTGTTCTTCCGTTTGTGAGAGTAGTTTCGCCGCGAGAGGCAAGCAAAACCGTCCCATGCATTGCTTGAGCGCCACGCTCGCAAGCTGCCTGCCAAGCCTCCCACCACTGGTTGCCCTTTGGTAATAGGTCGTAATACCCCTTTCCAGTAGCATCGTCGAGTCCTATCTTCCACTGGAGACTCCGCGTCCTTAGCGCCTCCTGAAGCACACCCTCTGACTGTTCTGCTGCCTGTTCGAGTAACCCAAGAGCCCTCTCCTTTTCTTCTATCGTGAGGTCAGAGCCAGAGAGGTCAGAATCGGGATTGAACCGGAAACTCACGAAAAGCCGCACAAGAGGAGTCTTCCCGTCGGCCAGTAGCGCGTCGCGGAAGGACTCCTTCGATACCATATCGCCTGCCACGGAGTTGACGAAGGCCCGTCTGAACGCGCCGCCAGGATCGATCAAGGCGCGTTCCGCAATCTCATCTATCCCCTTGGTGTGAATCTCTAGGAGGCGGGGAGTATCTCCTTGAAGACGGCAAGCGCGGCGCAGGGCATCTTGGACTTCTGGGTCAGTCTCCTGGTCAGCGCATTCTTGAAGCAGATGAAGGTTTTGATCGCCAAGATGAGAGTGGACACACAGGTGCCACCACAATTCAGCCGCCTCCCGGCGCAATTCCGGTGGACTTGGACTGCGGGCGCTGGTAGCTAGAACACCTGCCAGCCTGATGTCACCAAACCAAGCTAAGGCGGAGGCCGCCCGCTTCACTTCCGGACTGAGAAGGCTTTCAGCATTAACGATATCCAGTAAGAGAATCCTAACCGATTCGTGGCCGAAATTCACCAGGGCTTCAATGACCCAGTATTCGCGAGGTCGAACACGAGCGAGCGAGAGGACTGCTTCTCTCGCTTCTCTCAGGAGCGAGGCCAGGTTTCTTAAGCCCCCGAATTCCGACCCGTCCACGAGGACAGCATGAAGAACGGCTACTGCATTGCTCGGTCTGAGGCGGGTCCGCACCGCCTCCAGAAGCCTACCTTCATCCTTGGTCCTGACGAAGGATGCGAGATTCAGGAGGTCTTGTTTCAAGAACTCCATAGTGTCCATGTGACGACGTAGAAGCCCGGACCACCGGGAAGCCCCATTCCTTTGGGCGCGACGGGGCGAGGCCCATCGAACCCAGACGAATCTGGCCCGTTGCTATCGAACGTCCACGAATCGCTCATCGTTACCTTTCGCTTGGCTTGTGGTCCGGCGGGGCGACGGGAGCATTCAGCAGCACCTGCTCCAACGCTTCGACGACTCCGTCTAGCAATTCGAGGTATTCATTTGCCAAGGCCACCAGGTCTCGCCCAACCGATCTTGATTGCATCTTCGTGGATAACATCTTTGTAGGCCTCAGCGTATCCCTGCTTGTTGTTCACGTCCCAACCAAGAGCCTCGAAGAATGGGTCCAGGAACTCGCGTCGGAGCTGCGTCTCGTTGTAATGCGCGGATTTGTAAGCGTCGCGGTTTCGATCGAAGCGCTCAATGAGGTCTAGGACTTGGCTGGGTATGGACACTTTTTCACCTGCCACCGCGTCGCTGCTTAGCATAAGGGCCAGCGGCTAGACCCAGAGGAGAGATATAGTGTGCAAGGGTTCAAACCTCCTGCTTTCATGCTCTGAGCCTTTGCTCAGCATTAAGACGGCCTGGTTTCTTCAGTTGCAGCGACCTGTTCGCCGACACCGAAGAGGGCTGTCGGCAGACTGCAGGCCGCCGTCCGAGCCAGTATGATTCTCAGCGGGGCGCTTTGCATCGCCGGCATTCTCGGCCCGGCGCTTGGGGATCTGCGATTTCAACGCGTGGGAATCGTAGGCTATGCGCGAGAGTCTTGATGCTCTGTCCTCTCGCTGGCTCGTGTAGGCTAGCTTGTAGCACCTTCGGCACAGGAAGTATCGGCCAACGCCATGGAGTATTGCCACCTGATGATTGCAGTACCGCCCGCTTACAACGCTAGGGGGCAAAATCCCCGGTCCTCAACTGAGTGGAATGCGGGTCCGCGTACTAAGGCGATTCCACAGTGTGGGCGTAGTCGCCATCGGGGCGCCTCCCTCCTCGTATCTTGCTTGAGCCTCCCCCAGCACGTGGCGGCGTATCAGTGGGTCCCTCAAGCATGACTGGCCGCGCGCCGTGATTGCTACTCGCTAACGAGTCCCTGAAGAGGCACGAGGCGTCCCTACGGCCACAGGAGAGAAGCCCGCAAGGCCGATTGCCGGCCCTTGGCGAGCGGCACCAGCGTCTCCTTGGGGTCAACGAGCATCAGGTTGTCAGCGGTCATGCAATAATCCCCACGTCGGGTCACCAAGAACTCCCCACCCTCCAACCCAATAAGAGGAGGGTGAGGATGACTAGAGCGGACGAGAGAATCCCTGAGCAGAACGCGCTCGGGGAGGATGGGATGATTGGTCGTGACCGTTGGGAGGAGATGCACCGACTGGCAGCCAGGCATGTGACCGTCACGGAGATCGCCCGACGCCTGGACGTCGATCGCAAAACCGTGGCCCGCTGTTTGAGCCAGGAGGCGTGGCAGCCGTATCGACGAGCCGCCCCGCCGGAGACGCTCCTCACGCCGCACGTGCCCTTCTTGCAGGCGCGCGCGGCGGCGGTCGGCTACTCGGCGCGGATCCTGTGGCAGGAGCTGCGCCAGCATCACGGCTATGTTGGCAGCTACGAGACGGTGAAGCGCTTCGTCCGGCCGCTGCGCGAGGAGGGGCTGCGGACCTCGCTGACGTGGACGCGGTTCGAAACGCCGCCGGGCGTGCAGAGTCAGATTGACTGGGGCCAGGCGCGCGTGGTCCTCGGGCACCGGCCGGTGGTGCGACATCTCTTCGTCCTCACCCTGGGCTTCTCGCGGCGGAGCTTCTACGCCCCGTGCTTGGGCGAGACGCTCAGCGAACTCCTGGACGCGCACGAGCGGGCCTTCGAGCACTTCGGCGGACTACCCCGCATCGGTGCGGGTCGAGCCGCTTGCAAACTTCCCTGTTGAGCGCGACCTGGTGATCGTCCTGGACGACTTCATGGAGAAGCTCACCAGCATCAAGCCCTGGATCATCCGAGAGGAGGAGAAGCCGCTCGCCGAGGGGGAGTACCGTCAAAGTCCGGCCGAACTGGTCCGGTACAGGCAGTTCAGCATGCGCATCAATTGTATGCTCTGTTATGCCGCCTGCCC
>JBGPLF010000010.1:0-33453 GCA_041486265.1 bacterium
CACCGACGTCTGCCTGTGCGAATACACGGACCATGGGCATTGCGGCATCATCGTCGACGACGAGATCACCAACGATCCGTCGGTTGAGCAGTTGGTCCGTGCCGCGGTGTCGCACGCCGCGGCCGGCGCCGACATCGTCGCGCCGAGCGCGATGATGGACGGCCAAGTGGGCGCGATCCGCGAGGCGCTCGATGCGGCCGGATGCGCCGACGCCGCGGTGATGGCCTACGCGGCCAAGCATGCCTCGGCCTTCTACGGCCCCTTCCGCGAGGCGGCGGGCTCGGCCCCTCAGTTCGGCGACCGCCGCAGCTACCAGATGGATCCGGCGAACCTCAGGGAAGCGCTGCGTGAGATCGCGCTGGACGTCGAGCAGGGTGCCGACATCGTCATGGTCAAGCCCGCGCTCGCCTATCTCGACGTGATCCGCGCCGCGCGCGAGGCGGTGACGCTGCCCGTCGCCGCCTACTGGGTGAGCGGCGAGTACGCGATGCTCAAGGCCGCCGCGGAGCGCGGGTGGCTCGACGAGCGGCAGGCGGTGCTCGAGGTGCTCACCGCGATCCGCCGTGCGGGGGCCGATCTCATTCTCACGTACGCCGCCGCCGACGCCGCGCGCTGGCTCGTTGAGGATGGGGTTTGAGGGAGGACGCCTGATGGACGAGTCGTGGAAGTTCGTACACGTGCTGGCGCTGAGGGTCGACCCAGCGTGGCGACGGCTCGCGGACGATGTCCGCCTGAGGGACGCGGCGGCGTTTGAGAAGGCGGCCGCGGCGGCGGCGGAGCGGGTCCGGACGTTCACGTATTCGATGATCGGCCTGCGGGCCGATGTGGACGTGCTCTTCTGGCGCCTGGGGCCCTCGGTCGAGGCGCTCGAAGAGACCGCGGCCGGCCTGCTGCAGTCCGGGGTAGGGCGCTACATGACCGTCGCGCACGCGATGCTTGGGCTGGTGCGGCCGTCCTCCTATGTGAAGAAGCAGACCGTCCAGGAACAGGCCATGTTCGCCGGTGAGCGCAACGCCTACCTGATCGTGTATCCCTTCGTCAAGACCGCGGACTGGTATCTGCTCGACCGCGAGGCGCGGCAGAGCATGATGAACGAGCACATCAAGATCGGGCACCAGTTCCCGATGGTGCAGCAGCTCCTGGCCTATTCGTTCGGCCTGGACGACCAGGAGTTCATCGTGGCCTACGAGACCGACGACCTACAGGCGTTCCTCGACCTGGTCCACGCGCTGCGCATGACCGAGGGCCGGAAATACACGCTCCGCGACACCCCGATCCTGACCGGCGTCCACCGGCCGATGCGTGAGATACTGGCGCTGCTGGGCATGCCGGTGGTCCAGGAGGTGCGACCGTGATGCTCTCGCCCGACACCGCGCAGCGCGGCGGGTTGCCGTCCTACGAAGCCGTCCGCGCCGAGCAGACCGGATACGCTTACGATCGCGCGCCGATGCTGGTCTACTGGGAACTCACGCGCGCGTGCGACCTGGCCTGCGCGCACTGCCGTGCCGAGGCCGTGATCTATCGCGATCCCGACGAGCTGACGACGGAGGAGGCGCACGCCCTGTTGCGCCAGGTGCTGGAGTTCGGCCCGCCGCTGCCGCACATGGTGTTCACCGGCGGCGATCCCCTCAAGCGGCCCGACCTCTTTCCCCTCATTGAAGAGGCGACACGGCTGGGGATCGGCGTCTCGCTGGCGCCGTCCGGAACCGCGCTGCTGACGCACGATGCGATCCGACGCTTGAAGGCCGCGGGTATCCAGAGCATGTCGCTGAGCCTGGACGGCAGCAGTGCCGAGCGTCACGACGCGTTTCGCGGGGCGCCGGGGTGCTACGAGATGACGACGCGGGCCGCGGAGTGGACAATCAGGAAAGGCATCCCACTGCAGATCAACACGCTGGTCACCGCCGACACGGCGGGGGATCTCCCGGCGATCTACGAACTGCTCACCTCGCTGGCGATCGAGCGCTGGAGCCTGTTCTTCCTGATCTCCGTCGGTCGCGGCACCGCGCTGCACGAGCTCGATCCCGCCTCGGCGGAACGGCTCATGGAGTGGCTGTACGACCTGATGCAGCAGTCGCCCTTTGCGATCAAGACCACCGAGGCCCCTCACTTTCGCCGCATCGCGCTGAATCGCATGCGGGCGGCCGGCCTCGACGGTCCCCAGATCAGGCGCACCAGCGTGGGCCGAGGATTCGGCATCCGGGACGGCAACGGCATCATGTTCATCTCGCGCACTGGCGACGTGATGCCGTCGGGGTTCCTGCCGCTGGCGGCGGGGAATGTCCGGAAGACCAGCCTGGCGGACCTCTACCGCTCCAGCTCGCTGTTCACCTTGCTCCGCCAGGTCTCCCAGTTCAAAGACCGCTGCGGGCGCTGCGAATACAACACCATGTGCGGCGGATCGCGGGCGCGGGCCTTCGCCCACACCGGCGACTTCCTGGCGAGCGATCCGCTCTGCCCGTACGTGCCCGGGAGCCCGGGCGCTCCTGCATGAACGATCGGTTCCTGCGGGCCTGCCGCCGCGAGCCTGTTGATCGCACGCCGGTCTGGTTCATGCGCCAGGCCGGCCGGTCGCAGCCCGAGTATCGGGCACTCCGAGAACGCTACTCGCTGCTTGATGTTTGCCGGGCGCCGGAGTTATGCGCGCGGGTGACGCTGCTGCCCGTAGCGCAGCTCGGGGTCGACGCGGCGATCCTCTTCGCCGACATCACCCTGCCCCTGTTGGGTCTGGGGGTGGCCTTTGACCTGGTCGAAGGGGTCGGGCCGGTCATCGAGCACCCGGTCAGGACCGAGTCGGATGTGGCAGCCCTGCACGCCTTCGATCCTGAGCGCGACGTGCCGTTTGTGCTCGACGCGATCCGCCTGATCCGGCGTGACGCGACGGTGCCGCTCATCGGGTTCGCCGGCGCGCCGTTCACACTGGCCAGTTATCTGATCGAAGGACGCGGGTCGCGCGATCTGCTGCTCACCAAGCGGATGCTGTTCGAGGCTCCGGCGCTCTGGGCGCGTCTGTTGGAACGGCTAACCGATGCGACGCTGGCGTACCTGAGCGCCCAGGTGCGCGCCGGCGCGCAGGCCGTACAGGTCTTCGACAGCTGGATCGGCGCGCTGGCGCCGCGCGACTATGATGCCGCGATCCTGCCGCACATGCGCCGTCTCTTCGACGGTGTGCGCAGCCTGGGCGTCCCGGCGATCCACTTCGGCACCGGGATCGCGGGGTTACTGCCGTTGATGGCGCGTGCCGGCGGCGATGTCATCGGCGTGGACTGGCGCATCCGGCTCAGCCAGGCCTGGGCGCTGATCGGCGGTGCGGGCATCCAGGGCAACCTCGATCCTGCGGCGCTGCTGGCCCCCTTCGACGTGGTCGCCGCATCCGCCCGCGACATCCTGGCAGACGCCGCGGGCCGCCGCGGCCACATCTTCAACTTGGGGCACGGCGTGCTGCCGCAGACGCCACCGGACCACCTGCGCCGGCTAGTGGAACTGGTCCATGAGCACGCACTCGCGTCGGCCGCAGGTGGACGATGATCGGCGTACTGATGATGGCATACGGCAGTCCGAGGGGCTCCGAGGACCTGGAAGCCTACTATACGCACATCCGGCGAGGCCGCCCGCCGTCGCCGCAGCTTCTCGAAGAACTAGCGGGACGGTACCAGGCCATCGGATGGTCGCCGCTGCACGAGATCACGCGGCGCCAAGCCGATGCGCTGCAGGCGCGGGTGGACACGATCAGGCCGGACAGGTACCGAGTCTACGTCGGGATGAAACACTCAGCGCCGTTCATCGGCGAGACCGTGGCGGCGATGGCCGCCGGCGGGATCACAGAGGGTGTCGGGGTGGTCCTGGCGCCACACTACTCCCGGATGAGCATCGGCACCTACATCGAGGCAGCGGAGACCGCACGCAGGCACCTGCCGACACCATTGACGATGCACTATGTCGAGCGTTGGGGCGAGCATCCCTTGCTTCTCGACGCCCTGGCCGACCGGCTCCGCGCGGCCCTGGCGATCCTGCCGGAACCGGAGCGGTCGCGTACACACGTAATCTTCACCGCGCACAGCCTGCCCGAGAAGATTCTCGAGTGGCGCGACCCGTATCCTGATGAGCTGCGCCGGACGTCGTCGGCCGTAGCCGACCGCGTCGGCGTCGGGACGTGGACCTTCGCGTTCCAAAGCGCCGGCCGCACCGCTGATGCGTGGCTGGGCCCCGACGTCCGCGACGTGATACGGGACGCGCACGACGCCGGACACGGAAGCGTGGCGGTGTGCTCGGTCGGCTTTATCACCGATCATCTCGAAGTCCTGTACGACCTTGATGTCGAAGCGAGGACCCTGACCGAAGGGTTGGGGATGCGATTCGTCCGCGCTGCATCGCTGAACGATCACCCCCTGATGATCGAAGCCCTGGCGGATCTGGTGCAGCACCACGCCGCAGAGCCGTCGGACGTCAGTACGGTCCGCTGAGCAACGGCCGATGAGCGCGCACATCGTCATCGTCGGCGGAGGGATCACCGGCCTGGCCGCGGCCTACCGGCTGGCTACCGATCCGCGCGCACGCGAATGCGGTGTGACGTGCACGCTCATCGAGCAGGAGCCGCGCCTGGGCGGCAAGTTGCTGACCGAGCGGATAGACGGCTGCCTGATCGAGAACGGACCCGACTCCTTCCTGTCTACGAAACCCTGGGCCGCCGAGCTGTGCCGCGCGCTCGGCCTTGGCGATCGCCTGATCGGCACGATGCCCGGCCGGGCTGTGTTTGTCGCCTCCCGGGGGCAGCTGCATCCTCTGCCTGAGGGCCTGATGTTCGGCGTGCCAACCCGCTTCGGCCCGATGCTGCGCACCCGGCTGCTCGCCCCGCTCGAGAAGCTCCGCATGGGATGGGACTTGGTGCTCCCGCGGCGACGCACCAGCGGCGACGAAACGATTGGTGGATTCCTCCGCCGCCGGCTTGGCGATGCCGTGGTGAGCCGCCTGGCCGGTCCGCTGCTGGGCGGCATCTATGCCGGGGATGCAGATGCGCTGAGCCTGCGGGCGACCTTCCCGCAATTGCTCGAGTGGGAGACGTCATACCGCAGCCTGATGTTCGCCGCGATGGCTCGGCGGCGGACGCTGCGCAGGAGCGGCACCCGGCGGACCGGCGCCGGGAGCGCCAATCCCGGGAGCCCCAGCTCACTCTTTCTCAGCCTGGTGGGCGGCCTCGGCGAACTGGTCGAGTGCCTGGAGGATTCATTGGGCGCGTCGACCGTGATGGTAGGACGCACCGTCACGCGCATCGCCCGCCGGATCGAGCATCATCGCGCCTTGTACACCCTCCAGACCGACGACGGCCGGATCCTTGTCGCGGATGCGCTGCTGCTGGCCACACCCGCGTATGTCACGGCGGGTCTGCTGGCCCCGCTCGCGCCGTCGGTCGCCTCAACGCTCCGGCAGATCCCGTATGTGTCGACGGCGGCGGTGACACTCGCATACCGGCGCGAGACCGTCGGGCATCCCCTGGAGGGGCATGGGTTCGTCGTCGCGCGGGACGAGCCGCTCAACATCACCGCCTGCACATGGGTCTCGTCGAAGTGGCCGCACCGGGCACCGTCCGACGTCGCGCTGCTTCGGTGCTACCTCGGCGCCGCCGGGCGTGAGGCGGTCGTCGACCGCGATGACGCGGCCCTGGTGGATCTGGCGCGGGCGGATCTGCGCACCACGATGGGCATCGACGCGGCGCCGGCCTTTACCACGGTGGCACGCTGGATCAAGGCGATGCCACAGTACCCGTCTGGGCATCTCGCGCGGCTGGACACGATCGATGAAGGGATGCGGGCGCTCCCAGGTATCGCCCTGGCAGGGGCCGGCTACCGGGGCATCGGGATTCCGGACTGCATCCGACAGGGCACCGAGGCGGCGACGAGGCTGATCGACACGCTGGTTTCTTCGGAGGCTCACCTCCCCACCACAGCCGATGTTATCTAGACGCCTCAGGCAGGTTCACGCCTCCGGGCGGAAGGCGTCAGGAATGTGCTCGATCAGGGCGATCCGCCCGGCTGCGTCAAGATGCACGGCGATGGCGTCAAACCGCACAGCGCATCCATCGAGCCGCTGGCCGTGGAGATAGGCTGAGGCCAGCCTGGCAAGCCGGTGCTGCTTGAGCGCGCCGATGGCTTCGGAGGGATGACCGAATCGTGCGCTCGTCCGGCTCTTCACCTCAATGAAGACGATCACCTCGCCGTGCCGCGCGACCATGTCGATCTCGCCGAAGCGCGTCCGCGCGTTGCGCGCGAGGATCTCGTAGCCGCGCTCCACCAGCCATGCCGAAGCCGCTGTCTCTCCGGCAGCCCCAAGGGCTTTCCGGGACGATGGCGCCATTCTATCTATGAGATCGGCTGCAGAAGCGGCTGCGTACGGGGGTGAAGCCGGCGGAGATGAACTGTGGGGAGGCCCTCCAGCCAGGGCTACCGCTCGAGGAACAGGTGTTCTTGCCGCAGGTTGGCCGGGAGGAAGGCTTGGCGGTGGGCCGGGGAGGGGCCGAACCGCCGCAGCGCGGCCAAGTGTTCCAGGGTTGCATAGCCCTTGTGCCTCGCAAACCCGTACTGCGGATGCCGCCGGTCGAGTTCAACCATCAGCCGGTCGCGGGTGACCTTGGCCACGATCGACGCCGCCGCGATCGACGCGCACTGCGCATCGCCCTTGACCAGGGTCGCCTGCGGGATCGAGAGCTCGGCGCGCATGTTGCCATCGATAAGGACCAGCGCCGGAATCTGCCCGAGCGACGCGACGGCCCGGCTCCAGGCCAGCCGCGTGGCGCCCAGGATATTAAAATGATCGATCTCGCCCACCTCGGCGACGCCGACCCCAATGGTCGCGCCCGCGGCAGCGATGTCATCGTACAGCGCCTCGCGCTCAACGGGGTGCAGCCGCTTCGAATCTCTCAACTTGCGGATCAACCGTACGCCGGGAAAGATCACAGCCGCGGCGACCACCGGTCCGGCGAGCGGTCCACGGCCAGCCTCGTCCACCCCCGCCACCGGCGAGAGGCCCGCGAGCCAGGCCGCCTGCTCGCGCGCGAACATGCCTGCCAGCCGGCGGGCCTCCGCTTCGGCGCGCTGGCACCGGCGCGCCCAGCGAATCGCGAGGGCCCGAGCACCGGCGCGCGGATCCGCTTCAAGGATAGCTGGATCGAACTGTCCTGAGCGCAGGGAGGCTGCGAGAGCGGCGAGGGTTGGTCGCCCCGCGGGAGGCCTCTCGCCGCGGCCGCTCATCTCACCGCACCAGGCCAAGCCGGTCAGGGGGCCAGTACACGGTGAGGGCGCGCCCGACGATGTTCTTGATCGGTACGAACCCAAAGAAGCGACTGTCTTCACTGTTGCAGCGGTTGTCGCCGAGCACGAACACCGCACCGGCGGGCACGGTCTCGGGCCCGTAGTTGCTTGAGCAGGCGCGATCCCCGCCCGGCAGCGCCGTCGGATACACTTCACCTAACGGCCGGCCGTCGATCTGGACCAGCCCGTCCTTCATTTCGATACGCTCGCCCGACAGCCCGACCACGCGCTTGACGAAGTCCTTGCTGGGATTCAACGGGTAGCGGAACACGATGATATCGCCGCGGTGGATCTCCCAGATACGATAGGTGAACTTGCTGACCAGGATACGGTCACCGGTCCGCAGCGTCGGTTCCATCGAGCCCGACGGGATGAAGAACGCCTGCACGACGAAGACGATGATGACCAGGCTCAGCAGCGCGGCGAAGATCGTGGCGTCGAGGGTCTCGATAATGGAGAGGCGGACGGCCGGGTCCAGGAGGTAGAGGCGGCGGACGATCATGCGCAGGAGGAACAGGCCGAGCGCCACCGTGAGAATCAGCGTGGGAACGCCGAACGGGAGGCGCTCTGCCCAACCCAGGAGATCGCGAATCATCGTGATGCTGACCGGCGGCTAGCGCTGTTCCTTGATGCGCGTCTCCTTGCCGATCTTCCCCCGGAGGTAGTGGAGTTTGGCGCGCCGGACCCGGCCTTGCCGGACGACCTCGATCTTCTCGACGCGCGGCGATTGCAGCGGGAAGATCCGCTCGACGCCGATGCCGTGGCTGACGCGGCGCACCGTGAACATCTCGTCCAATCCGGCACCGCGGCGGGCGATGACCGTGCCCTCAAACGCCTGCAGGCGATCACGGCCACCCTCGCTGACCTTGATATGCACGCGCACCGTGTCGCCCGGCGTGAACTCCGGCACCTTCTTCTTGAGTTGAGCCGCCTCCACCAGTTTCATCTTGTCCATCACCGCTCGCCTCCCTTTAGGCCGACGCCGGCAGAGGCGCCGCAGTCACAAATAAGAATTGTACCACAGCCGGTCGCAGACCTGCTACGGCGCCTTTTCGTCCAGCAGCGCGCGATCTTCGTCACTGAGTGTCACCCATACGATCAGATCCGGCCGCCGTACCAACGTCCGCCGAAGTTGCTCGCGCCGCCGCCACCGCCTGATCTGCTCGTGATGCCCGGACAGCAGTACCTCCGGGACTCGCATGCCCCGGTACTCCGCGGGACGCGTGTAGTGGGGGTAGTCGAGCAGGCCGCTGGTGAATGACTCCGCCTGGACCGACTGGGCATCACCGACGACACCGGGCAGCAGCCGCGCGACGGCATCGACAATGACCATCGCGGGCAGTTCGCCCCCGGTCAGCACGTAGTCGCCGATCGAGATCTCCTCGGCGCCCAACCCCGCGATGACGCGCTCGTCAACCCCCTCGTAATGCCCGCAGAGCACAGTCAGGTGCGGTTCGCGTGCCAGTTCCTCGGCCATGGCCTGGTCGAACCGGCGCCCCTGCGGCGATGTCAGCAGGATGCGGGGACGCGGCTCGGTGGAACCGGCGATGGCCTCGACCGCCGCAAAGAACGGCTCGGGCTTCATCACCATGCCGGGGCCGCCGCCGTACGCCACGTCGTCCACCTGGTGGTGCCGGTCGGTCGTGAAGTCGCGCAGGTTCCACACCACGATCTCAATGAGTCCTTTCGCCCTGGCCCGGCCCAGGATCGACACCTCCAGCGCGGTCAGCCCTTCCGGGAAGATCGAGACGATGTCAATCCGCACGCGTCTATCCCTCGAGCCCCGACGGCAGCGCGACGACCATCTCGCCGGCGGTCCGATCGATACGGCGGACGACCTCTTTGAGTGCGGGGACCAGGATCTCGCTCTCGCCGCCGCGCACCACATAGATGTCGTGTGCCGGCCCCTGCATCACTTCGGCGACCACCCCAAGCGGGTGTCCGTCCACCGTGCGGACTCGCAACCCGATGATCTCGAAGATGTAGTAGCGATCTGGGCCGAGTGGCATCGCCGCGGCGCGGGGCACGGCAACCTCCGCCCCGCGAAGCCCTTCGGCGCCGTCGAGCGTGTCGATCCCGCTGATCATCATCAGGATGCCGTTCCGGTGCGGCCGATGACCGGTAATCTGGATCGCCTCGACGCGCCCGGCGCGCACCAGGTAGGCATCGTGCAGGTGATCGAACCGCTCCGGAAAGTCCGTCTCGAGCAGGACGCGAACTTCGCCCCGCACACCGTGCGGCGCGATGATCCGCCCCACGGTGATCAGGTCCGCGGCGGAAGGCGTGCTACCCCTCGCGGATCTCGATGACGATTCCATCCTTGACGACGACCTCGGAGCGCGCCAGCCGTGTGAAGAAATTATCGCCGACGTTGAGTTCGACCAGGCTCTCGATCGTCCCCTGGGGGAACTCCGACTGGAGTTCGAGGGCTTCGGCCTCCTTGATCCGCGCGGCCAGCTCCATGCGCGCGGCCTCCTGGCGTGAACGCTCGACTTCGAGCTGCTGGCGAATCGCCCGGGCCTGCGGGGCGATCTGGCGCTCGAGTTCGGTCCGGCGGATCTGGGTATCGATCTGGTTGATCACGGTGTCCAGCCGCTTCACCGTGTCGTCCAGCTCGCTCAGGTACTGCCTCTTAAAGGTTTCCGTGACGATGGCTTTGACGACCACCGGCCGCACGACTGTGATTCCCATGCCAGACCTCCGTCTCCAGCGATACACACGCAGGGCGTGAATGCAGGACGTGCGCTATTGGACGATCTCGACCACCACGCGCCGGCCGTCGCGAATTGCCGCCTTCGCCAGCGTTCGAATCGCGCCAATGATGCGGCCCCGGCGGCCGATCACCCGCCCGACCTGGTCGGCTGGCACCTTGACTTCAATGAACACCACCCGGTCGCGCTCGGTCGCCCGCACACTGACCAGTTCCGGGCGATCCACCAGATCCCGGGTGAGAAACTCGACAAGCGCCCGCAGGTCTGCGTCCGGCATCGCGGTGCGCGCCCCAGCCTACGACGTGCCGGTGCGGCCGGCTTCCCAGCGGCTGAGAATGCCGGTCTTCGCCAGCAGCACCTTGGCCGCATCCGAGGGGCGGGCGCCCCGGTCCAGCCAGGTGCGCGCCTTTGCCTCATCGATCTGAATGACCGAGGGCTCGGTGCGCGGGTTGTAATAGCCGAGCGATTCGAGGTACCGGCCTCCGCGCGGGATCCTGGAGTCGGCCACCACCACCCGGTAGAAGGGCTGGTGCTTGGCCCCCGTGCGCATCAATCTAATCTTTACAGCCATCACATGCCTCCTTATTCAACAGTCAACAACACGAGATGTGCCCCACCGGCCTCGGGGAAAAGCCCCCTCGGCCTCTGCATCTAACAACACGGGATATGCCTCACCGGCCTCCGGCAACTGCCTCCGGCCTCCTCAGCAATCGTGCTCGCCACGCTCGCCCTGTGACACGGCCTACCGCGGCGGAAACGGCAGCGTCCGGCCGCCGCGCGTGCGTTCATCCACCTGCCGCATCAATCGTCGCGCCTCGTCAAACTGCTTCAGCAGCCGGTTGACCTCCTGGACCGTCACGCCGCTGCCCTTCGCGATACGCCGGCGCCGGCTGCCGTCGATGATCGCCGGCGCGGTGCGCTCCTGCGGGGTCATGGACTGGATCATCGCCTCGACCCGGTTGAGCTGCTTTTCGTCGACTGAAAGCCCGGAGGCCTTGGCCTTTGAGAAGCCGGGGATCATCTCGAGCAGTTGATCGAGCGGTCCCATTTGACGGACCTGGCGCAGCTGCTCGAGAAAATCGGAGAGCGTGAACTGATGCCGCCGCAGCTTGCGCTCCATCTCGGCGGCCTTCTCGGCCGAGACCATCTCTTCGGCGCGCTCGACAAGTGTGAGCATGTCGCCCATGCCGAGGATGCGGGACGCCATGCGGTCGGGATGGAACGGTTCCAGGGCATCGGGCTTCTCACCCACCCCGACGAACAGGATCGGACGGTCGATCGACGCCACGACCGAGAGCGCCGCCCCGCCTCGTGCGTCGCCGTCCAGCTTGGTGAGGATGAGGCCGTCGAGCGGCAGGCGCGCCGCGAACTGTTCCGCCATCCTGACGGCGTCCTGGCCGGCCATTGCGTCGAGCACCAGCAGCGTCTCCCGCGGCTGAAGGGCGGCGTGCATCCTGTTCAACTCGGTCATCAACTCGTCGTCGATGTGCAGGCGGCCCGCCGAATCCACGATGACGACGTCGTGGCCCTCGGCGGAGGCATGCACGAGCGCGGCCTGTGCAACCGCCACCGGGTCGGTGAGGCCCCCCGGACCGAAAACCGCCACCTTCACCTGGCTCCCGACCACCTGGAGCTGCTCGACCGCGGCGGGGCGCTTCAGATCGGCGGCGACCAGTACCGGCGCCCGACCCCGACGCCTCAGGAACCCGGCCAGCTTCCCGGCCGTCGTGGTCTTGCCGACGCCGTGCAGCCCAACCAGGAGGATGACAGTCGGCGGATTCGAGGCGAATCTCAACTGGCGCGCGCTGCCGCCGAGCAGCCGGGTCAATTCCTCATGGACGATCTTGACGACCTGCTGGCCGGGGCTGAGATGCTTCCAGACCTCTTGCCCGACAACGGCTGCGCGGATCCGCTCGACGACGTCTTTGGCGACCTTGAAGTTGACGTCGGCTTCCAGCAGCGCGAGGCGCACCTCTCGCAGGGTGGCGTCGACATCTTCCCGGCTCAGTATCCCGCGCCCGGTGACTTTCCGGACAATCTCGCCGAGCCTCGCCTGCAGTCCCTCAAACAGTGGCGTGCACCTCGGGCATCCTGGCCCTGGTTCGGATGGCCTCGTAGACGCGATAGCCGTGCGCGAGGCTTGCCTGGCGCACGTCGCCAAAGCGGCTCGCGATCAGCCGACTCAGCGTCTGCGCCCCCTGCGCGGTGCGGGCCACGAGATAGAACCGGCCGCCCGGGCGCAACGCCCGCCAGGCATCGTCGACGAACGCTGCGACGGCTCGCCGGCCCGCCCGAATCGGCGGGTTGGTCACCACGACATCCATCGAGCCGTCGCGAATCGCCGCCGCGCTGTCCCGAGCCAGCACCACGACATTTCCGATCCTATTCTCTGCCGCGTTTGCCTGCGCCAGCGCCGCGGCGCGCTGGTTGGCATCGATCATCCAGACACGCCCCCGTGGGGCCAGAGCCGCCGCGACCAGGCCGATGGCGCCGTAGCCGCACCCCAGGTCGAGGACGCGATCCACGCCGCTCACCTGCATCGTCTCGATGAGCAGCCGCGTGCCCGCGTCAAGCCCGCGGCGGGCGAACACGCCGCCGGCGGTCTGGAAGGTCCAGGACCTGCCGCGCAGCGTTACGCGCACCAACCGCGGCCGCTTCGGAGACCGCGGGGCGGACGCGAAGTAGTGCTCGGCGCTGCCTGCTCGGCCGCGACCTCCCCCGCCCTCACCGCCATCGGCCAGACCGAGCGCCGCCTCGAACCGCTCCATCGCCGCGAGCGCCCGCCGCAGCCCGTCGTGCACGGCCTGGCGCGTGATGCGCATCTGTGCGGCGATCTCTCCCAGCGACAGGTCGTCCTGATAATACCGCCGCAACAGCCGCTGCTGCTGTGGGGTCAGCAGCGCCCCGTAGGCGTCGAACATCCGGTTGGCCCGGTCCCGGCCGGCGAGTGCGCGTTCCATCAGGACGCATCCTGTCAAGTTGAAGTCCTTGACAGCCACTTCACGATACCGGAGGCGGCTGCAGGCGTCAAGGGGCTGAACTTATTCAGGGGCGGGCGGCAGGCGGCCGTTTACAATTCCGGGACGACGATGGTGGCAGGACCCTCTGGAATCACATTGATCTGCGCGCCGGTGCCATGGCGGGCACGGGCCATCGCCAAGGCCGTAGGCAGGTCAGGAGCCCACTCCATATGCATGGCTCGAAGATCACGAGGGTCCAGCCTCAGGCTAGTCACGATGACGCGGTGCTGTTCGAGGACGCGCGCCAGGATTTGCACCTGCCACGCATCGCGCGCCGGGGCGGCACCCGTACGGATCATCTTCAGGATCTGCGTAGGGCCTCCCGGCGCACTGGCCAGTCTAGAGAAATCCGAGTGTCCGATGCCATCCCGGCATTCGGCCGCCAGGACGATAGTCGCCTGCGGTACGGCAGCGTCGCTCGCCACCGACAACCCTTTGACGCATTGGTACAGGTCGCGATCGAGCGGGTAGCCGAAGTTCGACACGACGACGATGTCCGCGGGCGGCGCGGGGCAGGTCGCATGCGCCGCCACCTGCTCGACCCCGGCCTGGTGGGCCGCCTCGGGGTCTCCCGCCACGGCGGCCACGATGTGCTTGGTGGCGTCGATCACCACGTTGAGGATGAATCGTAGCGGCGTGCGCCTCGCCGCCTCGAGGGCCTCCTCGTGGATCGGGTTGCCGTCGAGCACGCCGTTTCTCGCGCGCGGGTGGTCAATGCACTCAGCCCGATGGTTGCGGTAGATCGATTCCGTCCCGGCTGTCGCGGGCAGTACGCTCTTTCGCCCGCCGGAGTACCCCGCGAAAAAGTGCGGCTCAATCAATCCTTCTGCCACCACCAGGTCGGCTTCGGCGACCAAACGGTTGACCAGCAGATGGGTCCCGGTGGACAGTGTCCCCAAGTCGACCAGGTTAGCGTCTGAACCGGCGTCGTGGACCTCCAAGTGGCACGCGGAGAGGATCTCGGGACCAAATCGTTCCTCAATCTCCTCCCGGCTCGGTGACCGGTGAAGGCCAGTGCCCACGAGCAGCGTAATCCTCAGGTCCGGCTGAAAGCGACGCGCCTCTGCGAAGAGCAGCGGCAATGTGACTCGGCTAGGCAACGCACGTGTGTGATCGCTCGTAATGACCACCACATGGTCGAGCCCGCGTGAGAGCTCGCAAAGCCGAGGGCCGGCGACGGGCTGCGCCAACGCGCCTGCGACGAGCGCCTCATGATCGGTCCGGGGTACCGACCACGACCTCGTGGCGAGAATCCGCGTACAACCGACCGGGAAGTCGGCAGTGACTGCGCCGTACCCACAGGGCAGCGAGACAGCCAGGTGCTCAGCCATGGGTACCCCTCAGAATCCCGGCGTAACTATCCTGAGCGCCCGGTCGGCGCGGTCTTGCCTCGCCGGTTGCTGGGAACTCTCGGCGACCACGTTCGCCCGTACGCGCTCGTAGTCCCGGTAGAGTTCCTCATAGTGGCCCGCGGCCGACCCAGGTTCGTACGTCATGCCCGACCGAGCCACATCTCTCACGGCCGTCTCGATGTCGCCATACAATCCGGCTCCTAAGGCCGCGAGCACTCCCGCACCCACCACTCCCGCGTGGTTGCAGGAGAGCGTCGTGATTGGCTGGCCGATGACATCGGCGTGAATCTGATTCCAGACCTGCGACTGCGCTGCCCCACCGCACAGAATGACGCTCTTGACCGGTATCCCCTGTCCGGACAACTCGCCGAGCAGCCGGCGAACCTCGAACGCCGTCCCTTCCATGATCGCCCGGGCGATCGCCGAACGGTCGTGGGAGAGGGACAGCCCAAGGATTGCCCCAGGCCGCCTGTTGGCGGCGTGCTCTTCGCTGAACAGTGGGATAACAACCAGCCCTCCGCTTCCGGCCGGGACTGAGGCGGCCTCGGCGTCAATCTGTTGGTATGATCCCCGGTCAATACTTCCCCCATACCGGAACCCTGTCGCCGATTTCGTGAGGCTGGCCAGCCACCGGAGCACGCTCCCAGCAGAGCCGAGCATCGCCTCAGCCTGAAAGAGCCCAGGGAACACATGAGCGAGGAAGGCCACGCTTCCCGAACGGTGCACGGGACGTGTAGGACTGCACGCGAGCACGACTCCTGCCGTTCCGATATTCGCCACGACGGACCCCCGTGTGACGGTCCCGGCCCCCAGCGCCACCGCCTGCTGATCCCCAGCCCCGCACACCAGGGCCGTGCCCGGCGGGAGATTGGTACACGCCGCTGCAGCGCGTGAGATCTCGCCGATGATCGCCCCGGGGGACCGCAGGGTACCAAGACGCTCTCGGCCCAGATCGAGCGCGGAGAGGATGCGGTCCGACCAATCGCGCTTCACCACATCCAGCAATCCGCTGAAGGACGCGCTAGTGGGATCTTCAATGGCGTCCTCGCAGCCAAGCCGTCGTGCCAGGTAGCCGTGCACGAAGACGAACCGGTGAGCGGCACGCCAGAGTTCGGGCTCCTGCCGGGAAAGCCAAGCCAGCTTGGGAAGGGTCCAATACGCCGATGGATAGAGTCCTGTGATGCGCTCGAACTCATCTCCCAGGAGAGCCTGAAGCCCGAACCATTCGCCCTGAGCCCGGAGGTCCTGCCACGAAACCGCGCGGTAAATGGCGTGATCCGTCCGATCGACAGGAATAACCGTGCCGCGCTGCACGCTGAGCGAGAGTGCTCGGATCTCTGTACGGCGCCGCCCCAGCTGCCGTACAACAGAAGAGATCACGGTACATACGGCTTGCCACAACTCATCTGGATCCTGTTCAATCCAGCCCGGGCGAGGCGAGAAGCTTTGGTATTCTATGGGCTCGACGATGGGTGGAGGGCCACCGGGCGTGATGACGCCGGCCTTGACCGATGTGCTCCCGACGTCCACGCCGACCGCCAGCATGGTCTATCCTTCTTTCTTTGCCGCGTTGGGCGGGGTTGCGAGCGCCACCAACCCTCTTGCAGCACGGTAATCAGTGATGAGGACATCCACCATTCTTGCCCGACATGCCGCCGTAATCGCCAGGCTCTTCTGGGCACCCCCGGCGACAGCGATCTTCAGGGGGATACGAACCAGATCCTGCGGCGGAATCGCGATGACGCGATTCGCAATCCCCCCGTGATAAATGCCTCCCCCGGGAAGTAAGAACGACGAGCAGACATCGGCCACCACACCGGCGTTTCGGAGCGTGTCGATGTCCGTTTCGCTGAGGAATCCTGACCCGATCAGGCTGGAAGACACGGCGGGCTGCAACGCCCCGATGCCGAAGAGCGCGACGTCAATCTCGGGGTGCAGTTCAGAAACGCGCCGGATCTTGCTGTCGGAGAGGATAGCCCGCCGCACTTCCGCTGAGTCGACCACCGCGGGCGCATGGAGGAGGAAGGCCCGCCCGCCTAGCACCGCCGCGACGTGGCCGGTGAGTTCCACTGCACTGATCGGCGGCTCGTAGATGGAACCCGTCATCTGGACCACACGCAGCCCCGGGATCACCCGGGCGCGAAGCGCATTGACGACTTCACCCACCGTGCTTCCCCACGCAATCCCAAGGGTCAGCCGAGGACGCAAAAGGCGATCAAGGTAATCTGCCGCCACGACACCGAGGTGGACCTTCACGTCGCTCGGGGGCGCCTGTACGACGACGACTTCCTTGAGGCCAAGGGCGTGCTCCGCCGCGCGTTCGAGATCGGTGTGCTGAGCGCCGGGATGACGGATTCGTATCGACACATAGCCTCGCTCACGCGCCTCCTTCAAGAGCCGGGAGACCCGCGAGCGCGAGAGATTTACCAGCGGCGCGATGTCATCCTGAGTCAGGTCCTCCACGTAGTACAGTTGCGCCACGCGCAATAGGAGCCGTTCGGCCGTAGACCTTCGCCCGGCGCGGCTCCGCGGGATGCTTCGCACCGCCGCCTTCAACCGTGCTTCCTCCAGCAACCGTGATGCCTAGATCGACAGCAGCGGCCTCCGTCCATCCGAGCACGTCCTCCTAACGAGAAAGATAGGTCTTGCTGATGCTGGCTCCAATCGTGTAGTTCGGATCCACCATGTTGCCCAACCGCGCTCGCCCAACCTGGGTCAGGATGAAGTACGCGTCCCACTTCTCAAATCTATATCCTTCGACCATCCATCTCACGAGGTCGGCATACGCGATGCGCGCCGCGTCTTCCATTGGGCGAGCGCTACCGATGCTCATGATGCAGTCGGCATTCTCCAGACGGGGCCAGGTAAGCGTCCATCCCTTGATGACGTTGACGGTAATCGTTGTGTGGGTCGGGTGCTCGATGGCCACGCCGCAGAGCTCTCCGTCGCCCTGCGTCGCGTGACAGTCACCGAGGTAGAGAAGCGCCCCATCGACCCGGATCGGGAGGTACACGGTCGCGCCCGGGCAGATGTCTGGAAGATCCATGTTGCCACCGTGATTGCTGGGAGTCAGAGCGCCGATGGAGTCGATCTGCGGCGAGGTGCTGATCGTGCCAATGAAAGGCCTGTAGGGAAACACGATCCGGTCGCTCCACTTGATCTCTTCCTCGGTGATATAGACTTTGCGCACGAGCTCTGGGAGAGGATCGTTGAGCATCGCCGTGACGTCGGTCCCCGTCAGCCCACCAAAATTCGGAATCAGGCAGGTCGTGCCGCGCGGCTGCGGTCCTTTTGGAGTGATGGCGTCAATATGGACCGCGAGCGCATCTCCCTTCACCGCCCCTTCGACGTAGATTGGTCCATTCTGCGGATTTAGGAACGGGACTTCCAGCACCTGGCTGGGCCGGACCTGTTCGTCGGTGATCCGTCCTTCGAACGCATCCTGTGTTTCGACCACAATTGTGTCACCGGACCGGACGTGCAGGACGGGTTTGGCGTACGGACCGACGGTGTAATGGTACCGTCCTTGTATGTCGGTTGTCAGATGGTGAGTTGCCATGCCGCGCTCCTTTCGAGGCTTGGAGTCCCCTCTCCACAGTCACACTGCGAGGTACCGAACGAGCCCGTCACGGTCCTGCAGTTGCTCCAGGCTCAAGGTCGCCACCAGGCGGCCTTTGTCCATCGCGTAGCCGCGCTGAACGACGTGCGAGATCAGCCACGTATTCTGCTCAACAAGCAGGATCGTCAGTTGCTCTTCCTGGTTCAACCTAACCAGTGCCCGCCCGATCTCCTGAATGATGTTGGGCTGGATTCCTACCGACGGCTCGTCGAGCAGGAGGAGGCCCGGCCGGCCGACCAGTGCCCGCCCGATCGCCAGCATCTGCTGCTGCCCGCCACTGAAGGTCCCCGCGAGCTGCCGCCGGCGGTCGCTGAGGATCGGAAAATACTCGTACACCAGGTCGTAGCGGGGTCGTGACTTCCCACGGTTAACCGTCTCTCCCATGAGCAGGTTCTCTTCAACCGTCAACTCGGGGAAGATCTCCCGCCCCTGGGGAACATACCCGATGCCCAGGCCCGCCCGCTGATCAGGCCTCAGCTCCGTGATGGACACTCCCTGGAAGCGGATCGTTCCACTGCTGGCCGGAAGGATCCCGATAATCGTCTTCATCAGGGTGGACTTGCCGACACCGTTGCGCCCGATGGTGGCCACCACATCCCCAGCGTTGATGCTGAGCGTGACGCCCTGCAGGATCTGCCCGGTGCCATACCCTGCCGTCAGGTTAGTCACCTCGAGGAGGGGACCGGCCATCACTCACTCCTCCCCAAGGTAGATCCGCCGAACATCCTGATCCGACTCGATCTCGGCCAGCGCCCCCTCGGCGAAGATACGGCCGTAGTGCAACACGGTCACCTGTCGAGCGATGTACCGCACGAAAGCCATATCATGCTCGACGACGAGGACGGTGACCCCATGCGCGTTCAAATCAACCACGAACTGGGCGGTCAGCGCGGTTTCGTCGGGCGTCATCCCGGCCGTGGGCTCGTCGAGCAGGAGCAGATCCGGCTCGGTCGCCAGAGCCAGACAGATCTCAAGCCACTGCTGATGGCTATGGTACAGCTCGCCCGCGGGCCGGTCGATCTCATCGGCCAGTCCGAGGGTTTCCAGCGCCCACTTGAGCTGCCCGTTCTCTGAGCCCCGCATCGCCCGCGGGATCAACAGGTTCTGACCGACGGTCAGCCTTCGGTAGATCCTCGTCGTCTGGAACTTCTCGCAGATGCCCTTCTGCACGCGGCGAAACGGCGCAAGGCGGGTGATGTCTTCACCGCGAAATAGGATGCGGCCGCTATCGGCCCGGTGCAGACCTGTGAGCAGACTGAACAGCGTGGACTTCCCTGCGCCGTTCGGGCCGATGATGCACCGCAGTTCGCCGCGCGCGATGGTGAGCGTCAGGTGGTCGACGGCGCGGATGCCCCCGAAGGACTTCGTGAGGTCCGTGGTCTGCAGGAGGATCTCACCCGAAACCGGGGGTGTTCCGACGCTCACTTCAGGACCCCCGGTTCCCGCTCCGATTTGGCAAGGCGACTGGCCCGAGGCCCGAAGGATTGGGTCCGGCGCTGCCAGGCCCGTGCCAGCGAGACCACAATCCCGGCCGGGAAGAAGAGCATCGTGCCCAGCAGCAAGCCGCCCATGATAAGGAAGGCGTACTCGCCTCCTCGCACCGCCAGGGTGTCGGCAAGGGCCCGAAGGGCCACGGTCGATAGGAAGACGGCGACGAGACTCTCGCGACCGCCGACTGCCGCCCAGACAACGGGGAGGGTGGCGGCGAGAAGTCCCATGTTCGATGGGTTCATATAGTTGCCCCATGAGACGTAAAGGACCCCACTCAGACCCGCCAGCGCGGCGGCCAGCGTGAACACTTGCACCTGCATGAAATCAACGTTGTGGCCAAGCATCCTCGTGCGCTCGATGTCATCTCGGGTGCCAACAAGGATGAATCCATACCGAGAACCCACGAGCGAGCGGAGCCCTAGATACGCGAGGAGGCTCAGCCCCACGACGAGGAGGTAGAAGGCGGTCGTGGGGCCGGAAAACTCGACCGGGCCGATCCGGAGGGAGGGGATGCTGGTCATGCCGTTGTAGCCGCCGAACAGAACCCGCCCGATCCGCCACTGGTAACCGGCCGTCTGCGCCATGAACGTCTCGAGGATCAAGGACAAGACGAGGGTCAGCAGCGGGATGATCCAGCCGCTGACCTGGCCATAGAACACGAAGTAGCCGAAGGCCGCGGCGACCAGGGCGGCGCCGACGATGCCACCCGCGGCCGCCACCAGCGTCCCGCCCGCGACGTCTACGAGGTTCCCGGCAATGAGGCCGTAGACGTACCCGGCGATTCCGAAGAACGCCGCCTGGCCGAAACTGAGCACCCCGCAGTACCCCCACAGCAGGCCGAGGCCGAGGGCCATCGGTACATATAGGAGGAAGTTGGCAAGGTTGGACAGGGCGAACGTGTCACCGACTGCGGAGTAACCAAGGAGGCCGGCGGCGACGACCCCGAACACCGCCCAGAACGCCCGAGGGCGGCCGGACGGCAGCGGATCTTGCTGAAGCTCTTTTGCTGCCTGGGGGCTCATGTGGCCGCTTGCGCCATTCGGCGGCGCTGCAGGTCACGGAGGTATCCCGAGAACCCACGCGGGAGGAACCGGATGATGACGAGCGCGGCGATCAGCAGTCCGATGCGACCAAAGAACGTCCCCAACACGCTGGAAAGCGGCGTCGCAATCAGCGAGAGGACAGTTGCGCTGGTCAGCGCCCCGACGATCGGATTGGCCCCGCCTCCCACGACGACGGTGATGAACGCCACATCCACGAACGTTGTACCCATCAATGGCACAATCGTCGTCGTTGGAGCGTAGAGTGCACCGGTGAGCCCAGCGAGCGCGGAGCCCGCCGCAAACGTCAAGAGATAGATGCGCCGAGTGTCGATTCCTAGCGCTTGGGCCATGTCTGCGTTTTGCATCGTGGCCCGTGTCTGAACGCCGAGCCTGGTATGATAGAACACCCACCACGCCAGCACGACAACCAGCACGACCACGGCGAAGAGCAACAGCCGGTAACCTCCAAAGGAGTACACTCCGTAGGAAACGGTCCAGTCCGGGAGGGGAACCGATTGGAGCGAAGGGCCGAGGACGATCAGGATCCCCTGGCTGAGGATCAGGCTGATGCCCCAAGTGGCTACCAGCGCCCCCAGCTTGTCATGATAGAATCGTCGGATCACGGTGCGCTCCAAGAGTAGCCCAAACAACCCCACCGCAATCACGCTCAACACAATGCACGCCGCGAGCGGAAGATGCCACCGATAGAACGCCAGGGTAGTGACGTAGCCGCCAAGCATGATCAGTTCGCCGTGCGCCAGATTGATGACGTCAAGGACGCCCAGGATAATCATGAGCCCTAGGGCGGCCAGCAACAGAAAGGCGACGTTATCGGCAAACTGATACAGCAGGTTGACGATATATGGCAGACTCATGGAGGACCGTCTCCGAAGCCGGATTCAGGTCCGGCTGGTCGATGGACGATCCTTCCCAGAGTGGCCTCCCTCACAGATCCAGCGCTCCCGGTATTGACCCGTCCTGGGGGATACCTTCTCACGGGGAATTCTCTCTCGCGGAGAGCGGGACCTGGGCTGCCGGCCGTCGTCAACATCCGCCCCCATCACCGCAGCCCAGGCTCCCGTCGCTCGTCGCACTACACCGTTCTACGCCAAACGGCTATTTCGTCTTCTTCAGGAACTTCTTGAAGAATGGGTCCTCGTCCGGGATGTACTGTTTGGACTCCGGCCGCCGGACTAAGTTCACGCCGAGTCGCCGCGTCCACCATGGCTCGATGTAGGGCCACTCAGTCACGAAGGTGATGTCGTGCTTCTCGTCCGCGTGGGCAAGCCGGATATACTGGCTGAGGTGGTGCGTGGCGGGATCCATGAACACCCAACCCGCCGGGGCCTCGACGCCGAGGCCTGACTCCAGCGCCTCGATGACCGATTCCTTCTGCGTCGTGCCCGCAAGCCTGACCGCCTTCGCGTAGAGGTGAGTGGCGACGTACGCGCTGTGTCCTTCCATCGCGAGATACGGCTCGTCTGCAAACATCTTGCGCCATCGCTGAACAAACAACTGGTTGCGAGCCGTGGGAATTTCCTCCATGTAGCTTGCTGTCACATGGAATCGGGCGAGAGCTGGAGCCGCGAACCGCCGGTGCTCATACCCCTGCGCGATATTGATGCTCGACCCCATCGGGATCTTGATTCCCGCCGCGTTAGCCTGCGGGTAGTAGTTGGAGTGGTTCTGGCCCGTGATATACATCATGAGCCAGTCCGGCTTCTTCTGCTGGATGCGGGAGATACTCGAACTGAATTGCGACACGCTCAACGGGATGAATTCCTCGCCGATGACCTCCGCGCCGAGGATTGGCGCCATGGCACGGGTCCACGACGCGCTGAGTTGTCCGAAGTTGTAGTCGGCGGCGAGCGTGTAAATCTTCGGACCGAACTGTTTGATCATGTACTGCATAACCGGCACGATCTGCTGCTCCGGGACCGCGCCGGTGCAGAAGGTGTACTTGTCAGCCACGCCCCCCTCGTACTGGTTGTTGTAGAAGTAGAGCATCTTGTTCTGGTTCATGATTGGGCGGATAGCCTCGCGCTCCGCGCTGGCGAATCCCGCCATGATCACGTCGACCTTGTCTTGAAGGATGAGACGGCGGGCGAGCGCCTGAAATTGCCGATTGTCGGACTGTGGATCAGGCGCAATCAACTCGATCTTCCGCCCCAGGACCCCCTCCTCACCAGACTTGACCAGAAACTCGTCGAGTTCGTCCCAGACCACCTTTTCCTTGGACGGCTCGCCGCCCTTCTCAGACATCGACTTGATGTTCTCGGTGGGCGGCTTCGTGGCCACTTTCGCAAAGACCCCCGGCCCCCCCGGTCCCTGCGGACCGCCGGCAAGCGTGAACCCGTCGTTGATCTCTTTGATCGCCAGTTGAGTCCCGCGCCACTTGTTCAGGCCGAAGATAGAGAAGTTCCCCGAACGATCTTCCATCAATCCGAACTTGATGCTCGGCCCAGGTGCGCCGAGCACGATGTTCGGCACCCCAAACACCTTGCTGCCGACACTCATCGCCGCACCGGCGATGGCAGCAGTCTTCATGAATTGACGCCTTGTCATGCCCGTCGAACTGGTCGCTTCGTCGCTGCCCGCGGCAGGCGACCCGTCGGTCGCTTTCGACCCGGGATGCTCGTCGTTCAGCTCCATCCAACCTCCCCCTTCCAGTCTGTATCAACCAAGCCGTGCTGCCCTACAGTCAACATCAGTTCACACAGGACGCCCTTCGGTGGCCACCGAGGTTGCACAAACAGGTCGCAGGCGGAGGACGTTCGGGGCTCGAGGCCGAGCTGATCCGTTTCACGTCAGCACCTGTCGGGGTAATGAGATCACTACGCAGGCGGATTAGCACATTTGTGCAAGCATAGCATGATTGTGCAACCAACGAGGGGATTCGAGATTGACACGCAGCAGTCCTGCTCTGCCCCGTGGAACATGGGCTCGGCTTTTGTCTGAGGTGGGGGGTGAAGAACGATCAGGTGGCCAGGAGCGCGCTGACGAACACCGCGGGGTCGAAGGGCACGAGGTCGTCGGGGCTTTCCCCGATCCCGATAAACATGATGGGGATCTTGAGATCGTGCGCCACCGCGATCACGATGCCGCCCTTCGCGGTCCCGTCGAGCTTGGTGAGCACGGCCCCGGTCAGGCCCACTGCCTTGTGGAAGTGCCGCGCCTGCGCCAGGCCGTTCTGCCCGGTGGTGGCGTCGAGCACCAGCAACCGCTCGATGGGCGCATCGGGGAGCGTGCGGCCGAGCACCCGATCGATCTTCTTGAGCTCCTCCATCAAGTTCACCTTGGTGTGGAGCCGGCCGGCCGTGTCCACGATCAGGACATCGGCGTGACGCGCCGCAGCCGCCTGCGCCGCGTCGAAGACCACCGCGGCCGGATCGGCGCCGGCCTGATGCCGCACGACGGGCGCGCCCACGCGTTCGCCCCACAGTTCGAGTTGATCGATCGCTGCGGCGCGAAACGTGTCGGCCGCCGCCAGCATCACGCGCCGGCCCTCGGCGCGCAGCCGGTGCGCCAGTTTGCCGATCGTGGTGGTCTTCCCGGATCCGTTCACGCCCAGAACGAGTACGACGGCGGGAGGCGGGTCGAGGCGCAGCGCACCAGGCGCGCCCAACGCGTCCTGAAGGATCGCGGCCAGCGCCGAGCGAACCGCGTCCTGCGTCTTGGCCTCCGGATGCCGGTGTAACCGCTCGGTGATGTCGTGGCTCAGGACCGCGCCGACGTCGCCCTGGATCAGGATTTCTTCCAATTCCGCAAAAAAGGCATCGTCCGGGGGCCGGGTCAGGAGCGCGTCAATGCGTGCAGAAAGGGTCTCGCGCGTCCGGCTAAGATTGGTGCGAAGGCGCGCGAACCAGCCGCCGGGGGCTTCAGCCGACACAGCCGTCTACTCGGCGGGCAGGGCGACGGCCCGCGGCTCCCCCAAGTCGGCTCGGGTGTGCTCACGCGCCCGAGCCGGCTCCTGCCCGTTGGGCGCCTCGCCGTTCTTCGATGGCACCAGACGCACCGACACGAGCGAGGAGATGCCCGGCTCCTGCATCGTCACGCCGTAAAGGATGTCGGCGGCGGCCATGGTGCCCTTGTTGTGGGTGATGATCAAGACCTGCGTCTGCTCCGCGAGATCGCGCAGCAGCGAGGTGAAGCGTTTGGTGTTCGCGTCGTCAAGCGCGGCTTCGACCTCGTCGAAGATACAAAACGGGCTGGGGTGAACGCGCAG
This sequence comes from bacterium, assembly GCA_041486265.1. Classification (GTDB taxonomy): domain Bacteria; phylum Sysuimicrobiota; class Sysuimicrobiia; order Sysuimicrobiales; family Humicultoraceae; genus JBGPLF01. The sequence goes on from JBGPLF010000010.1 coordinate 24,766, forward strand.
CATCGCGAAGATGAGCGCGAGCGCCACCAGCACCCGCTCGCCGCCTGAGAGCGCCACCAGCGGCCGCCGCTTCTTGCCCGGCAACTGCGCAATAACCTCCAGGCCCGGCTCGGATCCCAGTTCATCCTCGACGAGTTCCAGGTAGCCCTGCCCGCCCTCGAACAGCCGCTCGAAGAGACGCACGAACGCCGCGTTCACCTCTTCGAACGTCTCCCGGAAACGAACGCGCAGCGCCGCGTTGATGTGCGTAATCGCCTCGCGCAGGGCGTCGATGGCCGCGCGCAGGTCCTCCACGTGGGCGCGCAGGGCGTCGAGCCGCGCACTGACCGACGCGTGCTCGTCGATCGCGCGCAGGTTCACTGCGCCCAGTTCGCGCAGCGCCGCCCGCAGTTCTTCTAGGCGTCGCCGGGCATCCTCACGGGATCCCTCGAGGCGGCGCGAAGCGGCCTCCTCCAGCGTAATCCCGTACTGCTCGTTGAGCCGCGATGCGGCGGCGCCCAGCTCCGCATCGGCCTGCGCCGCCCGGATCTCCGTGCGGTGCACCGCGGCCTCGGCGGCCCGCAGCGCCTCGACGGTCGCCGCGTGTCCACCGTGGCGCGCGCTGACATCGTCACGCAGGCGGACACGCTCGACGGCCAGCCGCTCCACATCGGCCTTCGTCGCCGCCTGCCCTGCGACCAGTCCCTCGTAGGCGGCCGCGGCGTCGGCGCGGCGGGCTGCCACGGCGTCGAGATCTGCCCGAAGCCGTTCGGCCATGCGCATTAGATCCGTCCGTCGCGCGTCGACCTCAGCCATCGCGGCGGTCCGGTCGCCGAGCCTGGCCCGCAGCGCGTCCATGCTCCCGTCCTGCTGGACCAGGATCACCCGGCGCGCCGATACAGAGGCCATCGCCGCGTCCCTCGCCGCCGCCAGACGCCTGGCGTCCTCCTGCAGCCCCTCGAGATTCGCTTCGAGGCGCCGCGTCTCGCCGCCGAGATGCTGGAGGTCCGCGTCGAGATGCACGATCTCTTCCTCAAACCGGCGCAGGCTCTCAGCGCCGGATTGGGTCTCCGTGCTTTGCGAAGTCTCTTCCTGCGCGATTCGGGCGGCCTCGGTCTCAAGATGCGACAGGTGCTGCGTGTGCCCGGCCAACGCCGCGGTTGCGGCATCGCGGTCACCGCGGGCCGCGCGCGCGACATCCTCGGCGGCGGCTACCTGGGCGGCCGCCGCGGCACGTCGCGTGTCGGCAGCCTGGCGGTGGGATTCGATCTCCGCCAGGGACCGGCGCAGGTCCGCGATGAGCTGGCCCCGTCCCAGCGGTGCCACGTCGCCCGCCGCGCGGCCGCGGATCGAGACCACGCCGTCCGGTGAGAGCAGCGTGCCGTCGCGCGTCACGATGCGCCCCGGATACCTCGCCGCAAAGAGCCGCCAGGCCGCGTCGAAGTCCGTGGTGATCGCGACGTCGCCGAGCAGCGCCTCCACGACCGCTCGGGACGAGGCCACCGATGTCGCCACCTCGCTCCCGCGCGCGACGATGTCGCCGTTGAATTGCCCCACGTCCGGCGCAGGATGCCGGGGTCGTACGGCGTCGGCGGCCAGGACCGTGGCACCGCCCCGGCCGTCAGATTGGAGATACTGAAAAACGGCGTCAACACCCGGCCGGCCGTCGACCACCAGACAGTGCAATCGCCGGCCGAGCACCGCGGCGATGGCGGGCTGATAGACCGCGGGGACCTCGATGAGATCCGCCAACGCGCCGTGTAGTCCGGGAAACCGTTCGGGATCGGCCTTCGAGGCGAGCAGCACCTCGCGGACCCCTTCTTCGAATCCCACGAACTGCGCCGCTGCTTCCTCCATGGACCCCAGGCGGGCGCGCGAACGGTGCTCATCGAGTTCGGCGGCACGGGCCTGCTCAGCGGCGGTCTCAAAGTCGGCCCGGCGCGCGTCGAGCGCGCGGGCTGAGGCGGCCAGCGCTTCATCCGCGGCCACGACGGTGCGGCGCGCCTCGTTACAGGCCGCTCGGGTCGTCTCTGTCAGTCGTGCCAGCGCGGAGGCGCGCTCGGCGAGCACGCCGGCCTTCTGTGCGCCCGCCTGCACCGATTCGCTCAGGACCTCCGCCCTGGCCCGAAGCGCCGCCAGATCGCTCCGGGTCTGTGACAGGGTCCGGGCGACCTCCACGGTCTCTTCCCTGGTTCCGATCAGTCGCGACTCGGCCGCTTCCGCATCAGCCGTCGCCGCGGCCAGTTCGGCCTCGGCCAATACCAGGTCGCGGGCCAGTTGCTCACGGCGGAGCTCGGCCGCTTCCACTTCTAGGCGCAACCCATCGGCATCCGTGCTCAGACCGGCCTGTTCATCGGACACCCTGACGATCTCAGCATCCAGGTGCGCGAGTTGCCCGCGCAGCCCTTCGGCCTGCGAGTCCAGCGCCTGGACCTCGGCGGCCCGCGCCTGCAGTGTCTCGGCACCGTCGAGCAGGGTCTGCTGTCCGCGCTCGTAGGCTTCGGTTGCGGCCGCCAGTTGGGCCTCGAGGTCTGCAACCTCTGCTTCCGCCTCCGCGACGCGCTGGCCGGCCTCCGCGACCTGGTCGCGGTCGGCGGCGAGCTGCGTCGACAACCGGCGCACGGTTCCCAACAGCCGGCGGGCCTCATCGGCATAGAGGGCGAGGTCCAAATTCTGCAGTTCCTCAGTGTAGGTCCGGTGCTGGGTCGCTGCCTCAGCCTGCACCGCCAGGGTCTGCTGCTGCGCCTCGAGTTCGCCGGCCAGATCGGTCAACCGGTCCATATGTGCCTGCGCGTGATCCAGGCGCCGCTCGGCCTCGGTGCGCTGCCGTTTGTGACGGGCCAGGCCCGCAGCCTCTTCCAGCCAGTACCGGCGCTCGATGGGTGTCGCGCGCAGCACCGCGTCGACCTCACCCTGGCCGATGAGCGAGTAGGACCGGCCACCCAGCCCGGTGCCGAGGAACAGCATGTGAATGTCGCGCAGCCGGCAGTCGACGCCGTTGATTGCGTACTCGCCCTCACCGCCGCGGGTGACGGTGCGCGACACGGTGACCTCGGAAAAGTCCAGGGGAAGCAGCCCGGCGCCGTTGTCGAACGTCAGCGAGACTGTGGCCAGGCCGTGCGGCCGGCGTTTCGCGCTCCCGGAGAAGATGACGTCGTCCATGCGCGCGCCCCGCAGCAGACGCGCGTTGGTCTCGCCCAGCGCCCAGCGGATGCCGTCGAAGATATTGCTCTTGCCGCTGCCGTTGGGACCGACGATCGCCGTGATCCCCGGATGGAACTCCACCTCGGTGCGGTCGACAAAGGTCTTGAACCCAACCAGCTCCAGCCTCCGAAGCTGCACGCTCCGTCTCCTCCTCAACTCGAGCCGCTAGCGCGGCCCGCCCGTGGTGTGACCACCGCAACACGCGGCGTGAGTCTATTCGGGCGCTGCGACGACAGGTGCGTTGACTGCTGCCTGACGATACAATCCCACCAATCTCTGAATAATCTCGCCGATCGCGTAGGCGCGCGCCGCCGTCCGTCCTGCCTCGGCAAACCGACGCCGCAGGGTCTCATCGTCGAGCAACCGGCGGATGGCCGCGCCCAGCGCGAAGCGATCCAGCGTCGTCAGCAGGCCGGTCTCGCCGTTGCGCACCACTTCCACGACCCCGCCGGCGTCGATCGCCACCACCGGAAGCCCGGCGGCCATGGCCTCGACGACGACGAGTCCTTGGGTCTCGGTCGGCGATGCGAAGGCAAAGATGTCGGAGGCCGCATAACAGTCGAGCACCCGATCGTGATCGAGCGGGCCGGTGAAGACCACCTGGGACCCGATGCCGAGGCCGGCTGCCACCCGACGTAATTCGGCCGCCTGGGGTCCGCCGCCCACGATGAGCAGCCGGGCCGGGCCGCCGCGATTGGCCTCCGCAAACGACGCCATCAGAATGTCGAATCGCTTCTCCCGGGCCAGCCGTCCCACCGTGATCACCAGGGGCGTTGCCAAAGGAATTCCATACCGGGCGCGAACCCAGGACGGATTGAGGCGCGTGAACCGGCCAAGATCGATCCCCGCTGTCGCCAGCACCTCCATCGGCGCGGTCACGCCGAGTGAGGCCAGCCAGCCCTTGACGGTGTACGACGGGGCGATGACGAGCGAGCACTTGTTGCAGTATCGGACCGTGTACTGCGTCACAATATCGCCCGAGAAACGCCTGGAGACGAACGGGACGTAATGCACGTACTCCGAGTACATCGTGTGATGAGTGAAGATCAGCGGCAGGCGCAGCCGGCGTGCCGCGTACCGCCCCGCCGTGCCCATCAAGAATGGCGAATGGGTGTGGATGACAGACACGCGGCGCTTGCGCAGACGGGCGATAAAGCGCCGCGCGACCGGGATAGCGAGCGGGAAGTCCGGAATCCCCGGCGGTCGAACCGAGGGGAACCGGACCACGTCAGGATCGGTATCCACGTATCCCTGATAGCCTGGAGCGAAAAGGGAGACGTGATGACCCTGCCGGCGCAGTTCGGTGACGAACGACTCGATCGAGCGGACCACGCCGCTGATGCGCGGGAGATACGAATCCGAAAACATCCCGACGCGCACGGGATCAATCTCACGGGGCATCCGGTCGATGGGCCACCCCCGTTCCGCGCGTGAGCGCCGCACGCCCGGGTTCGAGCACCGTCGAGAGGTTCGCGCCGTCACGGAGATTTCCTCTGACCGGCGCCGGGCCGGCCGACCGAACGCACCGACGCGGTCAGACGCTCCACCTCTGCGGCGATGGTGACCGCGTGCGCCAATAGATGTGCACGGGCGCCGGCAATCGCCGGTTGCGCCCATGCCGGTCCAACGCGGGCCTCGCCGTCGTCGAGCACCTCGACATGATCGTGGCCTGTCACCAAAACGTCCAGCGCCAGGTCTTGCCAGCGGATCACGCCGTCACCGATCTCAACGTCGGATGCGGCGTTGAGGTAGATCCCGAGCGTGCGACCGTCGCGATTGAGCCAGTGGTAGGCGGTGTACGGCCGGTCGATCCAGTAGTGACCGACAGTCTCTGCGCCGGCCGGCAGGCTCAGCGTCCCAACTCTCACAGGGGCGGGAATCACATAGCGCAGCGCAGCCCAGCCGCTGGCCTGCCCCAACAACGTGCAGGCGAACCGTGCCTCGGTACCGTCGAGCCGGCACTTGATCTCTATCACCTCGGATCCGATCATGGTCGTCTCGGACACGGTCTTTCCTGGACCCTCACGGCGCGCCCGCCTTACGGACGAAGAAAAAACGACGGGGCGGCGCTCTCGCGCCGCCCCGCGCGGTTCACGCTTTAATTGTCTGGTCGGGGAGGGGGGATTTGAATTTCCCGCCTGAGATCGTCCCCGCCGTTCCCCGATAATCCTACCCCGTCACACCGAGTCGCCGCAAGTCCCTGTGGGTCATTGCGCTACCGCTGGCCGATCATGGGCAGCCCGTATACCGACTTCCATCCTGGACTCAAAGGCTCTTTCAGGTAGGGCTCCAACTCCTTGGCGTCGCGCAGACTCATCATCTCCACCGGGGGCACAGTACCGGCGGGGAACCGGGTCAGGATCTCATCGTGCACCAGCGTGAGGTAGCGCAAGATCGCGGCCAAAGGGGGCTTGGCCTTGCGCGCCTCACCCTTGGTGGCGCGCCCCACGACCCCCTCAGGGGTGCCCTTAAGCTCGATCGCGGCATGCCCCTCCCCCTCGCTCCACCGATGCGGCCGACGATACGCGTCGACTGAGGTGTCGAAATGTCCGCCCGGCAAAAACTGTACCGACTCTGTGTCCACCGCATAGGTCATGTCCACCATTTCCGGGTACAAGAACAACGACAGCGATGTCTCCGCCTCGTCGGCATGGATGAAGGGGGTGTCATAGACGCCGCCCTGCTCCCGGGTCCGGAAGAATTCCCGCACCGCCCGGTGCCAGTCCATCACGCGGAACACGCCCGGCAGTTGGTAGCGCTTGCAAAACTCCTGGACCGCCGCCTCCAGGATCCACAGCTGCCCGTGATTGTTCAGGATGATCTGCTTGCGAAAGCCATCGTTCCACAACCCAAGCATGACGTCGATCATCAGCTCGCGCACCACTTCCTCCCGCAGGATCACGGAGCCGGGCATCCCCAGGTGGTGGTACGGATGTCCCCCATACATCAAGGGCGGCAGCGCCAGGTTGACCGGCGCCCCCCGCTTTGCCGTGTAGCGCCGCACCCCTTCGCAGATCATGCTGACATACAGGGTATCGACCGCGCTGACCATGTGCTGACCGTGGTTCTCGGTGCATCCAACCGGGATGAATACAATGTCATTCTTCCGCCGGTTGGCCTCCAGTTGGTGGCGGACCGTGGTCTGGATGTACGCGCCCGGCGTAGCCCATTCGCACGGGGAGGGAACGCCGTACTCCGCGAGCATCGCATCGAGCTCCTGGTCGCTGGCCTCCCAGATCTCCTTCTTCATCCGCCCAACAGCGGTGTCTTCGAACCAAAGGTCAGACGAGGGCTGTCGCGGCGCGGTTGATGGCTGCGTGCTCATCGCAAACCTCCCATATGAGTAGCCAAGGATAATACCTTCCTCCTTGGCTGGTGTCGTGATGCGAACTGCGTCGTGGTGCCGGACAAATCAAGTCTCCACATCAAAAAAGGATCTGATGATGCGTTCCCCATCGGAAAGCGACGAACCTCCAAACTTCCAAGACATGCAGCGTTCCAATCTCTTGTGGGCAACGCATCCTGCGCAGAGTACGAAGGTCCTTAATCAGTAACCCCCCACTCAGGGCAAGACGAACTCTGCGACGCCCTGCCACGAAAACGAAGGGACGCGGGGGGAAACCCGCGTCCCGACTGCATTACATCTGGTCGGGGAGGGGGGATTTGAACCCCCGGCCTCAGCGTCCCGAACGCTGCGCGCTAAACCAAGCTGCGCCACTCCCCGACGCCGTTCCCATTGTAATCGCGGGAGCGCCGCCGGGCAAGGTCACGCGTCGTCGGGATGCGGCTTGGCCTCACCGGCGGGTGTCGGTGTTGCCTCTTCGGTACGCGGCTCGACCACCTGCCGCAGCAACTCACCGACGGCATCGCCGATCGTGACGCGGCCTTCGTCCTCCTGTGACCGCATGTAGTCTTTCACGCGCTTGCGCTCGGCCTCGCGGGCCACCCGGCGCAGGCTGACCAGCATACGCCGCTCGTCCGGCCGGATATCTGTGATCATCGCCTCGATCGTCTGGCCGACCTCGACCACATCTTCGACCTTCCCCACCCGCTTCTCGGCGAGTTCGGAGATCGGCATGAACGCGTCGAGATCGCGCAGGCGGACGAAGGCACCCGACGCCACGATCCGCACCACTTTGCCCTTGACGACTTCGCCTGACCGGTAGCGCTCGCTGACGTCAGCCCACGGATCCTCCAGAATCTGCTTGAGGCCCAGCGAGATCTTGCCGCCCTCGCGATCCACCCGCAGCACCTGCACACGCAGGTGCTGGTTGCGGCGCACCACCTCCGACGGATGCCGGATGTAGGTCCATGCCATCTCGCTGATCGGCAGCAGACCGTCCACACCGCCCAGGTCCACAAAGGCGCCGAAGTCGGTGATCCGCTTCACGGTGCCCTCGACGAGCGCGCCTTCCTGCAGCGTGCCCAGGATCTCCTCGCGCCTGGAGTGGCGATCCTCTTCGACCGCCTGGCGGTGCGAAAGAATCACGCGCCCCTTGCCGCGATCCACCTCGATGACCTTCAGCGGAATGGACTGCCCGACGAACCACTCGAAGCGCCGGCCCTTCGCCTGGGAGAGATCCACATGCGAACCTGGCACGAACCCGCGGATTCCCAGGTCCACGACGAGGCCGCCCTTCACCTTGTCCACGACCATCGCGTGGATAATCTCACCGGTCTGTTGGGCGTTGCTGACGCGTTCCCAGATCTCCACGAAGTCCGCCCGCTTCTTGCTCAGGATGATGTTGCCTTCCTCGCCCTCCACCCGCATCACCATCACGTTGATCAGATCACCCACCGCCACCGTCTCCGGCTCATCTCCGCGGCGGGCCAGTTCCTTCGGTGGAATCAGGCCCTCGGACTTGGCGCCGACATCAACAAGAATCCCTTCGGTATCGACGCGGACCACCGTGCCTTTGACAATCTGCCGTTCCTGCAGGGTCGGGATCGCATCAGAGAGGTCCACCCCCTCCCCGTTCGGCCCCTGCTGCTCCGCGGGCACTGCGTCGTTCGTCATCCCTTCCCTCGCCCCTTTCGCATCCGGCAACCCGGGCACAAGGCACAACCCGGGGCGTCTAAGCGTCTTCGCCGCCCCCAAGAGGGGTTCCTCCCCCTCACCAGCGCCTCTGGAGTCGCGTTAGATCCGCCAGTGGCTCAACAGGAGGCGCCGGACGGCTTGAAGACGCGACCGGATCACCGCCGGCGCGATCTCCGGTGGGGGATCCTCGGCAACAATACCCCATGCGGTGCGGCCGGTCAGTGCCTCGAGCGTGGCGACCGTCGAAGCGCCGAGCGCTTCCAGATCGTAGCCGCCTTCAAGCACGGCAAGGAGCGGGGCGTCGATAGGCCGGACCGCCTCGTCCACCAGTCGCGTCAGGTGTCCAAAGCCCCGGGCTGTCAGCACCATGCCTCCGAGCGGATCGGCGAAGTGAGCATCATACCCAGCGGAAATGATGAAAAAGTCGGGCCGGTAGGCGGAGACCAGCGGCAGGACGACCTCGCCAA
>JBGPLF010000011.1:0-33042 GCA_041486265.1 bacterium
AGAGATCAACGCGTTCCTGGTCGAGAAGGGGACGCCCGGTTTCTCCGCACACGAGCTGAAGACCAAAGCCAGTATGCGGGCGTCGGATACCTCTGAGCTCGTCCTCGACGGCGTGCGGGTAAGCGATGACGCCCGGCTGCCGGGCGCGAAAGGCCTGCGCGCGGCGCTCGCCTGCCTCACCCAGGCGCGCTACGGCATCGCGTGGGGCGCCGTAGGCGCTGCGATCGCTTGCTTCGAGGAAGCCCTCGCGTACGCCAAGGAGCGCATCGCCTTCGGCAAGCCGATTGCCGGGCGCCAGATCATTCAGGAACGGCTGGTGGACATGCTCAACGAGATCACGAAGGCGCAGTTACTGGCCCTCCGTCTCGGGCAGCTCAAGGATCAGGGCAAGATGCGGTATACGCACGTCTCGTTGGCCAAGCGCAACAATGTGCGGGCGGCGCTGGAGATCGCGCGCGCGGCCCGTTCGATCCTGGGCGCCTACGGCATCACGCTCGAGTACCACGCCATGCGCCACGCCGCCAACCTCGAGACCGTGGATACCTACGAGGGAACCTACGACATCCACACGTTGATTCTCGGCCGCGACCTCACCGGCCTCGACGCGTTCGCCTAACGGGCGCTACCCTTTGAGCGCCCCCGCCGTGAACCCGCGGACGAGGGCGGCGCGGAAGGCCAGGATGAACAGGATCACGGGCATCGTCATGACCACGCCGAGCACGGCGAGGGGTCCCCACGGCAGTTGCTTGTAGCCACCTGAGAAACTTGTGATCGCGACCGATCCGGTCTTTGCGTGGAAACTCGTCAGGATGAGCGGGAAGAGAAACTCGTTCCAGTTGAAGATGAAGGCGAGGATGAAGGCGGCGAGCAGACCGGGCCCGGCCATTGGCAGCACCACTCTGGCTACGATCACCGGCAGCGAGGCCCCGTCCAGGGCGGCGCTCTCAGCCAGTTCCCGCGGCACCTCGGCGAGCGCTGTACGCATGACCCAGATCGCGAGCGGGATCTGGAACGCGCCGAAGAGGAGGATCAGTCCCGTGCGGGTGTCGATGAGCCCGAAGGTCTTCATCGCAAGATGGATCGGAATCAGCGTGGTGACCGGCGGAAACATGCGTGGCAACAGCATGATCAGAAACAGCGCCGCCTTCCCGCGAAAGTCCAGGTAGCTGAACGTGACCGCGGCCAGGCTCGCCAGCGCCACCGTGATCAGAGCACCCGTGATCGATGTCAAGAGGCTGTTCCAGATGGGCAGCCCCAAATTGGTGATGACGAGCTCGCGGTAGCGCTCGAACGTCGGCCAGAAGAGCAACGCTGAACGGACAGCGATGAGGCGTTCAGGCTTGACCGAGAGCACGACCAGGTAGAGAAATGGCGGCAGCGTCCACCCCAAGATCAGCGCCGTTCCGACGATCTGGCTCCACGGGGGGCGCCGACGCCCTCGGACCGCGACCGACGCGCCGTCCCGGCGGTCGTGTCGCGTCTCGATCGGCCCGGCCACCGTCCTCACGATGCCGCGGACCTCAACATGCGGCTGTAGCGTCGAAGATAGAAGGCGAACATCACCGTGAGCAGCGCAAGCAGGCCGGTGATCACCGTCGACGCGTAGCCCAGTTCGTAGGCCTGAAACGCCTGTTTGTACACGTAGTAACTCACGAGCTGCGTCGACGTCCCCGGCCCGCCGCCGGTCATGACGAAGACCTTGTCGAGTTCGAGGAAGGCATCCATGAGCCGCAGGCCGCCGGCGACCACAAGCATGCCCGTGATCTGCGGCAGGATGACGCGCCAGAACAACTGGAAGGAGGATGCGCCGTCGACGCGTGCGGCTTCGTGCTGCTCCCGGGGGATCGCCTGCATGGCGGCAAAGAGCAGGAGGGCAGCGAGCGGCGTCCACTCCCACGCATCGGCGACGATCAGCCCCAGGAAGGCCGTGAGCGGGCTGGCCAGCCACTGAAACTCAGGCGCCTTCAAGACCTCGAACAGGTACATGACGGGGCCCACCGTTGGATCGAAGAGGGCCGACCAGACCGTCCCCACGACGACCGGCGCCATGACCATCGGCAGGAGGAAGAGCCCCAGCAGCAGGTTCCGGCCGGGCGGATCGCTGTCGAAGAAGGCCGCCGCCCCCACGCCGATGACGAGCTCGATGGCAGTGGCGGCAAGAGCAAAGATCGCGGACAGCCTCAGCGCTTGGACTAGACCGCTGTCATGCAGCAGGCGGCGGTAATTCTCCAGGTGGTTCCACTGCGGGCCGGGATCGTAGATGATGTTGTACTGCGTGAAACTCAACCAGATGGTGTACAGGGCGGGCGCGATGCGCCAGGCCATGACGTAGAGCACCGCGGGCAAGGTCAGCAGCAAGAAGTACAGACGGCCCCGCCCCAGCGTCGCCCATCTCATCGCCGGACTCCGCGGCCGCCTCCGTCAGCGCTGGGGCAGGGACGGCGGCACATCAAAAGGAGGGTGCGGGCGCAACCTGCGCTGCGACCGCACCCTGCCCTACTCACCGGTCCGTAACCGCGTGCCGCTACTTGATGTACCCGGCGCGCTTGAACAGCTCGACCACCTTCGCCTGCGCATCCTTCATCGCCGCTTCAGGCGTCTGCTGCCCCCCGAGCGCCCCGGACAGCGCCGCCTCGACGATCGACTGCGCCTGGACCTGCTCCTTCAGCGCCGGGGTGAAGATGGTCCACGCCTTCCCTTTGATCTGAGCGTTCATCGCCTCGACCATCTTCGGGTACAGACTCTTGACCTCCGGGTCGTTGAAGACCGACGCCCGCATGGGGACAAGCGCCGGATACTCCTTCATCAGGGCTTTGGTCCCGTCAGTGGACAGGACGTTCGCCAGCAGCTTGAACGCCTCGTCCTTGTGCTCCGAGAGCGCGTAGATGCCGGGGCCGTTCGCATCCCCGACGTTCGCATGCGGCCGGGATGGGATCTGGGTCGGCAGCGGCGCGTAGGTGACCCTCCCCACGATCTTCGAGAGCTTCGGGACTTCGGCGACCGACAGGATGTTGTCCAGGGCATCCGCCGTCGTCGCGCACCGCTCCGCCGCAAAGAGGCGCTGCGTCCCGCCGCCGGTATGCCCTTCGGATCCCGGCTGCTGGTACTTGTGGAGTTGGACGAAGTACGTGGCCGCCGCGATGCTCTCCTTAGAATCCACGGTCGGCCTCTTGGTCTTCTGATCCCAGACCAGGTCGGCGCCAAACGCGACCAGGAACATCTCGTACCGATGGAAGAGGAAGCCCCCGACCTTGCCGGCCATGCAAATCCCGTAGAAGTCTTCGGCCGTCGGAGTCCCGGCCACCGGAGTGCCCTTCTTGCGCGTGAAGAACTGGGCGATGTCCATCAGTTGCTTGTACGTCTGCGGCGGCGCCGGAAGGTCATACTTGTACTTCGCCTTGAACGCCTGCTTCTCGGCGGCGTTCGTCAGCAGGTCGGTGCGATAGGCCAGCATGTAGGGCGCCGACAGGGTCGGGAACGCCCAGAGCTTGCCGTTGAACTGGAATCCCTGCGTGGTCTCCTTGATGAAGTCCTCAGGCTTGACCAGAGCTTTGTTCTCGGGCCTGGCCATGAAGTCGTCGAGGGGCGTGAACGCCTTGGTCTCCGAGATCGCCGGGATCCAGCTGTTATACGCGTAGACCAGGTCCCAGGTCTTGACGCCGGCCTTGAAATCGAGGAGGGCCTTCTTGAAGACGTCCTCCCAGTCCTGATAGTCCGGCTTCACCTCGATGCCCATGCTCTTGCCCATGTCGTTAGCGACCTTGATAAACGCCTCCCACTCGTCAAACTTGGGGCCGAGGAACGTCAGCGTGGTCATCGAGGCCGCCTTCGTGGCCTGCAAGGCGCCCCCGACCCCCAGCACCAGAACCAGCGTGATGACCGAACCCAGCACGAGCCAGTGCTTCACTGCCTGCAATCGAATCACTCTCTTTCCCCCTCTCATGATAGTGGGCGTATGGAACCGGTTAGACAGAGGACTCCTCGAACCCTCTTTGGCGAGTTGTCCTCGGAAACGACGCACGCTACGGCGCCGGCGAGACGAAGAGGATCGCTGCTTGACCGACCAGGGTGGCCTGAACTGCTGTGACCTCGAGACACCGCGGCAGTGTTCCGACGGACGCGCTCAAGGCTGCGATCGTCCCGGCCGCGTGCCCGGTCGCCATGCACACCGCCTGGCCGCGAACCGACCCCGCCGCCTCATGCGACGCTGAGATGGCGCGGCCGGCCACCACGATGGCGTCGAGACCGTCCGGGACGAGGCAACGGAGGGGAATCCCGTAGGCCCGGTCGATTTTCCTGAGGGTCACCCCACCCCCGCCCACCGTGGCGCCAAGGACGTCGGCTCCCGCGCGCACGTCGTGCAGATCAACGGGATACGCCCCGCGGGCCACAGTGTCGGGAAAGTCCCGGCCGGACAGGACATCATCGAGCGTCAACACGTAGTCGCCGAGGATGTGCCGCGTCTCGCGGACGCCTACCTGAGGCGAGGAGTCGATCAGCCACGCCCGCCTGAATCCGGGGACACGGTGCCGCAGAAACTGAAAAACCTCAAACATCTGCCGCTGCGTCTCAACCTCTGCCCGACTCAGCGCGTCGGGATCGGTCCCATCGATCCCGGGCACCCGCGTCGCATTGATCGTCACGACACCCGGCACCGGTCCGGTCTCGATCCCGATCCGATCGCGCGGCACCGTGAGCTCACCCGAAGCGCGGGCCTGCGCCACTAACGTCGGAAACGCGTCCATGACCACCGACGGCGCTTCGAGATCCTGGGCCGTGTAGTCGGCCCCGCCCTGCCAGCGGTCGGGCAGATCCATCTCCTCGGGGTGCCGGCGCAGGGAGGCGAACATCTCGACCACGTCGACACCCGCCACCCGAAAAATGCGGGTGACCGGCTGCATGGCGGCATCGCCTGCCCGTCCCAATACGAACCTGGCGCCGGCCCGGGCCGCAATGTCGCCATCACCCGTGGCGTCGACAGTCACGCGGGCCGGCACGAGTTGCAGCCCCGCCTTGTTCGCGGCGATGATCCCGTGCACCCGGGGTCCCTCGGTCAGCGCATCAACGCAGAACGTATGGAGCAGGAACTGCACGCCGGCCTCGACGAGCATCGTCAAGAGCGCATGCTGCATGGCGAGAGGATCGGCGACGGTCACGGACCCGACCTGCTTGTCCGGGCGATCCGCGAAGGCCGCGCCCATTTGGACCAGCCGCTCGAACACTTCGGCGCCGATCCCACCAAGTGCGCGCCTGCCGCCCGCGTCGCTCACGCCGAGAAACGACATGCCCGCGGAAGTCATCCCACCGATCCGCCCATACTGCTCGACCAGGAGCGTGCGCGCGCCGGCGCGGGCCGCAGCAATGGCGGCGATCGCGCCGGCCGTCCCTCCTCCGCAGACCAGGACGTCTACCTCAGGTCTCGCGTGCATGGAACCCCGCAGTCACTCGAGGCGATCCGGCGACGGGCCGAGGCGGCCAAGGAGGTCGAGATCGACTCCCAGTGCGCGCAGCCGGGCCTGCACCGCATGGATGTCCACATGCCGCGGCGCCACGCCGGCCTGGACGGCAAGCGCGGCCGCGACGCCGGCACCGACTCCCGTGGCCATCGCTGAACCCTGATTGCGGGTGTAGACGTCGGCGTGGTGATCCACCGAGAGGCAGCGGCCCGCCACCAGCAGCCCCTCGACGGCTTGCGGGATGAGCGACCGGTACGGGATCTCGTACACGAACATGCGGGCGACCAGTTCCCGCGCTTCGATGTCCTGGGGGCCGCCCTCTTTCCCATCGGGAGGATGACCACCTTGCTGGCGGGGGTTCTGCTGGTTGGCGTCGACAGCGACCACGTCATCGTAGTGGCGTCCTGCCAGAATGTCGTCCTCGGTCATCACGTACTCGCCGCGAATCCGCCGGGTCTCCCGCACCCCGATCGTGCTCGCCGAGTCCAGGATGAAGGAGTGCTCGAACCCCGGGATGTGCGTGCGGGCGAACGCCGCGAGCTGCAGCATCTGGTGCCGCGTCTCAATCTCGGCGCGGGACAGATCCTCCGCGCGGGTACCGTCAACGCCGTAGACGCGCGTGGCGTTTACCGTCAGGACCCCACGCTCGGGCAGCACCGACTCGACACGGAAGTAGTAGCAGTCCGGCCACAGCTCTCCACGCGCCTTCGCCTCTTCGACCAGTTTGAAGAAGCCGAAGATGCGGATCATGTGATGTTCGAGATCGAGCATGAACTGCAGCGGATCGGGCGAGAAATCGTCGGGATGCGCGCGGGCGTACTCCACGAGCCGCGGCACGTCCACGCCGCCCATGCGGAAGATCAATGTCATCGGACGCATCTTCCCGTCGCTTTCCCGTCCCTTGATGTACGGCGCGCCTGCGCGCGCGGCGACGTCGCCGTCGCCGCTGGCATCGATCGTGACGCGACTCGTGATCGCCGCTCGTCCCGATTTGTTCTCGACCACGATGCCGCGGAGCGTGTTCCCATCTTTGATGACATCGCTCACGAGCGTGTGCAACAGCACCCGAACGCCAGCCTCCGACAGCATGTCGAGCGCCGTGACCTTGTACAGCTCGGGATCGTAGACGACGAACTCCCCCGGGATGGCCCCTCCGCGCGCGATCAGCCGGTCAAACAACTCGCGGACCAGACCCCGCGAGGCCGCGTAGGGAACATAGAACAGGTTCATCATCGCCGCCGTGCCCGTGCCCCCAAGCGATCCGAAGCGTTCGACGAGCAGGGTGCGTCCTCCACTGCGCCCGGAGGCCAGGGCGGCCATCACGCCGGCGATGCCGCCTCCCACCACCAGCACGTCGGTGTCGTACGCCACCGGCACCTCTCGGACCGACTCGATGACACGCCCCGACGCGTCAATGACTGCCGCCACGATCCCACACCTCCGGTATGTACGCGATCTCGTCCCGGTAGTTTCCGCGGTATCCGCCGGTCACCCTTCCCGCGAATCATCGCGAGAGTGGTCTACCGTCGAGGAGCAAGGAGAAAAACAGAGAAACGGCGGTATCCCGCCGTTTCTCTGGGGCAAGCGCAGGGCGGCTACTTGCCCTTCTTCTTAGCGGCCTTCTTCGCTTTCTTCGCCACCGTCCTCGCCTCCTTCTCCTGGAAGATGGACGGCAGGAGCTTGCCGTCGCATACTCGTTCGCTACTATATATGGGTTCTCCTTCTTCTTCGGACACAAACTCTAGATTTTCCTGAACTTGCTCTAGGCGGGTGGCAGGAGAGCCTGAGGGACGGAAGAATCCCCGACCCAATGCCGCACCGTTCGGGCCTGATCGTCGTCGCAACCGTAGTCGTAGGGACCGCGGTCATCCTGACGGCGTCGGGACTTTCCGTACTGGCTCAAACGCGCCCGCCCGACATCCGCGGCCATTGGGCCGAGGACCGCATCGGCGAGATGCTCGACCGGAACATCATCACTCTGGGCGCCGACCAGCAGTTTAATCCCAACGAGCCGGTCACCCGCGCGCAGTTCGTCGCATGGCTCATCGCCGCCCGCGGGCTTCCGCTCGTGCGGCCCGAGCCGCCCGCGTTCGCCGATCTGCCGCCGACCAGCGAATTCGCCCAGGCCGTCGAAGCGGCGGTTGCCTACGGAATCGTCCCCGGCGGAGGCACGTTCCGGCCCCAGGCGCCGCTCGTGCGCGGCGACGCACTCATCTTCCTGGTGCGCGCGCTCGGGCACACGTTCGAAGCCGCCTACATGGTCAACGCCGCGCTGCCGTTCAGGGACGTGGATGGACTGCCGCCGGCGGTGCGCGGCGCCATCGCGGTCGCGGCGCTGAGCACTCCGCCCTTGCTGCGCGAGCCACCGTCCGAACGCGTGCGGCCGTTCGATCCGATGACACGCGCCGAAGCGGTCAGCCTGCTGTGGGGATACCTACAGGCCGTCGAGCACGGGATGTCCCTCAGCTTCAGTGTGTCGCTCGGCAACGGCGTGACCTTGATCCTCGAGAAGCGCGGCGCGCTGCGAATACTCCCCTTCTGGAGGGTCCAGGTCGGCGCCCTCCAGGATGAGGACCGGGCGCGCCGGCTGGCCGATCAGATGCGGGCGCGCGGGCTGCCGGTCGTCATTGATCAGGTGGACGACCTCTTCAAAGTGCGCGTCGGCACCTTTGCGACCCGCGAGGAGGCCATCGCCCTGCAGCAGCGTCTCGCCGGCGAGGGGATGGTCACCTGGGTGATCCTGACCGTGCGCGACTACGATGCCCTGGCCGGCCCATTCTGGACCGCGACGCTGCTGATCGAGCCCGCGGGCGGCGCGCGCCTGCGCCCGTCCCTGGCGCGGGAAGTGGTCGGCCGGGGGAGGACGAGCGAGGCGGCCCGCCGCAGCGGCGCCGTCGCCGCAATTAACGGAGGGTTCTTCAACACCAGCACCGGCGATCCACTCGGCTGTCTGGCCATCGACGGCGAGGTGATCAGCGAGCCGATCCCCGGCCGGACCTGCGTTGGGATCGCCGCCGACGGGCAGTTGCTCTTCGATGCGCTCCGGCTCGACGCGAGCGCGGCGACCGACACCGGCACAGTCACCATCAACGGGGTGAACCGCGAGCGGGGCGTCGATGAGATCGTCTTCTACCGTCCATCCAACGGGGCGACGACACGCACGAACGCCTTCGGCACCGAGGTGATCGTGTCGGACGACATCGTGCAACAAGTGGCCGACGGACGCGGCAACAGCCCGATCCCGCCGGCGGGCTATGTCCTGTCCGGACACGGCCGCAGCCGGGCGGCGCTGGTGGCCGCGTTCAAACTCGGCGACCATGTCACAGCGCATGTGCGCCTGGCGCCGACGTCCGGCGATCCACGCTGGGACGGGGTACGGCAGATCCTGGGCGGCGGGCCGCGGTTGCTGGCGAACGGTCAGTACGTCGGAGGGGAAGGCTTCCGCCCGTCGTTCTCCGATCGGCGCCATCCCCGTACCGCCATCGGCCGCTTGGCCGACGGACGTATCGTGCTCATCGTGGTTGGGGGCCGGCAGCCCTATCACAGCCTGGGGATGACGCTGGTCGAGCTGGCGACGCTGCTGCGGCAGTTAGGGGTGGCCGACGCGCTGAACCTCGACGGCGGCGGATCCACCACGCTGGTCGTACGCGGCGTGGTCATCAACCTGCCGTCGGATGAAACTGGGGAGCGGCCGGTCAGCGACGTCCTGCTGGTGCTGCCTCCGGTATCGGGGACGCGGTAGCCCCGAAGGACTGTCTTGCAGGCCGTCGAAAGCCAACTGGTAGTCGTGATGTCTCTTGCACTTCCTCACGCGTTCGGAGAAAGACTCAGTACGCGGAGTCATTCTGAAGGGGGGATGCACGGTGCGGCGCGATCGGATCTGGACTCTCGCATTGTTGCTCTTATTGTCGGTAGTGCTTGTGGCGCCGGCACGAGCGGTCAATCCCATGGGCTCCGGGCAGTTCAACGTCAAGGCCCGCGTCGACCTGGCCAGGCTTGGGCGCGATACCTTCACCGCGACGGTCACGCCTGTCGCCAAGACCCAAAGCGGGATTGTCTTCTATGACTTCGCCGACACGCTCTGTGAGCTGCTCGCCCAGGAAGGTGCCGTCTTCACTCAGCAGACAGGTATTGCGGTCAAGCACGTGTGCGTCGACGGCGACACCGCGGTCCAGCAGCTCATCGCCGAGCAGCAGGCGGGCAAGACAGCGTCGGCCGATCTGTTCTTCGGCCCCAACAACAGCATGCGAGGGATGACCGCCGCAGGGGTGATTGCGAACATCCCCCTCGTCGATCTGCTGCCCAACGCCGTGGACGTCGAGCCTGCCGCGGCCCGAGTCTCTCGCGGCTTCGAGCACGGCGGTACGGTCGTGCCGTTTCACCGCAATCAGACCGTGCTGGCTTACAACAGCGCCCTGGTCCCCAACCCTCCGCAGACCTTTGAGGAGTTGCTGAACTTCGCTAAGGAACACAGAGGGAAGGTTGCCGTCACCGATCCCACCCACGGGGGCAGCGGCTCGGGCTTCCTGGAGAGCGCGCTGCTCAAGTTCTCGCCGGATTGCAAGAACGACTACTACAATTTCGCCCTGACCAAGGACCAGGCAAATGCGGCGGCCGCCAAGTGCATGGCCCCGGTCCTGGCATACTGGCAGACCCTCAGGCCGTTCGTCAAGTTCACAAGCAGCAACGAGAACTCGGTCAAGGCGCTCGCTAACAACGTCGCGCTCGTCGCCACGGTCTGGGAAGATGATCTCTACACGCTGGCGAACAAGGGGTTGGTGCCGCCAACCGTCGCCCCAACGATGTTGAGGACCGGGCAGGTCGGTGATGGCGACGGGCTGTTTGTGGTGGCTTCGACCGAAAAGCTGGAGGCGGCGTTGCTCTTTGCCGACTTCCTGATGAGCGAGAAGGTGCAGATCGACAAGCTGGAGCAGACGGGGAGCCGGACGGCCCGCGTGAACCTGCAAACCAAGGGGAAGATCCCGGCCAAGCTGGCGAAGTACCTGGTGCCAGACGTGCTCTATCATGTGCGGACGCGGGCGCGCATCAACGGGCAGATCACGAACGCGGCAGCCGACATCTTCGTGAAGGAGATCATCGCCAAGTAGCTCCATGGCACGGCTCGAGCTCCGGGAGATCAGCAAGTCCTTTGGTCGCGCCGTCGCGGTCGACCGGGTGACCCTGGAGGTCAGGGACGGCGAGTTCCTGACCCTCCTCGGGCCCTCCGGGTGCGGCAAGACGACGACGCTGCGGATCATTGCCGGGCTGATCGATCCGGATGAAGGGGAGGTGCTGCTGGATGGCAAGCCCATGCAGCACCTCCCGGCCCACCGCCGGCAGACCGCCATGGTCTTCCAGAGCTATGCCCTCTTTCCCCACATGACGGTACACGACAACATCGGCTTCGGCCTGCGCATGCGGGGGATGCCGCCTGAGCGTGTCGGGCAGCGCGTCGATGACGCCCTGGCCCTGGTTGAACTGGGAGGACTGGGTGATCGCTATCCTCGCCAGCTCTCGGGGGGCCAGCAGCAGCGGGTGGCTGTCGCCCGGGCCATCGTCACGCAGCCCAAGGTCCTGTTGTTCGACGAACCGTTGAGCAACCTCGACGCCAAGCTGCGCGAGCGGCTCCGCCTCGAGCTCCGCGCGCTGCAGCAGCGGCTGGGGGTCACAACGGTCTATGTGACGCACGACCAGGCCGAGGCCCTGGCGCTGTCCGACCGGGTGGCGGTCATGTTCCTGGGGCGGGTGGTGGAGATTGGCACGCCACGGGAGGTGTACCGCACGCCACGCTCGCGGGTGACGGCCGAGTTTCTCGGCGTCACGAATCTCCTCGAAGGCCACGTGACCGCAGTCGCCGATGGGCGATGCACGATCCAAACTCCTCTCGGTACGCTGGAAGCGAATGTCGCCTCGCCGGTCCGGACCGGGGAGGCGGTGACCCTGTCGTTTCGCCCCGAAGACATCCGGATCGGGCGGTCTGAGGGCCACACCATCACCGGGCGCATCATCCACGCGTCTTACCTGGGGTCGGTGACCGACTACGTCGTGGAATCAGCGGGGATCATGCTCCGCATCCACGATGCAGGGACCAGCACACGTGAAGCTGGGGAAGAGATCACGGTCACACTCCCGCCGGTCGCGGCGATCGTGCAAGGGTAGCTGTGGAACAGGTCACCGTCGCTCTCCCCCAATCCTCTCGGGAACGCATCCGGCGGCACGAGTGGCTGACCGACCTCGCGCTGCTCGCCCCCGGCCTGGGGTATTTGCTGATCTTCATGGTGGTGCCGCTCATCCAGGTTATCCTTCGCGGGGTGGGACTGCTGGCCATCGGCGAACCCTCGCGATTGACGCTGGACTTCTACCGGCAGGTGGTCGAGAATAAGATCTTACGCGACAGCATCCTGTTCAGCCTCTATTTTGCCTTGGTCACGACCGCGGTCAGCCTGGTGCTGGCCCTGATCGTGAGCGCGCTTCTCCAGATCCAATTTCCCGGACGGTCCATCATCAGCGTCCTGTACAAGATCCCCCTCGTGGTGCCGAGCCTGGTCGCGGCGTTTCTGGTGCTGACGATTATCGACCAGGGAGGGATCATCGCGCGCGCCCTCTCCCGCTACGGCATCGAGTGGCCGGAGCTCGTCCATGACCGGTGGGGATTGGGCATCATCATGGTCCTGGTCTGGCATAACGTGCCCATCATGATCGTGATCCTGTCGGCGGTCATGAGCGCAATTCCGCAGGACATCTCCGCGGCCGCGCGCAACCTGGGCGCGACGCCGTGGCAGGTCTTCAGCAACATTACCGTACCGCTCTCGCTACCGGGGATTTCGGCCGCCTCGCTTCTGGTCTTCATTGGGGTGTTCGGGGCGTTCTCGATCCCCTCACTGCTGGGCGCGCCATACCCGTCGGCGATCTCCGTCATCATGAGCAACGAGGTGCTCGAGCGAGCGAACTGGGCACAGGCGTCGGCCCTGGGCACCATCGTGACCGCGGTCTCAGCCGTTGTGCTTTATGTGTACTACCGGCTGATCCGGCGCCAGGAGGCCGCCCTCCGATGAGCACGGCGGAATTGCCCGGCGGCATGGCAGAGGCGCCGCGCCGATCGGCGGGAGCGCCCCGGATGCCGATGCGGTGGCTGCTGACCCTGGGGTTCTTCGGCTTCGCCACCATCGTGCTGGTCATTCCGCTGATCGTCGGCGTGTTGTGGTCGTTCGTCAATCCCGAGCACGGCTGGTTCCCACCCGCGATCGTGCCGCCGAGCCTGTCGCTCGCGAATTGGCGCGCGATGTTGTCGGTGCCGGAGATCGGGCAGGCGTTCTTCATGAGTTTCCTTATCGCGCCGATCGTCACCGTGCTCTGCAGCGCCCTGGCGCTGCCCACCGGCTATGCGCTCGGCCGGCGGCGCCTGAAGGCGCGGCGGACCATCGAGCTGCTGATCCTGGCGCCGATCATCCTGCCCGGGATCGTGCTGGCCACCGGGTTGGGTTCCATGTTCATCCGCATGGGTCTCTCCCACACCATCCTCGGCGTAGTTCTTGTGCAAACGGTGGTCGTGCTGCCGTTTATGATCCGCATCGTCGCCGCCACCTTCGAAGGCGTGCCGCAGGACCTGATCGACGCGGCGCGCAACCTGGGCGCCGGGCCCTGGGCGCTGACGCGACATGTCCTGATCCCAATGGTTAAGCCCGGCCTCGTCGCGGGTGGTCTGTTCACCTTCATCGGCAGCCTGGAGGAGTTCGTGCTGACGTTCATCGTCGGCATGCCGCACGTCCAGACCCTGCCGGTGCTCCTGTGGGCCTATCTCGGCGGGCGGTCGTCGATCTTCACGTACGCCGCCGTCGTCACGATGGTCCTGCTCGCTCCCACGATTCTCTTGTTGTTCATCGCCGAACGCGCCCTCAAGCAAGAATATCTCGCCGCGGGGTTCGGCAAGGTCTAAGACCGGAGGACCGCATGCCCCTGGCACTCTTCGCCCGCCGCGCCGGGCGTCCCCTGATCTCAGCGCACCGCGGGTTCTCGACGGCGGCACCCGAGAACACAATCGCGGCGCTCGACGCCGCCAGGCGGGCCGGTGCCGACGTGGCCGAGATCGATGTCCAACTCACGCGCGACGGCCATGTGGTTTTGATGCACAACCGCTCGGTGGAACGCACGACCAACGGCTCGGGCCTCGTCAAAGACCTCACGCTGGCCGAGATCACAACCCTCGATGCCGGGAGCTGGTTCGATCCGCGATTTCGCGGTGAGCGCGTGCCGACGCTGGCGGAAGTGCTCGAGTGGAGCGGCGGGCGCCTCGGGCTGCTGATCGAGATAAAGAACTACCCTTACCGCGGGATGCCGCTGGTCGAGAAGACGATTGAACAGATCGAAGCGCACCACGCCCAGGAGTTTGTCGTGCCGGCCGGCTTCGATCACGTCATGCTGGCGGAGGTCCACCGGATGCGTCCCGACTGGCCGCTTGAGATGATTTACACCGGGCGACTGGCCGATCCGGTACATGCCGCGCGTGCCTGTGGGGCCACCCTCGTCTCGCTCGAACCCGAGTTCTGCCTGGAGATCGATATTCAGAAGCTACACGCCGGCGACGTCTCCGCGCTCACCACGTTGACCAGCCCCGCGCACGCACCGGAACTGCTGCGGTGGGGGCTCGACGTGTTTGAGAATAACGATGCGGGCATGGTCGCGTCCGCGCTGGGGGTGCCGCCACGTCCGTGAGGACCGAGCACGCATTCAGCTTCTCCGAGTTTGCTACCTTTGCCATGGCAATTGCGCGCGAAGCGGGCGCGGTGGCGCTGGCCCGAATCTCGGAGTCGATGGAAGCCAAGCAGGTGGAGTTCAAAGCGGGCCCGAGCAACCTGGTCACGCAGGCGGACCGCGACGCGGAGCAGGTGATCGTGACGGGCATCCGCCGGCGCTACCCGGACCACGGCTTCATCGGCGAAGAGGGCAGTCAGAGACATGGTGATGAGTTCCGGTGGATCATCGACCCTATCGACGGCACGACCAACTTCGCCCACGGGCTCCCCTGGTTTGCCGTCTCGCTGGCGCTGGCTCAGCGCGACGATCTCGTAGCCGGGGTGGTGTATCATCCCACGGGCGGAGAACTCTTCGTGGCCGAGCGCGGCGCAGGAGCGTTCCTGATTGCCGCGGATGGTCGCGCGCGGCGCCTTGCTGTCTCGCAGACCGGCCGCCTGGGTGAGTCGCTCATCAGCGTGGGCCTGCCCGCCCACCCGGATCGAGGACGAGCCAGCCCCTTGCTGGTTCACTTCTCCGAACTCACGCGGGAGATCCGCGTGATGGGGTCGGCCGCCCTGCACCTGGCCGACGTGGCCGCGGGGCGTCTGGAAGCGTTTGTGGAACCGGACCTCAGTGCCTGGGACATCGCCGCCGGGGTCCTGCTGGTCAAGGAAGCAGGCGGCCGCGTGACGGACTTCAGTGGAACTCCACTGTCCGGGGTGACGAACGGGGATGTGGCGGCGTCCAATGGACGGCTGCACGAGGCAGTACTCGACGTCATTCGCGGGGACTAGCGCAAGCGGTGCGGCGGGCCAGATAACAGCCTATGCACTCCCAAGATGTGCCCGGAGCGCCGTGATCGACTCGCGGACATAGCCATCGACAACCGGCAGCATCCGGTCGCGCGCGTCTGACCCCGTGGCATCGGCGCCGGTCGGAGTCACCTCCAGCACGACCGCGCCGGCGTACCCGGTCTCGCGGAGCGCCGCGACCAGTCCCATCACATCCAGGTGGCCACGCCCCAACCCGCGGCGGTTCGTGTCCGCCACATGCACGTGCCACACCCGGCGGCCGGCAGTGCGCAGGGCCTCGACCGGCTCACGCTCCTCGATGTGCGCGTGGAACACGTCGAACGTCATCCCCACCCAGGGCGAGCCGATCTCGTCCAGGTACGCCAGCGCGTCTTCCACCGTCGTGACCAGATAGGCCTCGTAGCGATTGAGCGGCTCGATGGCGACGCGGACGCCGAGCCGCCCGGCCTCCAACGCCGCCGCGCGCATGCCCTCGACCGACCAGCGCCATTCTTGCTCTCGACTGGTGATCGGGGTCAACCGCGACTCGCCCGACGGCAGCATTTGAACGAGCGGGGCACCGATCTCCGCGGCAAACCGGAGGCACTGCGCGAGATAAGCGACGGCGTCCGCGCGCACCGCCGGGTCGGGGTGGGCGAGATCACGCCGCGTCTCCGGCACCTTGCACTGGGCCGTCAGCGCGAGCGGGGTCAAACGATGGCGGGCCAGCAGGCGGCGCACCTCATCGCGCGGCCACATGTCCGGCTCGCCCAACAGTTCGACGCCGTCGCACCCCGCGGCGGCGATGCGTGAAAGGACGTCGTCGAGCGGCACGTCGCCGTAGATCCAGGTGCAGGCTCCCAGGGGAAACATCATGCTGTCCGTTACGGCGCCTGCGGTTTCGGCCCGATGAGCACCACCGCCAGGTCCGCGATGTTCATGTCCGGCCTGGCTGGGCGCAGCCGGTGGATGCGCACGTCGTATTGATCCTGCATCGCGATGATCCCACCGACCGGCCGGCCCTCGGCGCGCAAGACCGGCCGTCCATGGTTCGTCCCGTAGAGCAGGAGCTCCAGTCCCAGCGGCTCATGCGCCCCCTCGAAGAGGTCCGCCGCCTGCGCATACTCGCCGGTCCGGCCGCAGTACGGGCACTCGTCGATGTACGGGTGCAGCGGGTGCTCGTCGGCCACCTCGTAGTGCACGCTGCCTGCGAACCGGTAATACGACGCCGCGTCGCGGCCGTTGCCCGCATCAACCATCGCGCGTTCCTGCTGCTGCTGGCGAAGCGCCACGAAATAGAACCGGATGTGCAGGTCGTGCGCGTGGTTGCGGGCCGGGTCCGGCGCGTCGGTCCATGGCTGCAGGTTTCCGAGGCGCGCCTGCGAGTCCGATGCCTCCGGCGGTTTGAAGCCACCAAAGTCGTTCACGATGCCGCAGTGATCGCGGAGCCATCCGGTCACGAGCGCCACGGCGACGGCCTGCGATGAGACAAGGCGCTCGTGGACGTAGAACCACACGTTGGGATAGCTCGGCGGCTCGAAGACGGATCTCAGTGGAAGGTCCAAGGCCATAGCGCGACGATCCCCTCGAAGACGGCTTATGCGAGTCGCACCGGCGCGCCCCCGGATTCCGCGCTCCGGTAGCAGGCGTCGACCAGCTCGATAGAGCGGTAGGCATCCTCCGCGGTGACTTTGGAGGCCTGGCCCCGCGAGACGGCTTCGACGAACGCGCGATCCTCTTGTGTGTACCCGAGGCGTTCAGCAGTCGCCAGCACGCTAAAATCGCGCGTGACGGCCGGCTGCCCCACGCCCGGCGTGTACGTGAGGCGCTCGAATCCCTCGGTGACGATCGCCTGATGGTCTCCGAACAACTCGATGCGCTCTGTCGGGGCGGTCCAGGTCGCGTGGCCGCAGGTTGAATACGAGACGATCGCGCCGCTCACAAAATGCAGGAGTGCCACCGCGTCATCCTGATCGGGATAGCAGGACGAGCGGGCCAGGCAGTGGACTTCCCGGACCGCACCCAGTTGCCAGCGGGCCATGTCGAACAGGTGGACACCCGTGTCGAACATGAATCCCCCGGACACCGTTCGATCGCTGAACCATGAGGGCGTGCGCATGTCGCCGTCGTTCATCTTGATCGTGCCGGAGAAAACCGTCACCCCGCCGGCGACCAGCTCGCGCATGCCGGCATAGGCGGGCGCAAAGCGGCGGTTGAATCCCATCTGGTAGACCCGGCCGGTCCTCTCGACTGTCTCCCGCACACGCCGCGCGTCCTCAAGGGTCGTCGCCATCGGCTTCTCGCAGAACACGTGGACGCCGCGCTCCAATGCCGTGATTGTCGATCTGGCGTGGAGCACGTTGGGAACGGCGACGACCACGGCATCGAGGCCCAACGCGAGCAGCGACTCAAGGTCCGGACACGGCGCCGCCCCAACCGCACCAGCCGCTGCTCTAGCCCGCTGCCCATCGGCGTCGGCCACGCCGACGACGGCAACACCGTCGATGGCCGCGAATGTGCGGACGTGCGTCGAGCCCATCTGTCCGGTGCCAAACACTCCGATGCGCATGATCATCCTCCGAAGCCGCGCAACCGCCCCGCACGGCGCAATGACGGCCGTCTGCGCTACTCTTCCACCGATTGGAGATCCTGAGATGAATCGATGTCTACGGCGGCCGTATCCTCGAGCGGCAGCGCGAGGCCTTCCTTCGGATAGGTCTCGATCACGCTGCGCGCGCCGCGATCGCCTTCCAGCGTGAGCAGTTCGAGGAAGAACGCGCGGTCGAAGTATACCGGGGGCCCGACGGTGCCTCGGTAGGCCGACGCCACGATCCTGCGCCGCTCGGCCTGCGCGGTCTCGATCAGGCGGTCGATCACCTCAGCGGACACAAACGGCTGATCGCCCAGCAGGATGACCACGCCCTCCGCGTCGGGTGAGACCGCCTGAACGCCGGTCCGGATCGACGAACCCATCCCCTCACCGGGATCGGGATTCACGACGAGGCGCACATCGAGTCCGTGGAGGAGCGGCCGGTAGATATCAGCGTTCATGCCGAGCACGACGATCACCTCCCGGCATCGGGACGCCAGCGCGGCCTGCGCGGCGCGCCGGATCATTGGCGCCCCGCGGATCGGGAGCGCCAGCTTCGGCCGTCCCATGCGTGTGCTGCCGCCGGCGGCAAGGACGATCGCCGAGACGAACGGCCCGGATTCCCCGGTCTGGGTCATCCCTTGCGGACTGAGGCGTCCTGTCGCGGCGCCTGTGAAGTCTGGGGCGGCTGCGCGGCGTGGATGGGAGTGCCACGGCTGCGCAGGAAACCGCCCTCACGGCCCCGCGTCGCGGCGATGATTTCCGCTAGCGCGGCCAGCGCGATCTCGTCAGGCGTCTCGCTGCCGATGTCCAGTCCCACCGGTCCGAAGATCTGCGGTCCGCGGCTTTCAAGAATCGCTACGCCTTCGGCCTGCAGTTCCCGGAGAATCTTCTCGGTCCGCGCCCGCGGCCCCAGCATCCCGAGGTACGCCGTGGGCGTCGCCACGAACGCGCGCAGCAGATCGCGATCGTGGATGTAGTTGTGCGTCATGATCAAGACGGCGGTGTGCGCGTCGGCGGGCACCGCCCGGCCGGCCGCCGGGAACTCCGTCTTCACGAACCCCGACGCGCCCGGGAAACGATCGTGATTCAGGAACGCCTCGCGGCGGTCGACCACCAACACACGCCAGCCGAGCTGCGAGGCGAACCGCACGAGCGGGATCGCGTCGTGGCCCGCACCGCACACCACCAACCGCATCGGGGGATGCAGCGCCTCCACAAACAGGCGCAGCGGACCGCCCGCACTCTGCACCGTGTGCGTCCCCGAGCGCAGGTCGCGGGCCACCGCCTGCGCCAGGCGCACGACCTCGGCCTCCACCGCCGCGTCGTCTAGACTGCCCTGCCTCCGGTCATCGGACCAGAACACCATGCGGCGCCCGGCCGGGATCGCCGGGGTCCCGTCGACGACGGTGGCGACGGCCACCGTCTCCTCATTGTCGAGCGCCGCCCTCGCCGCCTGCCAGAGGAGGTCACCGGCAGCCGTGGGCTCGATGAAAACCTCGATGACGCCGTTGCAGCCCAACCCCAGGCCCCACACGGCATCGTCATCGGCGGTCAAGTCGTACGTCATGACCCGGGGCGCGCGCTGTTCCAGGACTTCGCCCGCGACCACTGCGACATCGCCTTCCAGACAGCCTCCGCTGATGTTGCCGGTCTGCTTCCCCGACCGCGTGACCAGCAGCCGGGCACCCTCGCGGCGGTACGTGGATCCGCGGACGCCAATGATGGTGGCGAGCGCCACCGGCTCACCGGCCGCGGATGCCTCGGTCAAAGCGTTGAGGATATCGGCCAGTTCCTTCATGATGTGCGCGCCAGGTATCGCTCCAGCCGGCGCAGGCTGTCGAGATTGTGGGCCGGGGCGAACACGTCCACGTGCGGCAGTGCCACCCGCATCCCCTGGCAGATCGGCTCGTAACCCGGGCTGGCGAGCAGCGGATTCAGCCAGATGACGCGCCTGGCCCGCCGCTGGAGTTCGGCCATCGCCACCTCCAACACGTCAGCATCGCCCGTATCCCACCCGTCACTGATGATGATCGCGACGGTGCGGGCGTCCAGCACCCGCGCGCCAAAATCGGTCAGGAAGCGCCGCAGGCTGCGGCCGATCTTGGTGCCACCCGACCAGTCGGGGACTTTCTTGGAGATTTCGTCGAGCGCGGTGCGCAGATCGTCGCGGTCGAGCGAGCCGGTAATGCGGCTCAGCCCGGTGCTGAACACGAACGTCTCGACCCGCCCGACCGCGTGCTGCAGCGCGTAGATGAACTGAATGAGAAACCGGCTGTAGAGGTCCATCGAGCCGCTGACGTCGCACAGCAGGACAATGCGGGTCTTCTGCAATTTCCGCTCGCGCTTGAGGATGTCGAGGATCTCGCCGCCGCGGCGCAGGCTGTGCCGCATCGTGCGGCGGAGGTCGACGAGATGTCCTCGCTGGGCCTGGCGAGTGCGGCGCGAAAGCCGGGTGGCGACCCGCCGCGCAATCGCGGTGACGACCGTAGTGATCTCGTCGAGTTCGTCCGGTGAGAACGCGCTGAAGTCTTTACGGGTCAGCGCTTCGACCGGGCTGTAAGCCGGCATCTGCTCGCCGTCGTCCGCCGCTTCCCCTTCCTGCTCCCATTCTAGCAGGACGCGGTCCAACGCCTGCTCACCATCCACCGGCGGCAGCGTCCCGTCGTCACGCGGGGCGGCGTCCTGCTGATCCTGCTCGCGCGGCGGTGGCCCCCAGAACTCCCAGAAGGCGGCGTCGAAGATGCGCTGCGCCTCCCGGCCCGATGCCAGCACGGCCCGGAGTGTGAAGTACGTCTCGCGGCGATCGGCCAGGTCGGCCGCGGCAAGCGCCCGCAGCGCGTCGGCGGCTTCGCGAGGCCCGATCGATAGGCCGCGCCGCCGCAGCAGGCGACAGAAACCCACCACGTTGGCGACGAGGTTGCCGTGCCGCGCGCGATCGCCCTGCGAGCGGGCTACCGTCGCGCCTGCAGCCGCTCGGCGGCCCGTGTCACGACGTCCTGGTTCCATGGCCGTCCTTCCTGTTCCAGCGCCCCGATCCCGTCGAGGATCTGGTCCAGCCACTGCGTCCTCACCGTCATCGCATCGTCCTGGTGCTTGAACAAGACGCCCAGCGTCTCTTCGACCGCGGCGCGATCCAGATGATCGCGGTGCAGTGTCATGAGCGCGGCGCTCCAGTCGAGGGTCTCGGCGACGCCCGGGGTCTTCTCGAGACGGATGCGCCGGATCATCTGCATGAACGCGCCGATCTGCTCGGCGAGATGCCCGTTGACCGCGGGCACCTTGCGCCGCACGATCTCCAGTTCCTTCTCGAAGACCGGATAGTCGATCCAGAGGTACAGGCAGCGCCGCCGCAGCGCGTCGCCCAGTTCGCGGGTGCGGTTACTGGTCAGGACCACGTGCGGCACGCTTGTGGCCGTGATCGTGCCGATCTCAGGGATCGAGACCTGAAAGTCTGAGAGGACCTCGAGCAGGAACGCTTCGAACTCCTCATCGGCGCGGTCGATCTCGTCCACGAGCAGGACCGGCGCCTGCGTACGCGTGATGGCGTCCAGCAGCGGGCGCTTCAACAGAAAGGATTCGCTGAAGATCTCCGCCTCGCGCTCGGCGACCGTCTGTGTGCCGCCTTCTGACAGGCGGATATGCAGCAACTGTCGCTGGTAGTTCCACTCATAGAGCGCCGTGGTCGCGTCGAGCCCCTCGTAGCACTGCAGGCGGATCAGGTCGGTCTCCAGAGCCCGGGACATGACCTTCGCCACCTCGGTTTTGCCGACGCCGGCCGCGCCTTCGATCAGCAGCGGCTTGCGCAGCGCGATCGAAAGATAGACGCTTGTCGCGATCGCGCGGTCGGCGACGTAACCCTGGCCGGCAAGCAGGTCGTGAATGCGGCTGATCTCGGGATGCATCCTTCTACTCCATGAGCACGGCGTGACGCACAGGAGAGGGGATGGCATCGCCATCCCCCCAACTTACGTTCTCATTCTACGCGTTGGGACGAGGCGAGTCCACCCACCGACCACCTGTCCCTCACGCTTCCAGTTGCGCCTTGAGGCACTCGAACAGTTCGCTGGTCTTCTTCTCCACGGTGGTACTCAGCACCCTCGCCCCGACGCTCGCGATCGTCCCGCTGACGACCACGTCAGCCTTCCAGTCCAGGGACGTGGTGCCCCCGTCGGCGTCAGCCAGGTCGACGGTGCTCTGGACATCTACGGCGCTGCCCAACCCGCTTCCCCTACCGTTGATCACCGCGTGACTGGGGGCGCTCAGGTCCGCGAAGGCCACGTCGAAGGCGAAGTTTCCCTTGATAAAGCCGACCCCGACACGTACCACTGCCTTGAACTTCCCCTGCTCAAGGACATCCAGACTCTGCACATCCGGCAGGCACCGGCTCACGGCCTGAGGATCCACCAGAAACGTCCAGACCTTCTCTCTGGGCGCCTTGATCGCCAGGTTGCCCTGGTAGTGCAGCGCCACGTTACCGTCCCACCGTCGCGTATCGCGCAGGCTCGCGTTCGAACTTCTGCCGGCAGTGCGCGCTGCAGAAATAGAACGTCACTCCCTCGTGCTGAAACGTGTGCTTTGCGGTGGCGATCTCCACGGTCATGCCGCAGATCGGATCGATCGCCTCGGCCCGCGCCTCGACTGACAGCAGCGCCTCCGGTACGGACTCCGCCTCGACCAACACGTTCGCCCGGCTCCGACGAACCTGGATGACCTCGGCCATGATGCTCAGCGCAATCTCCTCAGGCGTCACGGCCCCGATGTCGAGCCCAGCCGGCGCCCTGATCCGCTCGAGTTGCTCTGCGGCCAGCCCCCGGCTCCTGAGATAGGAGAACACCGTCTCCGCCCGCTTCCGGCTCGCGACTAGGCCGACGTATCCAGCCTGGGCCCCGGCGATCTGCTCCAGCGCCTCTTCGTCATGGTCGCCCATGGTGGCGACGACGATGGACGTATCAGGCGTCGTCCTGCCTGTGAGTTGATTGAGCGGGAGGCGCAGGTCGGTCTCGAGATCTCCCGTCTTCTGGCCCTCATCGGCCACCCACACCGCAAAGCCTTCCAGGCGTGCCAATCTGGCCAGGGCGCTCACGAGGGGGGCCTCTCCGACAAGAAGGAGCTGGGGTCTGGGCAGCACCGGCTCAACGTAGATCTCCAGGCTGCCGCCGCTGTGGCAGGTCATCGCGTGGTGAACCACTCCCTCCTGTTCGGCGCGGTCACCGGTGTGCGGGGTCAGGCTGATCAATCGTGGAGCGCCGTCGCGCAGCCGGGCGAGCGCCTCCCGAACCACAATGGGGTGGGCGCAGCTGCCGCCGACCCACCCCTCAAGCGTCCCATCGGCGCGGATGATCGCCTTCATCCCCGGCCTGGCCGAGGCCGGCCGCTCGACCCTGACGACGGTGGCCAGGGCGAACGGCTCACCCCGCGCCGTCAGTTCATGCGCCCGCGCCAGCAGGTCGTCCATGATCCGCTGCTACTCGGTGACGCCGTGTTCCCTGAGCGCTCTCCAGACCTTCCAGGGCGCGATTGGGATGTCGATGTTTCGCACCCCCAGGTGCCACAGGGCGTCGATCACGGCGTTGGCGATCGCGGCGGGCGCGCCCACCGTCGCGGACTCGCCGACACCTTTTGCCCCCAGGGGATGGTGGGGCGAAGGCGTGGTCGTCTTGTCGGTCTCCCACTTGGGCGTTTCCATCGCCGTCGGCAGCAGGTAGTCCATAAAACTGCCGCCCCGGATGTTGCCGTCCTCGTCGTACGTGATCTCCTCGTAGAGAGCCGGCGCCAGCCCCATGGTGAGCCCGCCGTGGATCTGTCCGTCCACGATCATCGGGTTGATGATGTTGCCGCAGTCATCCACGGCCACAAACCGCCGAATACTCACCACGCCCGTGCCCTTGTCGATGTCCACGACGCAGATGTAGCTGCCGAACGGGAAGGTCAGGTTTGGTGGATCATAGTACGAGACCGCTTCCAGCCCGGCCTCCAGACCCTGCGGATGGTTGGTGTAGGCGGCGAAGGCGATCTCCTGGATCGTCTTGGCCCGGTCGGGCGATCCCTTGACGAAGAACTTCCCGCGCTCCCACTCCAGGTCGTCCTCGCTCGCCTCCAGGAGATGGGCCGCGATCTTCCGCGCCTTGTCCCGGATCTTTCGCGCGGCCATGGCCCCTGCGGCGCCGGCGACGGGGGTGCTGCGGCTGGCATAGGTCCCTAGGCCGTAGGGCGCGGTGTCCGTATCGCCTTCTTCGACCGCGATGTCGTCTTCGGGAATGCCGAGCTCATGCGCAATGATCTGGGCGTAGGTCGTCTCGTGGCCCTGCCCCTGCGACTTCGTCCCAAACCGGGCGACCGCCTTGCCCGTCGGGTGGATGCGGATCTCGGCGCTGTCAAACATCTTGAGCCCCAGGATGTCGAAGGAGTGGGAAGGGCCGGCGCCGACGATCTCGGTGAAGCTCGAGATCCCAATCCCCATCAGCTCGCCGCGCTTGCGCTTCTCGGCCTGCTCCTTGCGCAGATCCGCGTAGCCGATGATATCCATCGCCTTCTTCAAGGCCCCGTGGTAGTTGCCGCTGTCGTAGGTCCACCCGAGCGGGGACTTGTACGGGAACGCCTCCGGCCGGATGAAGTTCTTCATCCGGAATTCGGCGGGGTCCATGCCGAGGTCGTGCGCCAGGATGTCCGCCATCCGCTCGATCATGTACGACGCCTCGGTGACTCGGAACGAGCAGCGATAGGCGATGCCTCCCGGCGGCTTGTTGGTGTAGACTCCATCGACTTCCGCAAACGCCGACTTGAAGTCGTACGATCCGGTGCAGATAGAGAAGAGCCCGGCCGGGAATTTGGAGGGGTTGGCCGCGGCGTCGAAGGCGCCGTGATCGGCGATGGTCTTCACGCGCAACGCGGTGACCGTGCCGTCTTTCCTGGCCGCCAGCTCCGCGGTGATGTGGTAGTCGCGCGCGAAGGAGTCGGCCTGGATGTTCTACATCCGGTCCTCGATCCACTTGACCGGCTTACCCGTGAGCACGGAGGCCGCCACGGCGATCACATAGCCCGGATAGACGGGGACCTTGCCGCCGAACCCGCCGCCGATATCCGGGGAGACGATCCGGATCTTGTGTTCGGCCAGGCCGAGATGCCCGGCCACGAGGGCGACAACGGTCCGGATGGCGTGCGGGGCCTGTGTGGTCATCCACAGGGTCAGCTTCCCTTCGATGCTTTCCCACTGCGCGATGCAGCCGCACGTCTCGATTGAAGACACATGGATGCGCGGGATGTACAGGTCCTGCTCGACCTTGACCTCGGCATTCTGAAACGCCTTCTCGGTGCCCTCTTTGTCCCCAACTTCCCAGTGCCAGATGTGATTGTTCTTCTGCTCTCGATCCTGGCGAAGAACCGGTGCGTTGGGCTCAAGGGCCTTCTTGGGATCTACAACCACCGGCAGAGGTTCATATTCCACTTCGACTGCCGCCATGCCGTCGGCAGCGAGGTAGCGCTCGGTCGCCAGCACCGCGGCCACTTCCTGGGACTGGTAGAGCACGGTGTCGATCGGCAGGACCATCTGCCGGTCCGACATCAGGGTTGGCATCCAGGCCAGGCCATACTTGTCGAGATCCTTGCCGGTGATCACCGCGAGCACACCGGGGATGGCGAGTGCTTTCTCAGGATGAATAGCTTTGATCTTCGCGTGCGCGTACGGGCTACGTACGATGTCCAGATACAGCATGCCCGGCAGCTTCATGTCGTCGATGTAGTTTCCCTTGCCTCGGAGAAATCGCGCGTCCTCCTTGCGCAATACCGAGTGACCCATCCCGTGAGCCTGAGCGGCCATGGCGGTCAGCTCCTCTCCCCGGCGGCTGCCGGCACGGTACGCATCTTCTCCGCCGCGTCTTTGATCGCCTCAACGATGTTCACGTACCCCGTGCACCGGCAGAGGTTGCCGGAGATCGCCCAGCGGATGTCCTGCTCAGTGGGGTTGGGGTTGCGCTGGAGCAGGGCATAGCTGGTGAGCATCATCCCCGGGGTGCAGAACCCACACTGAAGACCGTGCTTCTCGTGGAATCCCTGCTGGATGGGATGCAGTTGGCCATCCTTCGCCAGCCCTTCCACGGTCATGAACTCGCGGCCGTCGGCCTGAACGGCGAAGATCGTGCAGGATTTCACAGGACGGCCGTCCATGATCACGGTGCAGGCTCCGCAGTTCGTGGTGTCGCAGCCGATGTGGGTGCCGGTGAGGCCCAGCACCTCGCGGATGAAGTGCACGAGTAGCAACCGGGGTTCGACATCGCCTTCGTGCGCGGTGCCGTTCACGGTCACGCGGATTTGATGGCCCATCTCACGCACCCCCTTTGGCCCGCTGCACAGCCAGCCGCAGCGCCCGAGCAGTCAGCACTCTTACCATATCCCGCTTGTAGTCCGCGGGGCCGCGCAAATCGGTGAACGGGTTGGATTCGTCCGCGGCGGCCTTGGCGGTGCGGGCGATTGCTGCGTCGTCGGGCTTTTGTCCGCGGAGCGTCTCTTCCGCCCGCTTTGCGCGCAACGAGGTGGACCCGACGTTGCAGAGCCCGATCCCCACCGATTCGCACGCTCCCCGGCTATCGAGGACAACCGACGCGCCCACGGCCGCGATGGCAAAGTCGCCGACCTTGCGCTCGAGCTTGAGGTAGGCGCCACCCCCTCGGGCCGGAGGCCGGGGCACGCGGATCTCGGTAAGGATCTCGTTGGGCTCAAGAGAGGTGGCGAATGTGTCCACGAACAGGTCGTCGATGGTCACGGTGCGTTCGCCGCGGGGCCCGGTGGCGATGACCGTGGCGCGCGCCGCCAGCATCGCCGCCCCCCAGTCCCCGGCAGGGTCCGCGTGGGCGAGCGATCCACCGATGGTACCCATGTTGCGCACCAGGGGATCAGAGATGACCCGAGCCGTATCTGCCAGGAGAGGATAGCGGCTCCGGATCAAATCAGAGGTCTCCAGATCAGCGTGGCGGGTCATGGCGCCGATCCGCAGGACGCCGTCCGCCTCTCGCATGTAGGCCATCCCCGAGATCCCGTTGAGGTCCACAACGTAGCGGGGAGCGGCCAGACGAAGCTTCATCAGTGGGATCAGGCTGTGCCCGCCGGCGAGGGCCTTCGCCTCTGACCCATGAGTCTGGAGCAAGCCCACCGCCTCGGCGACGGTCTTGGGCGCAAAGTACTCGAACCTATCGGGTATCATCCCCCACCCCCAATGCCTTAGTTGTTGCGGAAACGCCGAAAAATGCTGCGGCCCCGCGTGGGTCGCTTCATCAACGGTGCGCAGTCCTAGGAGCGAGAGCGTATTCTGTGGGTCTCTATGAGACACCTGCACACCTGAAGGCACCGGCGGCCCCGGGGGTAGGCGGCTTCGCCCCGCCCCGCTGAACTCTTTGGAAGGGATCGTCGAAGGGGATCGTGCGGTCTAGTTCGCCTGGGCGCGGCGGCGCCTGACGGTATGGGCCCGCTCGCGGGCGAGCGCCAGCGCGCGGCGTGTCAGGACGCGGGCCAGGTGCAGCCGATAGTCGGCGCCGGCGTGGATGTCGTCGTTGGCTTCGACGCCGTCGGACGCCCCTCCCGCGGCCTGGGCGATCAACTCGTCGGTGGGCTCGCGGCCTGCGAGCGCCTCTTCGACGTGGAGCGCGCGATACGCCGCGCCGGCCACCCCGGTGACACCCACGCGGACGTGGGCGCAGCGGCCGGTCTCATCCAGCCTGAGGGCTGCGGCCGCGCCGGCCAGGGCGAAGCCGGAGGCCGGATTCGCCATCTTGACGTAGGCCGCGCCGAACCGCGCGGGCGGAACCGGCACGCTCACTTCGGTCATGATCTCGTCTTCGCGCGCCGCGGTCGTCATCACGCCTTGAAAGAACTGCGCCGCCGGAACGGTCCGCTCGCCATCCAGGGCTGCCAGGGTGAACTCGGCCTCCAGCGCGAGCATCGTGGCCGGGTAATCGCCCGCGGGGTCGCCGTGCACGAGCGATCCGCCGATCGTCCCAAGGTTGCGCACTTGAACGTCGCCGATTGTCGCCGCGGTGTCAGCCAGCGCCGGCGCAGTGCGGCGCACCAGGGCGGACGACTCGATCATCCAGTGGGTGGCGAGCGCGCCGATCTTCAAGTGGCCGTCGCGAAGGCGGATGTGCCGCAGCGACGCGATTCGGCCGAGGTCAATCAGATGCGCCGGAGTGACAAGCCGGAGCTTCATCATCGTCAGCAGGCTCTGGCCGCCGGCGACCAGTTTGGCATCAGCGCCGTGTGTCTGCAGCAATTTCAAAGCGGCCTACAGCGTGCGCGGGCGGTGGTAGGTGAATGGGGCTGGGATCATTTCCGCCCCGCCACTTCGCGTTCGAGGCTTTTGAAGAATTCCCCGGCCATCTGCTTGGCGACACCGGGGATGAGCCGGCTGCCCACGCTCATCAGGACACCGGTCACCTGGGCGTCACCGACGTAGTGCACCATGGTGGCATCTCCCTGGGCCTCAAGGGTGAGCGCGCCGGTGGCTTTGATCGTACCCGGCCGGCCGCCGCCTTCGACGACCATCGTCATCTTCTCAGGCGCCGTCTTGTCCGTGATCTTGACGGTACCCTGGTAGGCGCCCTTGACCGGTCCCACCGCCAGTTCGATGGTGGCGTCGTATGAGTCGGCGCCGGTGGGCGTCAGGGTCTTGAGGCCCGGGGTCACCCGGATCAGGGTCTTGGGATCGTTCAGCGCGGCCCAGACCTGCTCGCGGGGCGCAGGGATTTGGTGCTGGCCTTCAATCTTCATTGGGGGGCCTCCAGGAAATGCGACGGCGGAAGCCGAAAGCCGGGTGGCTCGCAGCATCCGCCGCGTCGAGTTCATTATAGGGGGGAGGAAAATTCGGTGTCAAACAGCCCAATAAGGACTCCATCCTTGAATTCGCGAATCCAGCTGTAGCCGTGGGGTCCAATCTTGACTCGGTGCGAATGGAGACGCGTCTGGGAGAGCGGCCTCCACGTGACTTCCCGTGGGAAACCCTCGCAGTCGCCCTGATGGCGTGCGTCATTGGCTACCAACTCTTCGTGCCGCCTGTCGTCGGCCTGGCGAACAACGGCGACTTCGAGCGCCTGATGGATCGGGTCGGGTTGCAGTATGTCGTCAGCAATTACAGCGACAAGTACTTCAACTACATCAATCTCACCTTCGCAACCGACGCCCCGAGGCACGAGACCGGCCTAATCTCCTCGCAGCAGTTGTTGGTGGAAATAGCCCTGCTCGTCAACCGGGTGGTCGCGAGGAGCAGCTTGTTCGACTTGCGAACCCTGGGGGCCGTCAACGCGGGATGCTTCCTTGCGGCCACCTGGCTCGTCCTGCAAGCGGCCCGCTCTTTCGTCACGTACTCTCGATTCGCGGTGCTCGGACTGTGGACCCTCATGTTTACCGACGTGGGGTATGTCTCGTACTTCAACTCGATCTACAGTGAGCCGGCGAGTCTGATCTTCCTAATGCTCACCCTCGGGGTCTCGCTTCGCATCATCGCCGCCCCTCGGCCCAGTGGGTGGCTGGCGGCCTCCCACGCAGCGGCGGCCACGCTCTTCCTCTTCGCGAAAGCCCAGAACGTCGCCCTTGGGGTCTTGCTGGCGGCCTGGGGCATCTGCCTGATCTGGCGGCGGCCGATCCCGAGGTGGCGCGCAGCGGCATTCGCCCTGGGAGGGGTCCTCCTCGCATGTTCGCTCGCGGGTTACCATCTCGCACCCCGCTGGACGCGCGAGGCCAACCTCTACAATGCGGTGTTCGCGGGGATTCTGATCGTATCACCATTTCCGGCAGATGACCTTTCAGCCATGGGGATCAGCGACACCCTCGCGCAGTACGCGCGCACGAATTACTATCACACGACTGCCCCGGTCCGGGACCCAGCGTTCGTGACGGCTTTCTACGACAGAATCTCGCAGAGTCGAATCGTCTGGTTCTACCTCACGCATCCGCAGCGGATGTTGGCCATGATGGACAAGGTGGCCCCTAGCGCCTTTCTGCTCCGCCCGCCAGGGTATGGCAATTTCACGAAGGCAAGCGGCTACGCCCCACAGATCATTAGCACGCGGTTCGCCTTGTGGAGCGGGCTGCGGGCGCGAATACCGGGCCGCACATGGATCCTGGGAAGCGTTCTCACAATCATGCTCATGGTAGGAGCGCGCGCCATCGCCCGGTCGACGAATGCGACTGACCGCCTGCTGTTCGTCCTGTTCGAACTCTTTGGACTGTCGGCCGCCGGACAGTTTACCGTCAAGTTCGCGGGCAATGGCCTGATGGACAACGTCAAATTGCTTTTCCTGTTTAATGCGCTCGCGGATCTCAGTGTGATCTTTGCGGTCGCGTGGGCCATCGAGTCGCTCGCCGGAAGACACGGGCCCTTGCCCAATCGGAGAACGTTCTCCTAGCGTGGGTTGAGGGGTGCCCTGGCTACCGTATCCTACCGTACACCAAGATCTTGTTTGAGAAGGTTGCGAGGAACACTCTACCCCTGGCAACCGTAGGCGGGACGAACTTGGAGAAGACGTAGGGGCTACCGCCCGTATTGTTCCACAGCTCTCTCAGGGTCGCGGCGTCAAAGGCCCGCAGAGACCCCCGGGCAAGGCCTGCCGAGTCTGCGGGGACTGAGGCAAACACGACTCCCCCGCTAGCCTGGGTAGGATCCACCGAGACAGAGAGCATACCCCCGGGTACGCTGAGTTCCGGGGCAAGGGCCGATCTGCCATCGAGTCCCACAGCCAAGAGAGGATTCTTCTCATCGAAACGGTTTCCAGTCCATCG
The DNA here is from genome assembly GCA_041486265.1 of bacterium. GTDB lineage: Bacteria > Sysuimicrobiota > Sysuimicrobiia > Sysuimicrobiales > Humicultoraceae > JBGPLF01. The sequence continues at coordinate 30,336 of JBGPLF010000011.1, forward strand.
GAACCCCTTGAGGAAGTCCTTCTCAGGCCAGACATACATCGTGGCCCGATCGTCTTTGAATTTCGCAAACACAGGCGTCCCATGAATGTGTGGCCACGCAGGCCAGTAGTTCATGGGCATTCCAGAGAGCAGTTTGCCCGCGATGCCCCCGCGAGATGAAGGGGGCGGAATATGCTGGTTGATGCCAGCCTGGAACTTCTGAACGACATGATCGGCCGCGTAGTCCTCCGGCCAGTCGAGTGAAGTGCCTGCCCTGGCGAGATCGAGTTGACGGGCACCCCATCCATGCGCCTGATCGAACCGTCCCATGTTGTTGCGATCGAGAACATACATGATTCCCTGCTTGCCGCCTCCAGTCAGGTAGTGACTGTCCGAAATGAGTACGACCCCTGACAGGCCCAAGTCGAGGTCACTCTCACTCAGCCACACTTGCCTGTACGGTGTGAACCAATCCGAGACTCTCAAGTCCACCCGCGATACCGTGCCGTCTGCCCCACGCGTAAGGATCGGGTCAAGATGAACGAAGCTGTTGCCGAGATTCCTCCCATCTGCCGAGAACGAACCGTTGCCTGTCGCAAAGTAAATGCCGCCGTCCGCGTCTGCCGCCAGGCCGGTCGATGATTGCCAGATCCCGCCACCGTTGCCGGTGGGCGTGATGTTCAGTACCCCCACCTGACGAAGGGTGCGAGCCTCGTAGGCAAACACCCACCCGTGATACCGCCACTCGCTCAGCTCTTCACAATGAGACGCGAAGGCAACATACACGATTCCGTTCACCAGCAGAAGGCTCGCCCGGTTTCGATGCTTCAGCGGTTCGAAACCGTCTGTGCGCACCTCGACATCTTGGATCGGCGCTCCTGTCCGGATATCCAGGGCCTGCAGCCTTTGCTGCAGATTTCCATTCGTGAGGGTCCGGTAGCTGACGTACATCCGCTGCGCCTGGCGATCGATCACCGGGGTCGCCTGGATACCGATCCCCAGTCTCACCCTGAAGCGAGAACCAGCGGCTTCCCAGACTCTGTCGCTGGGGTGCTCATCGGTTGGCGTGAGGGAGGCTGGAGACAGCTGCGCACAGGACTTCCGTCTGAACGGCTCCTGGTCATCGAAGTCGTCTGCAGGCCCAAGCCTCCTCAGCCAGATGGGGGTAAAGGTATCGGCATCGAACGTGTAGACATTGTTTAGCGCGGTGGCAATGAGAATGACGTTGCGTTGACCACGCTCGCCGTCCATCCGAATATTTCCGACATAGAGGGTCTGTGCGTATACGGCTCCTTGCACGGGAAGCGCGGTCACCAATCCCCACCGATTCTCGGGAGAGAAGGTCTTCGGATTGATGCCCGTTTGACGATAGGCCCCCGTCCGGCCGTTGTCATTCCTCTGCGAGAGGATGTCTGAATTTTCCTGGCGATGCGAGGGCGGGCTCGCCACCACAAGGAGCGACAGCGTAAGGATTAGCAGTCGCCCCTCACGACTGGCCGCTTTTGTGGTCCTCCGCAACGTGTAAACCTGCTCCTTCAGGCAGGATCAGGGGAGCGCGGCGATGATCTTCCTTGGCATCGCGGCACACTCCTGTTACAACCGCTGGCCCACCATGAGGTCGTTCGGACCGGAGAGGGAGATGCGCCGCACCTGGGCGAAGCCCGCCTCGTCCAGCCAGGCGGCGTACTCTTGTTGACTGTAGGTGCTGCCTCTTTGAGTCCCAACAAGCATGTTGATCGCAAAGAGCGCGCCGCTGCGGGGTGCGGTCTTCTCCTCATTCATGATGTGATCCTGGATGACGACGCGGCCGCGGGGGGCCAGTGCCCGGAAGACGCGCCGCAAGAGATCCCGGTTTTCATCCGGACCGAGCATGTGGCAGATGGCCGAGAGGAGCACCAGGTCGTATCCCGAGCCGAAGTCGTCCATTCGCAGGTCGCCGGTGCGGGTACGCACGCGGTCACCAAGGCCCGCCTCCGCAATGTGTCTCTCAGCAATGGGCACGACGGGAGGCAGGTCGAACACCTCAGCCTGGAGCGCAGGGTTGGCGCGTGCAAAGGCGATGGAGTACGCCCCCGAACCACCGCCCACGTCGAGCAGGCGGTTCACGCCCTCCGCGCCGACCGCCCTCACCACGAGCGGCGCCCGGAGCGCCGCGTTGCGGTGCATGGCCGCGATGAACGACTCCGTCCGGTCGTCGCCGCGGTCTCGGGTCTCCCCGACGCGAATGGTGTGACCCGCGCGGACACACTGCGTGAGCGTCGACCAGGTCGCCCACAGGCTGAGGTTGTGGCGCAGCGCCGCCCGCGCGTCGTCGGGAGATCCGGCGGCGAAGAACCGCTTGGCGACCGGCGTGTTCGCGAACGCGCCTTGCTGTTTGGTCAGCACGCCGAGTGCCACCAGCGCGTTGAGGAGCACCTCTGTCCCGCGCGAGTCGGCTTTGAGGGCGGCCGCCACTTTCTCTGCCGTCGCCGGTTCGCCAGCGTGCGCGATGGCGGTGAACACGTCGAGCTCGATCCCGGTGAGCAGGACGCGACTTGGTTGGTAGCCGCGCATGGTCTCGCTCAGTTCGTCGGGAAGCACGCCGGCTGCCTCGCGGGCCTTAACTGCCTCCTGCATCCGGTTCCGGCTCTCCGTGATTTCCTGCTTGAGTGCCGTGGCGTCCCGGTTGACGAGGCGTTCCACGGGCCGCCCGTTCTGGAAGTGCTCCACAACGATCTCCGGCACGTCC
>JBGPLF010000012.1:0-31861 GCA_041486265.1 bacterium
ATTCTCCTGGAGCATCTCGCAGAGGATGGCGGCGGTGAGACGGGCTACGCGGCGTGCGATCATCTCCTGGTCGCCGCCTCCGCAGACGAACTCGAGCCGTTCGCGGCGCTGGCCGCGCGTCTCGTGCAACGTCGGGAGCAGTACGGATGGCCCGCTCGGGAGGACCTGTACGAAGTCTCTCCGCAGCGGGCCCGCGAGATGTTTCCGCCGCTCGGGCGGATGCTTCGGGTGCTCTACCATCGGAACGCGGCGCGTGTGGACGGCCGGCTGTTGAATCGGGCGCTCGTGCGCGCCTCCGAGCGGCGAGGGCTGGCCATTCGGCCGGTGAGCGTCGATCGATTATTGATCAATGGCCGAACCGTCGCCGGCGTCATCGCGGGGGACGAATCCCATCGAGCATCGAGCGTGGTCATCGCGGGGGGCGCGTGGTCGAAGTCATTCGGCGCGCAGCTCGACACCGAGATCCCGGTGGAGCCGCAGCGAGGCCAGATCCTTCACCTGCAGGTGGCTGATCGGGATACGGGCGCGTGGCCCATCGTCCAGGGTTTCCACGACCACTACATGGTCTCATGGGACGGCGGCCGCGTGGTGGCAGGCGCGACCCGGGAGACAGGATCGGGGTTCGAACCGCGCCTCACGGCGGGTGGCGTCCACGAGGTGTTGGTCGAGGCGCTGCGGGTCGCACCGGGTCTCGCGGGGGCAGCGATGCTCGAAACGCGGGTTGGACTGCGTCCTCTTGCGGCTGACGGAATTCCCGTCCTTGGCACGGTTCCCGGCGTCCAGGGGATCTACCTGGCCACGGGTCACGGGCCTTCGGGACTCATGCTGGGTCCCTACAGTGGGAAGGTCATCTGCGACCTCCTGCTCGGCCGCCAGATCGAGGTCGATCTCGCACCATTCCACGTCACACGGTTTCAGTAGAGCACCACAGCGCACTACTGCCCGGCAGGACTCGTCCGGCGGGGCCAGAATTCGGTTGCAACCATGGCCCTCCAGGGCGCGGCCCTCGAAGAAGCGGCTCTCCAAGAAGCGATTGAGGAGTTCCATCGGCTGCTGACCGACGAGCTCGCGGGCGAATCCCAGGCCCAACTGGACGACCAGCTCCGGCGGCGCGGGTTGTTCTTCGGCGATCGCGCGATCTGTACCGTGCTGCGGCCGCGATTCCTGACGCCTGAGCAGTACCGGTTCATCCAGATCAGCATGCGGGTGCTGCTCGGCGCCTTTGACCGCACGTATCGCCGCGCGATCGCCGATGCCGCGTTCCGCACGCAATTTGGGCTGGCGGATTGGGAAGAGACCCTGGTGCAGGCCGACCCGGGCATCCGAGACCCCAGTCCGACCTCCCGCATCGATAGTTTCTTCATGCCCGATACCGGCGAGTTGAAGCTGACCGAGTACAACACCGAGACGCCGGCGGCCATCGCGTACAGCGACGTGCTGACCGAGGTGTTCTACGGGCTGCCGGTGATGCGGGAGTACCTGCGGCGCTTCGAGGTGCGGCCACTGCCCGGTCGTTACAACCTGCTGCATGCGCTGCTGGATGCCTACCGTCAGTGGTCGGGCGGGCGCGCCGCGCCGAGGATTGCCATCCTCGACTGGCGTGAGGTCCCCACCTATAGCGAGTTCGTGCTGTTTGACGACTACTTCAAGTCCCAGGGTCTCGAGAGCGTCATCGCCGACCCGCGCGAGGTGGAATACCACAACGGCCGCCTCTGGGCCGCCGGCGCGCCCGTCGACCTGATCTACAAGCGCGTCCTGATCAGCGAGCTGGTCGACCGCGGCGGGATGGATCACCCCGTGGTCCGCGCGGTGCGCGATCGGGCGGTGTGCATGGTCAACTCGTTCCGCTGCAAGATTCTGCACAAGAAGACCAGCCTGGCCGTACTCAGCGACGAGCGTAACTCGGGGCTGTTCACCGCGGAAGAGCGCTCGGCGATCGACGCTCACATCCCCTGGACGCGCCGCGTCGAAGAACGGCGCACGCAGCATCAGGGGCAGCCGATCGACCTGATCCCGTATGTGCTCGCCCACCGTGAGCGGTTCGTGCTGAAACCCGACGATGAGTACGGTGGGAAGGGTATCATTCTCGGGTGGGAGACCGCCCCCCCCGAGTGGGAGCGCGCGATCATGGGCGCGATAGCCGAGCCGTCGGTCATCCAGGACCGCGTGTCGATCCCCAGCGAGCCGTACCCGAGCCTGGAGGAGGGTCACGTGCAGTTCATCGACCGGATGCTGGACACCAATCCATACGTGTACTACGGTACGTACGTGGACGGGTGCATGACGCGCCTGTCCACCGCGGCGCTGCTCAATGTGTCCGCCGGCGGCGGCTCGACCGTGGCGACGTTCGTGGTCGAAAGGCGGTGATGCGATGAACCCTCCGTCGCTCACGATTGGGATCGAAGAAGAATACCAGATCATCGACCCGCAGACGCGCGAGCTGCGGAGTTACATCACCGAGATCCTGCAGGGCGATCATCTCACCCTGCGCGAGCAGATCAAGCCCGAGCTCCACCAGTCGATCGTCGAGATCGGCACCAAGGTCTGCCGGACCCCGGCCGAGGCGCGCGACGAGTTGATCCGCCTGCGGCGCGAGATTATGAAGGTGGCGGGCAAGAACGGCCTGAAGATCGCCGCGGCCGGCACACACCCGGTCTCCTCCTGGCACACGCAGGAGATCACGCCCCTGGAACGTTACGCGGGCGTCAAGGAAGACATGCAGGAGCTGGCCCAGCGACTGCTGATCTTTGGCACCCACGTGCACATCGGCGTCGAAGATCGTGAGTTCCTGATCGACGCGATGAACGTGGCCCGTTACCTGCTGCCTCACGTGCTCTGCCTGTCCACGAGCTCGCCGTTCTGGATGGGACGCAACACCGGGCTCAAATCCTACCGCAGCATCATCTTTCGAAACTTTCCCCGGACCGGCATCCCGCGCATCTTCCAGTCGTGGGCCGAGTTCGCCTATGTCGTCGACACCCTCGTGCACACGAACAGCATCCCGGACGGGACGAAGATCTGGTGGGACGCCCGCCCGAACTGGAACTACCCGACCCTCGAGTTCCGGATCTGCGACGTGTGCACCCGGGTGGACGAAGCAGTGTGCGTGGCCGCCATTTTCCAGGCGATCATCGCCAAATGCTGGAAGCTGCGCCGTGACAACCTGACCTTCCGCATCTACAACTCCGACTTGATCGAAGAGAATAAGTGGCGCGCCGTGCGCTACGGGCTGGATGGGAAGCTGATCGACTTCGGCAAGCAGCAGGAACTGCCGGCGCGCGATCTGATCCGCGAGATGATTGAGTGGTTCATCGGCGACGTCGTGGATGAGCTGGGCAGCCGGAAAGAGGTCGAGTACGCCTTTCGCATCCTGGAGGGAGGTTCGAGCGCCGACCGCCAGCTCGCCACCTTCAACCAGACCGGCGACCTGAAGGCGGTGGTGGACCAGTTGATCCGGGAGACCGCGGAGGGCGTCGACGAGAACCACTAACGGCGTTGATTCAGGGGTCTGCCGATGGTAAGATGATCGAGGTTCCGGGGCCCGTGGCTCCGGGACTGCCGTCTGGAGGTGGATTGCGTGAACGAGGGCTTGATGATCGCGCACATTGTGATCTCGCTGGCGCTGATCGGCATCATCCTGCTGCAGGGACCGAAGGGTGAAGGGCTGGGCGCCATCGGCGGCAGCGCCCGCATGTTCCACGGGCCCCGCCCGCGCGAGACGCTGATGACCCGCGTGACCACGGGCGTGTCGCTCGCCTTCGTCATCCTGGTGGGAGTCCTGACCTTCTGGCGATAGACTCTGCGCGTCGTCGCGCACGAGCAAGTCCCGTTCAGATCTCGGCGATGATGCGGTCGCCGGGATTCTTATTTTTCCCCGTCGCGTCTGCCCGGCAGTGAACCGAACTCCGGACTCCGACGTCTACATTATGGGTAGGAACTCTTCGCGGGGAGAACCCTCGGCTTCCAGGAGGCGTCCATGCGCGCGCTCAGAATCCCGACCCTCATTGTCGTCCTGCTGCTTGCCCTGGCCGGCCCCGGTCCGTGGACGATCGCTCCCGCCAAGAGGGCGGTCATCGCAACGCCCGGGGGAGCGCTCGCCGCATCCGTCACGCGTCCCAACATCATCTTCATCCTGACCGATGATCTCGACACGAAAGAGATCGCCTTTATGCCCAAACTGAAGTCCCTGATCATCGACCAGGGCACCAGTTTCTCGAACTTCTTTGTCACCTACTCACTGTGCTGCCCGTCGCGTTCCACCATCTTGCGCGGGCAGTACCCGCACAACCACCGGGTGCTGTCGAATACGCCGCCCAACGGGAGCTTCATTCGATTTCATAATCTGGGCAACGAGAATTCAACGATCGCCACCTGGCTGAGGAGTGCGGGATATCGCACGATGCTGACGGGCAAGTACCTCAACGGGTATCCGACAGGCGTGGAGCCGACGTATGTCCCGCCGGGATGGGACGAGTGGTACAGCCCGGCCGTTGGGAACGCATACGGCAACTACAACTACAGCCTGAATGAGAACGGCAAACTCGTCCGGTACGGGAATGCGCCCGACGACTATTTCACCGATGTGCTCTCGCGGAAGGCCGTCGATTTCATCCGCCGGGCCTCCCGCGAGCCCCGGCCGTTCTTCATGTACCTGGCGACCTATGCGCCGCACGCGCCGGCTACCCCGGCGCCCCGGCACCAGGGCCTGTTCCTGAACGAGACGCTGCCGCGGTCGCCGTCCTTCAACGAGGCCGATATGAGCGACAAGCCCGCGTGGATCCGCGGCCGCCCGCCGCTCGGACCTCGGCAGATCCAGCAGCTCGAGGCCCACTACCGCAAGCGGCTGCAGTCGCTGCAGGCCGTCGATGATTTGATCGTGGCCCTGGTCAACGAGCTGCAGGCGCAAGGTCAGCTCGCGCGCACGTACATCTTCTTCATGTCCGACAATGGATTCCACCTGGGCGAGCACCGGCTGCCGGTTGGGAAGGACACCGCGTACGAAGAGGATATCCGCGTGCCCATGATCGTGCGGGGCCCGGGCGTGCCGGAGGGCAGAACGCTGCCCCACATCGGGCTCAACAACGACTTCGCGCCGACGTGGGCGGAACTGGCCGGCGCGTCCGCGCCGGGTTTTGTGGACGGCCGCTCGCTGGTGCCGCTGCTCGGCGCCAATCCACCGGCAGTCGACGGCTGGCGGCAATCATTCCTCGTGGAGCGGCACAACGCCGAGAGGCAGGCGATGGGTCCGGTAGTGCCTGATCCCGACCGGGACGAAGAAGAGGGGCCGGTTGTCGTGTCGCTCACTCAGGCCGGCGCGGCTCAACCGCAGGCGGGCCAGGCGCGGGCCGGGGTGGCTCAGGCGGGTCAGGTGCAGGCGGGTCACGTGCAGACGGGTGCGGGGCTAGGGGCCCAGCAGCAGGTGCCATCAGGGCAGACGCCGCTTGGGCAGGCGGCGCCGCGGCGGAGGCCCGGTGCCCTGGGAGGGGGTATCCCGGAGATCCAGGCCGTGCGGGCGCGCGACTACGTGTACATCGAGTACGGTGATGGCTCGCGCGAATTATACGACCTGCGCAGCGATCTGTATCAATTGCAGAACCTGGCGGCGACCGCCGATCCTGGCCTGCTCCGGCGGCTGTCAGCCTATCTCGCGGCGCTGCGCACGTGTGCGGCAGCGGGCTGTCGATCGGCGGAGGATGCCCCCGCTCCCGCGCTGGCTGCCAGATGATATAATGGGTAGCGCCGCGCCCGACATCCTCCGTCGGGCCGGTCTGCAGTGAACGTGCCGGGATGGCGGAACTTGGCAGACGCGTACGCTTGAGGGGCGTATGGGAATTCCCGTGGGGGTTCAAATCCCCCTCCCGGCACCAAATGAATCCACCCAAGTGGTTTCCAGGTTGAGCAGGCCGGGCAGATTGCCTCCGACCTCTGCGACCAAGCGATCCTCCTGTCGGCGTAGGACGACCTTGCCGATCAGTCGCTCCAGGATCGTCCTGGTGTGGTCCGTGTCCCGGCCGAGCGTGCCCTTGAGGTCGCGCAGGTAGCACTCGACGGTCGCAGGATATAGAGTGATCTTATTGCTGGCCTGGGTTTTCGCTCAAGCAGCCGACCCAACTGGGAATCATGCGTGGAAACAACCACTTGCCTGAGCGTAATGAGGCTGGAATGCTCCTCATAGTCTCGCAGTTGAGGGACCGCGACTGAGGGGTGCGGGCCTGCGGGAGGTGGAACATGAACCGGCAAACGATTCCACTGGGGAGGATTTTCGGAATCCCCATCGGGCTGGACTACTCGTGGTTCCTGATCTTTGCGCTCCTCACATGGACCTTCGCCGTCAGCTACTATCCCGCGGCATTTCCCCACTGGACTACCAGCGAGTACTGGGTCCTGGGGGCAGTGACGGCCGTAATGCTCTTTGTGAGCGTCCTGCTGCACGAACTCGGGCACGCCACGATCGCGAGGCGGTACAATATTCCGGTGCGCAGTATCACGCTCTTCGTGTTCGGCGGCGTTGCGCAGATTGGGGCCGAGCCACCCAGCGCCGTGGCGGAGTTCTGGATTGCGATCGCGGGCCCCGTCGTCAGTCTTGCGCTGGCGGGGCTGTTTACAGTGCTCCGGCCTGTCGCGGCGGCCTTTGAGCCGCTGCTGGGGCTGGCCAAGTACCTCGCCTACATCAACGGGACACTGGCCGTGTTCAATTTGATCCCGGGCTTTCCGCTTGATGGGGGGCGCATCTTCCGCGCGATCGTCTGGGGCACCACGCACAACCTGCGCCGTGCCACGCTCCTCGCCGCCAACGTGGGGCGCTTCATCGCCTTCGCCTTCATTGTCGTTGGGGTCACGCAGATCTTCTCCGGGAACTTCAGCGGTGGCATCTGGATCGCCTTTATCGGATGGTTCTTGGAGAGTGCGGCCCACAGTCAGGTCCAGCAGCAGATGATCCAGGGCTTGCTGGCCGGCCACAAGGTATCAGAGGCTATGGGGACCAGTTTTGCGGTCATTCCCGCTGACGTCACGCTGCAAGACCTCGTGGATCAACATATCCTGGCCAGCGGACGCCGCAGTTTCATCGTCAAGGAGGGCGACCGGGCTCTCGGTCTGCTCACCCTGCACCACATCAAGGAAGTCCCGCGGGCTGACTGGCAGGCCACGGCGGCCGCCAAGGTGATGATTCCTGTCGAACGCATGAAGAGGGTCCGGCCTGAGGTGGGGCTGTGGGCCGCCATGGCAGAGATGGACCGCGACGGGGTCAATCAGCTCCCTGTCATGACGGACGGTCAGGTCGTCGGGATGCTGACCCGGGAGGACGTGATCGGCTATCTGCGCACCCTCCAGGAGCTTCGTGCGTGAGGGGAGCAATCCCCCGGGGCCTTTCCGGTGGCATTCCTTTCCTGCAGGCACTGCGCCCGATGGCCTCAGCCACGCAGAGGCGCGCCGTCGCTTGCCTCAGTACGGCTGCAACGAACTGACCGAGAAGCGGACCAGGCCGGGCCTGAGATTCCCGCCCTCGTCCAGGGGCCCGATTCCTTGAGCAGGCACGTGGATGCCCGAGCTTTGGACCGCACTGATGACGAACCTCTCCAATCTGGATCTGGGGCAGGAGGGAGGCGGTCACCTCCATGACCGGCACGAGTAGTGTGCGCGTATTGACGCTGAATACCGGGTCCTCGAGCCTTAAGGTCGCGCTGTACGCGATGGGGGAGCGTGAGCAGGTGCTGCTCTCGGCAGACGCGGACCAGATCGGGCGCGCAGAAAGCCGATTCCGCCTGGCCGATGGCGACGGTCGGGTTCTCCGCGACGAGCGTGAGCCGCTTCCCGATCACGACGCCGCGCTGCGCGTCCTGTGCATCGGGTTGGAGCGGCAAGGATCGGCGCCGGACGCCATAGGACACCGGGTGGTACACGGGGGGTCCGCGTATAGCCGGCCTCAGTTGATTACCCCCGAACTGGTTACGGCACTCGAAGCCCTCGTGCCGATCGCGCCGGACCATCTGCCTCAGGCGATTCTCGCGATCCACGCGATGAGCCGCGAGTACCCGGCGCTCTCGCAGGTCGCTTGCTTCGATACTGCGTTCCACCGGCGCATGCCCCGGCAGGCGCACCAGTACGCGCTCCCGCGGCGTCTCGGCGAGGGCGGCGTCGTTCGATACGGGTTCCATGGGCTGTCGTACGAGTACATCATGTATGAGTTGCGCGTCCTGGCGCCTGCTGAGGTGGACAGCCGCGTGATCATCGCGCATCTGGGCAACGGCGCGAGCATGGCAGCGGTGCGCGCGGGCATTAGCGTCGAGACGACGATGGGCTTCTCCCCGGCGGGCGGACTGGTGATGGGGACCCGGTCGGGTGATCTCGATCCGGGTGTGCTGATCTACCTGCTCGAGCAGGGGATGACGCCCAAGGCGCTGGACGAACTGGTGAACAAGCAGGCGGGGCTCCTGGGCGTGTCAGGGACTACCGAGGATATGAGCGAGCTGCTCGAATCTGAGGCCACGGATCCGCGCGCGGCAGAGGCAATCGAGTTATTCTGCTACCAGGCGAGGAAGTTCCTCGGCGCGCTGACGGCGGTCCTGGGCGGGCTGGACACGCTAGTGTTCACCGGCGGCATCGGGGAACACGCCGCGTCGGTGCGAGCGCGGATCTGCGAGGGGCTTGAGTTCCTGGGCATTCGGCTGGACGAGCGGCGCAACGTGTCGTCGGAGCCGGTGATCTCCCGGGACGGGAGCCCTACTACGGTCCGTGTGATCAAGACGGATGAGGACCTGATGATTGCCCGGCACACGCGCCAGGTCATCGGACGCTGAAAAGGAGAGCAGGCGGTGGCGACGATCGATTCAGAACGGCTGAGTCGCATGGATGCGTACTGGAGGGCCGCCAACTACCTGACGGTCGGCCAGATCTACCTCCTGGACAACCCCCTGCTCCGCGAGCCGTTGCGGCCCGAGCACATTAAGCCGCGGTTGCTGGGGCACTGGGGCACGTCGCCGGGCCTCAACTTCATTTACGTGCACCTGAACCGGCTGATCCAGGACACCGACGCCAGCGTGCTCTACATCACCGGCCCTGGCCACGGCGGACCGGCCCTGCTGGCCAACGTCTACTTGGAAGGCACGTACTCGGAGATCTACCCGCAAGTGACCCAAGACTACGAGGGCATGCGGCGGCTTTTCCGGCAGTTCTCGACACCCGGCGGCGTGCCCAGCCATGTGAGCGTGCCGACGCCCGGATCCATCCACGAAGGCGGCGAGCTCGGCTACGCCCTGATCCATGCCTTCGGCGCGGCGTTCGACCACCCCGACCTGCTGGTCGCCGCGGTCGTTGGCGACGGCGAGGCCGAAACCTGTCCGCTCGAGGGCTCGTGGAAGGGGATCAAGTACCTGAACCCCGTGCGTGACGGCGCCGTGCTGCCCATCCTGCACCTGAACGGATACAAGATCGCCAGTCCGACCGTGCTCGGCCGCGACGACGACGGGGACATCCTGAACCTCCTCGCAGGGCACGGCTATGATGTGCACTTCGTTGCGGGCGACGATCCCCCGCGCATGCATCGGGAGTTTGCGGCGACCGTAGATGCCTGCTATGCAAAGATCCGCGGCATCCAAAACGAAGCCAGGCAGCGCGGCCTGGCGGGCCGGCCTCGGTGGCCGGCGATCGTGCTGCGCACACCCAAGGGTTGGACCGGGCCGAAGGTCGTGGATGGCCTGCCGGTCGAGGGGACCTTCCGCGCGCATCAGGTGCCCATCGAGAATGTCAGGGAGAATCCCGCGCACCTAAAGATGTTAGAAGAGTGGATGCGCCGCTACCGGCCCGACGAGCTGTTCGACGGCGCCGGCCGGTGCATGCCGGAGCTCGCCGCGCTCGCGCCCAAAGGCGACCGCCGAATGGGCGCCACTCCGTATGCAAACGGCGGTCGGTTGCTAGTGGAGCTTCACCTGCCCGACTTCCGGCAGTACGCGATCGACGTGCAAGAGCCGGCCACCGACCGCCATGAGTCTACCCGGCAGCTCGGCAAGTTCATGCGGGACATCTACAGGCAGAACGCGGCGCAGGCGAACTTTCGGCTCTTCTGCCCCGACGAGACCAACTCTAACCGCTTGGGCAACGTGTTCGAGGTGGAGAACCGGTGCTTCGTCAGCAAGACAATCCCCATCGACGACCACCTCTCGCCGGATGGCCGGGTGATGGAGGTGCTCAGCGAGCACCTCTGCCAGGGCTGGCTCGAAGGCTACCTCTTGACGGGCCGCCACGGGCTGTTTGCGAGCTACGAGGCGTTCGCCATGGTGTCGTCCTCCATGGCCGTGCAGCATGCCAAGTGGCTCGAGAAGATGGTCAGGCTCCCGTGGCGGCGGCCGGTCGCCTCGCTCAACATCCTGCTCTCGTCCACCTGCTGGCGGCAGGATCACAACGGTTTCAGCCACCAGGGGCCGGGCCTGATTGACATTATCCTCTCCAAGCGCGGGACGGTAGCACGCATCTACCTGCCGCCGGACGCCAATTGTCTGCTCTCAGTGGCCGACCACTGCTTGCGCAGCCGCAACTATGTGAACCTGATCGTCATCGACAAGCAGCCGCAGCCCCAGTGGCTGGACATGCCCGCGGCGATTGAGCACTGCCGGCTCGGCGCGTCGACCTGGCAGTGGGCGAGCACCGACGTGGGCGCAGAACCTGACGTCATCCTGGCCGCGGCCGGCGATATTCCCACCCTGGAGATTGTGGCGGCGGCCTGGTGGCTGCGGCGCCGCACGCCCGAGTTGAGGGTACGGGTCGTCAACGTGGTCGACCTGATGACGCTCTTCACGCTCGAAGCCCATCCTCACGGGATGACCGACAAGCGATTTGTGGAACTGTTCACTCGGGACCGACCGGTGGTCTTCGCCTTCCACGGGTACCAACGCGCGATCCACGAGATCATCCACGGCCGCCCCGATACCGAGCGCTTCCACGTGCGCGGCTTCATCGATCAAGGGACGACGACGACGCCGTTTCAGATGGTGTCCCTCAACGGCATGAGCCGCTACGATCTCTGCATCGAAGCGCTCCGGCGGACGGACCGCCTGGGGAACCGGGCGAAGGCGCTCATCGACGAGTGCCAGCGGCTGATCGATGCCGCCACGGCCCATGCAGAGGAGCACCTGGAGGATCCTCCCGAGATCACCGACTGGACCTGGACCGACGCCTGAGGTTCGGGGGGGGTGATGGGGGTGCGACTGATGTGGAATGACGGAAGCATCGGGAAAGAGGAGGCACGCGCATGCAACTCGGTGTGATCGGGCTCGGACGGATGGGTGGCAACATGGTCCGGCGTCTGATGCGGGCGGGGCACGAATGTGCCGGCTATGCTCTCCGTACTGCCACCGTCCAGGCGCTGGAGAAAGCGGGGATGGTCGGCGCCGCCTCCCTTGCAGATCTGGTGGCGAAACTGGCGAAGCCGCGGGCGGTCTGGCTCATGGTTCCGGCGGCCGCCGTGGACGATACGCTTACCACCCTGGTGTCGCTGCTCGAGCGCGATGATGTTGTCATCGGTGGCGGCAACTCATATTACCACGATGATATCCGGCGGGCCCGTGACCTGACGCCCAAAGGCATCCATTACGTGGATGTAGGCGTCAGCGGGGGCGTGTGCGGGTTGGACCGCGGATACTGCATGATGATCGGCGGCGACGAGACGGTCGTGCGCCCCCGCGACCCCGTCTTCGCCACCCTCCCACCCCGCGTCCACGCGGCGCCACCCCCCCACGGCCGCGAGAAGGTGGGGGGTACAGCTGAACAGGGCTACCTGTACTGCGGACCCACCGGCGCCGGCCACTTCGTGAAGATGGTCCACAACGGTATCGAGTACGGCATCATGGCGGCATATGCCGAGGGGATGAACATCCTGCGCTACGCCAGCGTGGGCAAGCAGGAGCAGACCGCCGTGGACGCCGAGACCACACCCCTGCGCCATCCGGAGCACTACCAGGATGACCTGAATCTCACTGACATCGCCGAGGTGTGGCGGCGCGGCAGCGTGATTGCCTCGTGGCTCCTCGATCTCGCGGCACACGCGCTGCTGCAGAGCCCTGACCTCAAGGAGTTTGCGGGACGGGTCTCTGACTCGGGCGAGGGCCGCTGGACGATCATGGCCGCGATCAACGAGTCCGTCCCGGCGCCTGTGCTCTCTTCGGCCCTCTATGAGCGCTTCAGTTCGCGCGGCGAGGCCGATTTCGCCGACCGGCTTCTCTCTGCGATGCGCTATCAATTCGGCGGCCATCTCGAACGGCGCGCCGCTACGCCTCGGAGCTAACCGTGGACGCGCCGCAGTCGGACGCCCTGGTCTTCTTCGGCGCCACCGGCGATCTGGCATTCAAACAAATCTTCCCGACGCTGCAGGCGATGGTCGGCATTGGACACCTGAACGTCCCCGTGATCGGCGTAGCCCGGGAGGTTTGGAGCCTCGACCAGTTCAAGGCGCGGGCCCGGGACAGCATCAAACAGCATGGCGGCGTCGATGACGCGGCATTCGCCAGGCTCTCCGGCCTGCTCCGTTATGTGGCCGGCGACTACACCGATCCGGCGACGTATGTGCGCCTGCGGCAGGCGCTGGGCAACGCACAGCGGCCTCTTCACTACCTAGCGATTCCGCCGAGCCTGTTCACCACGGTCGCGGAGGGCCTCTCGACGTCCGGTAGTGCGAAGGGCGCCCGGGTGGTCGTCGAGAAGCCCTTCGGGCGTGATCTTGCCTCGGCCCAGGCGCTGAACAAAACCCTTCACTGGGTCTTCTCCGAGTCGGCGATCTTCCGGATCGACCACTACCTTGGGAAAGAGCCGGTGCAGAACTTGGTCTACTTCCGGTTCGCGAATTCATTCCTCGAGCCGATCTGGAACCGCAACTACGTCGACACCGTGCAGATTACCATGGCTGAGGACTTCGGGGTCGCCGGCCGGGGGAAGTTCTACGAAGAGGCCGGCGCCATCCGCGACGTCGTGCAGAATCACCTGCTGCAGGTGGCCGCGCTGCTGGCGATGGACCCGCCGACAGAGATCGACACGGAGGCCCTGCGAGACGCCAAGGAAGCCGCCCTCCGATCGATCCAGCCGCTCAATCCTGCGAGCGTGGTGCGCGGCCAGTACCGCGGCTATCGTCAGGAGGACGGGGTGGCGCCGGATTCGCAGGTTGAGACTTTCGCGGCGGTACGGCTCCGCCTGGATACCTGGCGGTGGGCCGGGGTGCCTTTTTACATCAGGGCAGGCAAGTTCCTGCCAGTCACCTCGACTGAAGTGCTGGTCACGCTGAAGCGGCCGCCCGCAGACATCTTTGGTGAGGCGGTCCCGGGGCCAGCCAACTACATCCGGTTCCGGCTAAGCCCGGAGGTTATCATCGCAATCGGCGCACGGGCGAAGGTGCCCGGCGAGGCCATGGCCGGCGAGGCGATCGAGGTGCACGCCCGCCACCAGCACGGGGATGAGATGATGCCCTACGAGCGGCTGATCGGCGACGCCATGCGGGGCGATGCGACCCTGTTCGCCCGAGAGGACGGGGTGGAGGCTACATGGCGCGTCGTGGACCCGGTCCTGAACGGCGCCGCGCCGCTCTACGAGTACGACCCGCGCACCTGGGGGCCGAGCGAGGCAGACCGGCTGCTCGCCGTCGGCGAGCAGTGGCACAACCCCCCGGCCACGGAGACGGTCGCATGACCGCGCCCCGACCCGTGGTCTCCTTGTTCGACGTGGACAACACGCTGTTGGACAACGACCATGTCCAACAGGACCTGGCACGGCACCTGGAACACGAGTTTGGGAGGAAGAGCAGCGACCGTTATTGTGAAATCTTTGAAGCGCTGCGTGCTGAGCTCGGCTACGCCGACTACCTGGGCGCGCTGCAACGCTACCGGCTCGAGCATACCCACGATCCCCGCCTGCTGCGCATGTCCTCATTTCTGATCGATTATCCCTTTGCCAACCAGCTCTACCCCCGATCGCTCGACGTGCTGGAGTGGGCGCGGAGATGGGGACCGGCGGTCATCCTCTCAGACGGCGATGTGGTCTTCCAGCCGCGCAAGGTCGAGCGGTCCGGGCTGTTCGACGCCGTCGAGGGGCGCGTGCTCATCTACATTCACAAGGAACAGGAACTCGACGAGGTCGAGCGACTCTACCCTGCGGAACACTACATTATCGTTGACGACAAGCTGCGGATCCTGGATGTGGTGAAGAAGGCGTGGGGTCAGAAGGTGACCACGGTCTTTCCCCGGCAGGGCCATTACGCGAACGATCCAAAGCTGCTGGCAACGTATCCGCCGGCAGACGTCACGATCGAGCGCATCGGGGATCTGCTCACCTACGACACGCCGACCCTGCTGGCTGCAGCGCGGGCGGGCACACCGCAGAGGAGGGCACCATGAAGGCCACCCAGCGCCTCCACGAGGCGGGCCATGGGGGCCGAGGCCTTCGTCAAGTCCTGGAACGACCTGCTGGCCTGCATCGCAGACGGGAGCGCGACGCTGAAGCGGACTGGGTGATGGCCCGAAGGATCACATTACCGGTAAGACCAATACGGCGGCTGGCGCAAGCCGTCTGCGTGAGGCGCAGCGACCAGGCGTGACGGTTCATCGTGACAGTGACACAAGAATGCTGGAAGACCTCCAACGCGAGGCGTTCGGATACTTCCTGCATGAGACCAACCTCGCCAACGGCTTGGTGATCGACAAGACGTGCAAGGGCTGGCCCGCGAGCATCGCCACCGTCGGGCTGGCGCTGGCAGCCTATCCTGTCGGTGTTGAGCGCGCCTTTCTCACGCGTGAGGAAGCCGTCAGGAGAACTCTGGCGACGCTGCGCTTCTTCGCGCACAGTTCAAGAGGACCAGAGCCGAATGCAACGGGCTACAAAGGCTTCTACTATCACTTTCTTGACATGAAGACCGGCGAGCGCGCGTGGCAATGCGAGCTGTCAACCGTTGACACGGCGCTGTTACTCGCGGGGGCCCTGACGGCTGCCGCGTATTTTGATCGCCGGACGCCAAGCGAGCGCGACATCCGCGCGCTTGCCGAGACCCTCTACGCGCAGGCCGACTGGCAGTGGGCGCAGAACGGCGCAGCCACGGTCACGCACGGGTGGACGCCGGAGCGTGGATTCCTTCCGTACCGGTGGCAAGGTTACGACGAGGCGCTGATTCTCTACTTGCTCGGCCTCGGCTCGTCCACGCACCCGCTCCCCGCCGAGAGCTACGCCGCGTGGGTCTCGACGTACGAGTGGAAGAGCATCTACGATTCCGAACTACTCTATGCCGGACCGCTCTTCGCGCACCAACTCTCGCATGTGTGGATCGATTTTCGCGGTATTCAGGACGAATTCATGCGCGGTCGCGGAATCGACTACTTCGAAAACAGTCGCCGCGCCACTTATGTGCAACAGCAGTACGCGATCCGCAATCCGCAGCAGTTTGTGGAGTACGGCGAGCACTGCTGGGGAATCACGGCCAGCGACGGCCCCGGCGAAGTGACGCGCCGGATCAAGGGCGTCGAGCGACGGTTCCACGATTATCTAGCGCGCAGCGTGCCCTACGGCCCGGACGACGGCACGCTCGCCCCATGGGCGGTGGTCGCTTCGCTGCCATTCGCGCCGGAGATCGTGCTGCCGACCATCGGCCACTTCGACCGGCTCCGTCTGCGAGAGGCCCATCCTTACGGGTTCAAGGCCACCTTCAATCCGACGTTCCCGGACAAGGCGGGGAGCGCGTGCGGTTGGGTGTCTCCATGGCATTTCGGACTCCACCAGGGGCCGATCCTCGCGATGATCGAGAACCATCGTTCGGGGTTGGTCTGGGAACTGATGCGGCAGTGCTCCCCCATCGTTACGGGGCTGCGTCGTGCCGGATTTACCAACGGCTGGTTAACCGGGCTGGAGCGGGCAGCCGCGCGTCCCAGGAAGGGAGGGAAAGCTATGCGAGGCGAACTCCAGATCGGCGACCATGTGAGCTGGAACTCCGAGGCGGGTCGCGTGAGCGGAACCATCCGAAAGACGATCACAGCGCCCATCAAGTTCAAGGGGTACACGGTCCACGCGTCGAAGGAAGAGCCGCAATACCTGATTGAGAGCGACAAAACGCCACAACTGGCCATGCACAAGGGGTCTGCGCTCCGCAAGATTCGTGGACCGGCAGGGGCGCGGGGGACGTCGAGAAAAGGGCATAAGCGGTGATCGCCGACGCGCTCGCCGTCGGTGGTTGGCGCGTCCTGCACATCCAGAGCCGGAAGACCGCCACCCTTCACCGGCGTACGCCGTTCCTGAAGGTCAGAAGGGGCCGACTGCTCTACCCACAGCCTGCGCAGGCGGATTCACGGTCATGAGCGTGGACCCGCGGGCGGGGAAGCCAGCCGAGCCATCGATGTTGGCCAACATCCCGCGGCTGATGACAGCGTACTACACGAGGCGGCCGGATCCATCGGTGCGCGAGCAACGCGTGGCGTTCGGCACGTCGGGCCATCGCGGCTCTGCGTTCGACAGCGCCTTCAATGAGGCCCACATCCTCGCCATCACCCAGGCCATTTGCCTCTACCGGCAGCAGCAGAGGATCGACGGGCCGCTGTTCCTTGGAATCGACACCCACGCCCTGTCGGAGTCGGCCGTTGCGAGTGCCCTCGAGGTGCTGGCGGCCAACCGGGTGGATACGATGATCGACGACCGAGGTGCGTACACGCCGACGCCGGTCATCTCCCATGCGATCCTCACGTATAACCGCGGCCGGGCGAGCGGCCTCGCCGACGGGATCGTCGTTACGCCCTCGCATAACCCGCCCGAGGACGGCGGCTTCAAGTACAATCCACCGAACGGCGGCCCCGCCGATACCCACGTCACCAACTGGATCCAGAATCAGGCGAACGCGCTGCTCGTCGACGGTCTCACGCCGGTGAAGCGGATCCCGTTCGAGCGGGCGCTTCGCGCTTCGACCACGCACCGCCACGACTACATGGACGCCTACATCGGCGACCTCGCGAACGTCGTGGACTTGGCGGTCCTCCGCGGTGCGACGGTCAAGGTCGGAGTCGACCCCTTGGGTGGCGCCGGGGTGCACTACTGGGGGATGATCGGCGAGCGCTACAACTTGTCGATGACGGTCGTCAGCGACGAAGTAGACCCGACCTTCCGTTTCATGACCGTCGACTGGGACGGGAAGATCCGCATGGACTGTTCGTCGCCCTATGCGATGCAGCGCCTGATCGGGCTCAACGATCGCTTTGACGTCGCCTGGGCATGCGACACTGACCACGACCGGCACTGCATCGTGGCCGGGAGGGTCGGTCTCTTGAACCCCAACCACTATCTCGCGGTCGCCATCTCCTACCTGTTCACCCATCGGCCGGAGTGGCCGCCGGAGGCCGGTATCGGCAAGACGGTCGTGAGCAGTAGCATGATCGACCGCGTGGTCGACCGACTCGGGCGCTCGCTCGTGGAGGTGCCCGTCGGATTCAAATGGTTCGTCGACGGACTGATCGGCGCTTCCCTCGGCTTCGGGGGAGAGGAGAGCGCGGGGGCCTCGTGCCTCCGCCGCGACGGCACGGTCTGGACGACCGACAAAGACGGGATCATCCTTGGTCTCCTCGCCGCGGAGATGACGGCGGTCATGGGCCGCAACCCGGGGGAGCTCTACCGGGGACTCACCCGCGAGTTTGGCGACCCCGCCTACGAGCGCATCGACGCGCTAGCTACGCAAGAGCAGAAAGCGGTACTCGCGCAGCTCTCGCCGCAGCAGGTGACGGTCTCCGAACTCGCGGGTGACAAGATCACGAGCCTGTTGACGCGGGCCCCGGGGAACGACGCTCCCATCGGAGGGCTGAAGGTCGTCACGCAGAACGGCTGGTTCGCGGCCCGCCCATCTGGAACGGAGGACGTCTACAAGCTTTACGCGGAGAGCTTCAAGGGCCCCGACCACCTGGCCCGGATCCAAGAGGAGGCGCAGGCGGTCATCCAGAGGGCGTTCCAGCAGGGCGCGGGAGGCTGAGCCATGACCGACCGGGAGCTCGTCCCGCGGCGCTTCACGTCGCCGAGGGGTACCTACATTTTTCTTCGTGACGCCGACAGTGGCGAGAGCTGGTCGGCCGGCTACCAGCCGTGCGGAGGGGAGCCGGACAGCTACTCGGTGGCGCGTTCTCCGAGGATCGGGCGGAAATCATCCGCCGGGACGGTGCCATCGCGGCCTGCCTCGAAGTGATCGTCTCCCCGGAGGACGACGCCGAGGTTCGCCGCATCTCACTCACGAACCTGGGAACGCGCACCCGGGAGATCGAGCTGACAATGCACCAAGCAAAGAGAAACGCTCTTAGTCTCCGAGATCTGCGCCGTAGACGAGATGAACGCAGGCTGGGGGGTGTGGGTCGGTCGAGATCGGCGCCATTGCGACGCTCTCAGAGTAGGGATGCCTCCGATTCAAGGTCTGCGGTCTGAGCACGAGTTTACCGACCTTGCAAATCCCTTGCTGCTGTGCTATTACTTGCGACAAGTCGCCTGCGGATCTGCACTTGGATTATGCCGCGTGATGCCGGAATCGCTGGCTTGCGAATCTCGCGCTGGTGGATCGTCTCGGGCGGCATCTTGTCGTCTTCTAGGGTGACGAGTGCGATCAGCATCGAATGCACCGCGCGCGGTCCTTATGTACGCAGTATGTGCCCTGTGGCACTACCGTAACGTCGTGGTGGTTCCCGGGTCACCCGCCTGGGGGGCAATTCGAGTCGACGCGTTTCTCCCTGTGGACACTTACGCGGAGAATTCGAGACACTTGATAGAGGGGGGATGATAGATGTTCAAACGTCTGACGACGATTGTGCTATCAGTCATGCTGGCAGCCACGCTGGCGGGTGCTTGGCCGCTCGGTTCTGCGAGTGGCCAGGTCCCTGCGACTCTGCGAACCCCGCTCGGCGGTGAGCCGCCGACCATCGATCCCTACTTTGCCACCGACTTCTCATCGGGCGACCTGACATTTCTGCTCTACACGACTCTGGTGGGATTCGACAGCCGCGGGAACCTCATCGCCGAAGGCGCCAGGAGTTGGGACGCCTCCCCGAACGGCCTCATCTACACATTCCATCTGCGCGACAATGTCTCTTTCCACAGCGGCCGCAAGGTGACTGCGGCCGACTGGAAATGGTCATTTGAGCGGATGGCCGATCCCGCATTGAAGACCTCGGTCGCCGACGTGGTCCTGGCCGGCGTGGCGGGGTTCGAGGCGAGGCAGCAGGGCGCGAGCGAGCTGGCCGGCGTCAAGGCCATCGATCCGCTCACGCTCCAGATCACCCTCAATTCTGCCGCGCGCGGTGGATTCCTCAACCGCCTCGCCTACTACGCTGCGGTGGTGCTGGACCGCGACGTGGTGGAGAAGGGCGGGAACGTCTGGTACGAGAAGACGGACGCCGGATCGGGGCCATTCGCTCTGAAGGAGTGGGTCCATAACGACCACGTCACCTTGATCAGCAATCCTCGCTACTTCCTGGGCACCCCCAAGATCAACCAGCTCGAGCTGCCGATTGTAACGCAGGCAGCAACGAGACTGTCAGAGTACCTGGCCGGCCAGCTCGACCTGGTGCCTGTGCCTCTGTCCGACTTCCAGCGGATCAAGGCCGACCCGACGCTCGGCAAACAGTTGGTGGTTTTCCCCAGGTCGCAGTTCGTGTGGTTGGGGCTGAACCCTCGTGTCTACGAACCCTTCAAGGATGTCCGTGTCCGGCGAGCATTCGCCATGGCGATCGACAAGGACAAGATCGCGAAGACCGTCTTCTTTGGTTTCTACCAGCCGGCCAATTCCATCGTGCCCCCCGGGATACCGGGGTTCTACAGTGAGTACAAGGGGATCCAGTACGATCCGGAGCAGGCGAAGAAGCTGCTGGCGGAGGCGGGTATGACCGGGAAGCTGCCTCCGCTCACGATCGCCGTGAACCCCATCGCGCAGGACTACCAGATGGCCGCGGAAGCGGCGGGAGCCATGCTCAAGGCCACCCTCGGGGTTGAGGTGACGCTGCAGCGGACAGAATTCGCCAGCTTTCAGTCCGGGATGAACCGACGCACCGTGTTTCAGGCGTTCATGACCGGGTGGGCAGCAGACTACCTCGACTACAGCGACTACCTCGACCTGCTGCTGTACAGCAAGTCACCTCTCGACCGTGTCAGTTACGCTAGCCCCGAGTTCGACAAGCTGGTCGACCAGGCGAACGCCGCGCCGAACGACACGGAACGCATCGCCTTCTACCACAAGGCCGAGGCGCTGGCCGTCCAAGAAGCACCGATGGTCCCGGTGGTCTTCACGCAGTTTGCGCTGCTGAAGAAGCCGTACGTGCAGGGGCTCCAAACGACTCCTGCGCTGTCGGGGTGGCTGCGCCTCAACACGGTCAGCATCACCAAGTGAACCGCCCGGGCATTCGCGGCGCGGCGTCGGGCCCCGACCATCGTCTCGATGTCCGAGATGTTCCGGCCGGGCCCGGCCGTCCGCGCGCGGCCTGGACAGCAACGAGTCGATGGCCCGGTATATCGCGTACCGCCTTGCCCTGGTAGTACCGCTGCTGCTGGGGGCGGCGTTACTGGTTTTCGTCGCAGGGCATCTGGCGCCGGGCGACCCGGTGCAGGTGCTGCTCGGCGATCACTATAACCCGCAGACGGCCGTGAAGCTTCGGCACGATCTGGGGCTTGACCGGCCCATGGCGACGCAGTTTGTCCTGTATGTCTGGAAGGCCGGTCACTTCGACTTTGGCACCTCGTACGTCAACCCCGCCCGCCGGGTGAACGATATCATCCGGCAGACGCTGCCGGTCAGCGTCGTCCTGGCGGCCCTGGCGGTGGCCCTGGCGGCGGCCGTCGGCGTGGCGGTGGGGGTCGTGGGCGCCACTCATCCTCGGTCCGCGTCCGACTATGGCATCCAGGCGGCCGTAATCCTCGGACTGTCAGTACCCAGCTTCGTCGTGGCCGCGGTGCTCGTGCTGCTCTTCGCGCTCCACTGGCGGCTGTTCCCCGCAGCCGGCTGGGGCGGCTGGCAGACGCGCGTGCTGCCGGTCGCCGTGCTCGCTGCCGCCCCGCTCGCATACATCGCGAGGATCACGCGCACCAGCGTCATACAGGCTGTGTCGCAAGACTACGTGCGCACGGCGCGCAGCAAGGGTCTCACCTCGAGCACCGTCCTGATCCGGCACGTGCTGCGTAACGCCGCGCTGCCCATCGTGACAATCGTGGGGATGGCGTTCGGCTACGCGATCACAGGCGCGTTTGTCGTCGAGGTGGTCTTCAACATCCCTGGGATGGCCCGTGTCGGCGTCGACGCCATCCTCCAACGCGACTACAGTGTCATCGAGACAGTTGTCCTCGTCTATACCGCGCTCTTTATCGTGATCAACCTCGCGGTCGATCTCTCGTATGTATTTCTCAACCCGCGTGTCAGATATTAGCCTGGCGGTGCCGGCGCCTGCCCCATCCCGGATTGCGCGGAGGCTCCAACGTGAATGGCCCGCCGCGTGGGGCGCGGCCTTCCTCCTCGTGCTCGTTGTCGCCGCCCTGGCGGCCCCGGTCATTACCGGATACGCCTACGATGCTCAGGACCTCGACCGGACATTCCAGGCGCCGAGCCGTCTTCATTGGTTGGGAACTGATCAGTACGGGCGGGATATCTTCACGCGCGTCGTTTACGGGGCACGAATCTCCCTGACGGTCGCGTTCTCGGCGGTGGCGGCGGAAGCAATGCTCGGTGTGGCGTGGGGCACGATTGCGGGATACATCGGCGGCGGGCTGGACAATGCCTTGATGCGTGTCGTCGACCTGTTCATCGCCTTTCCGTCACTGCTGCTGGCCGTGCTTGTCACCGGGTTGTTCGGACAGAGCCTCGTGAACATCGTAGTCGCGCTCACGATGACTGCGTGGCCCGGCATGGCCCGGACGATCCGCAGCGAGGTGCTGGTGCTGCGCGACCGGGATTTTGTCGAGGCTGCGCGGGCGCTCGGCGCCTCGACCCGCTGGGTCACTCTGCAGCATTTGGTTCCCAACATTGTGCACCTTCTCGCCGCCCGGGCTACCCTTGATGTCAGCGTCTTGATCTTGACCGAAGCGACCCTCAGTTTCATCGGTATCGGCGTTCAACCGCCCCGGCCGAGCTGGGGGCTGATGATCAGCGACAGCTTCCAGTGGCTGCAGAGCCACCCGTATCTTGTCATCGTGCCGTCGGTGATTCTGTCGGTGACCGTCCTGTCGTTCAACCTGGTGGGAGAATCACTGGCCGGCTGGTTCGACCCGCTTCGCGGGCCAAATCGCTAGGCGGGAAGCTTCAAAGGAGGTGCAGCATGGGACGACCGCGCGGTTCGGCGGGAAAGCTGGAGACGTTCGTTCGGGGGATCCACTACGTGGCCGCCGCTGCGGCAGGGCGCCGCTCTGCGACAAAGCGTGTCATCCACCCTTCCGAACTCGTCTGGGAAGACAATCTGCACGGGAGGAGCGCGTATGTCGTTGATTCGGTGACCGGATTCGCCTCGAGGAACCTGGCGATGTTCATCCGCGAGATCCCGGCGAGGGCGGCCACAGGGACGCATCATCACAACTTCGAGGCCGTGGCATACGTCCTTGAGGGCCGGGGACACGACATCCATGATGGTAAGGTCGTCAGATGGCGGAAGGGCGACGCCCTCTACATTCCCCCGCTGGTCGAGCACCAGCACGTGAATGACGAGCAGGACCAGTCCGCCTGGCTGTTGTTCGTCACGAACTGGCCGATGCTGAACTATCTGGGGGTCACGACGTTCGTCCAGACCGCGGAGGCGCCAAGGGACCGCACCGCGAGGGCACCGCGATCCCGCGCCCGCCGGGACCGCACGCGGCGAGCACGCCCGCGCCGCGGCGCGCCGCGGGGCCGCGGTTGATCGGAGCAACCGTTCCTCACTTCGAAGATCCGAGGCTGCTCATGGGTGATGACGAAGGTGGGGCACTGGTCGCCGTCGGCCGCGGGCTGTTCCTGACCCGATAATGGAAATCAGGCGCGCACGCGAACTCGAGGCGCGTCGCGCAGGTCTCTTGCGCGAGGCCGCCGCAGCTGGCGCGTTGGCTGTTCTCGTGTACGCGACCGAGGGGCGGGGCGCCAACCTGCAATATCTGGCCAACTACGCACCGATCTTCGGCGACGCGTTCATGTTCCTTTCTGATCGCCGTCGCGTGGGTCTTCTGAATTTCGACTGGGACATTGCACGCGCCCGGGAAGTGTCGGGTCTCGAAGAGTTCATCGCCACCTTCGACCTCGGCGCGGCCCTCGTTGAGGTGCTCAGGGAGATGGGGCTCGGGGCGGCGCGACTTGCCACCGTGGGATTCGAGCGTCTCCCGTACCCATTCTGGTCGTCGCTGCGCGCCGCGCTTCCGTCACTCGACCTGGTCGACGTCACGCCAAACGTCGAGCGGGCGCGACGGATCAAGAGCGCCGATGAGATCGCTCTA
Organism: bacterium; assembly: GCA_041486265.1. Taxonomy (GTDB): domain Bacteria; phylum Sysuimicrobiota; class Sysuimicrobiia; order Sysuimicrobiales; family Humicultoraceae; genus JBGPLF01. Next base: position 23,416 of record JBGPLF010000012.1, read on the forward strand.
ATGCGGCGCGCGGTCGCAATCACTGAGGCCGGGCTTTCGGCCGCGGTCGCGCGGTGGCGCCCGCAGATGACCGAACTGGAGCTCGCGGCGGTTGCCGATTACGAGATGAAATCGCGCGGCGCCAGCGAGGTCGCGTTTCCCACGTGCGTGGTCTCGGGTCCTGAGCGCGCAATCCCTGTCGGTTTCCCCACCACGCGTGCGTTTCGGGACGGCGATGTGGTGATGGTTGATCTCGGAGCCGTGTGGGAGGGGTACCGCGCCGATCTCACGCGTACCTATGTTGTGGGCGAACCGCAGCCCGCGGCGCAGGAGGTCTATGCTGCTGTCGAAGACATCTGGCGCCGTGTCATGGCTGAGATCCGTCCCGGAACGGCCTGCCGCCGACTGAATGACGTGGCCGCCGCTGCCGCGAGCGAGTACGGCTACGCCCTCGCGCACCGGGTGGGTCACGGAATCGGGCTGCACACCTCGCTCGAGTGGCCCAACCTGGCCGTAGACGAAGATGCCCTCGAGCCCAGCATGGTCCTCGCCATCGAGCCGGGGGTGTGCGTGCCCGGCATCGGCACGCTCAAGATTGAAGATGACGTCCTGGTTACGCCTGAGGGTGCTGAGGCCTTGAGCACGATATCGCGAGGCCTCACATCGTTGGGCGGGGGCGGAAGGACCTGAGCCGGGCACGGAGACGATCATCTCGAGCGGCGGCGTCTTACGCAACTCGGCTCTCACCGTGCTCGCCTCGGCGGCCGCCTACGGCGTGTCGCCGGTGCTGATGAAGATCGCGCTTGCGCACGGCATGACACCGCTTGCAGTACTCTCGTTCCGGTCGGCGATCGCCGCGCCGCTGCTTATCGGCGCGCTGACGGTGACCCGGTCCCTGGCCTTCCCGGCAGCCTCGCGAATCCTTCCGTTGCTGCTGATCGGCGTGACGCTCGTCCCGCTGCAGCCCTACGGCTACCTCACGGGGTTGAAATATCTTCCCGTCTCATCCGCCGCGGTCCTGATCGCGCTCGCGCCGCTTCACGTCGCCTGGATTGCCTGGATTTTCCTTGGCGAGCGCCTGCGGCGCGTGGATACGGTGATCCTCGCCCTGGTTGTGATCGGCGCTGTACTGGTGGCCGGGCAGACGCCGTCACTCGGGCGGACCCAGGGACTGGGAGCGCTCCTCACCGCGACCCTCGCTAGCGCCGTGTATGCTGTGGCCGCGCGGCGCATTCTCAAGGACGTGGCGCCCGTGGCAGCGTTCAGTATTCTGCTTCCAATCTCAACCCTCGTGTTCATTCTTGTGAGTCTCATCATCGGGGAATGGCAGATCCCGCCGGACACCGTTTCGCTCGCGGCGACAGCCGCATCCGGTCTCTTCGCGGGCGTCCTGGGCCCCCTGCTTCTGCTGCACGGACTTCGGCGGCTGCCCGCGACCCACGTGGCCATGCTGGGTACGTTCGAACCGGTTGTCACGGTGCTGCTGGGCGTCGTCGTGATGAAGGACCGTCTGAGCGCCGTTCAGGGGTTGGGAACGCTCGTGATTCTTGGCGGCATCACCGCCCTTCACATCCCACAGAGTCTCTGGAGGTCCCTCTGGGGTCGGTCCCGATCTGACAAGACACCCGGCGGCGGCACAGCCGGCAACTGAATCAACGTTATCATCCGCTTCTGAAGAGGCCCCAATGATCCTGGTCCATCAGCGCTACTTCGCAAGACCCGACCTGGTCGAGCGCCACCATCCAGCCGTCGGCGATGTAGCCGACCCGCCGCAACGCCCGCTCAATCAGGTCATGGTCATGCCGGACTTGCTGTCATGCCTTGTTGCTCTCCGTGACGGACCGTCGCTAGGTAGGCGAGCACATCAGCGACAGGCACGACGTCACCGTACTTCATGTGGATATCGAACAGAGACACCTTGTGAGAAGTGAGCCCCCGGTCGCACACGCATTCGATCGGGACGATCACCGTGAAGTTGTTGCTAAAGGCATCTAACACGGTGTCGCGCACACATCCACTCGTGACTGTGCCAGTCACGATGACGGTATCGACATTGTGGTAGATCAAGTAACTGAGGAGATTCGTCCCAAAGAATGCGCTGGGAGCGGACTTGACAATGACGGACTCGTTCTCCAGCGGCCTGAGTTCTGGTGTGATTTCATACGCATTCGGGCGCGCCATGGTTGGCAGCTTCGTGGCGGTGACCTTCCAACGCCCCTGCTCCGCGGGGATTGTGTGCCGTGCACCCTTGGAGAAGAACACCGGGCACTCGGCCGCGCGGGAAGCGGACAGAACTCGCGCGATCGCCCGGGCCGTCTCCGGCGCCGTCGGGCTGCTGAACGGATAGGCAGGGTCGACGAATGCGGTGTACATGTCGACCACCAGCAGTGCAGGCCGCCGACCGAACCCTGCTATCCCGCCCCACCCACCTCTTGCGTAGAGATCCTGCTCCTCCTTCGGAATCACGTCATCCCAGACAGCCATCTTCACCCTCCTCGTGTGACTGTGCCCCTGTCCCCGCCCAAGAGCGGATGAAGGACTTTGAGCGTGCTTGCCAGTTGTTTGATCTCTTCCCACAGCTCAAGAGACACATGCAAACCTCCGGCGGCGCTCCGGCGCAATCGGTGATTGCTGCCCTCGCCGGGGAGCAGGATCTCGTCGAAATCAGGTCGAGTGGGTCCGGCCTTGATCGCGGCGATCAGGCGCTCCAGGCTCTCCTCGTACATGTCCCGTGGAAGGATGGCTTCGACCGCAATAGCCCCCACGAGGCTTGCGGCCGGGGTCGGGGGCCAGAGGCCGGCGAGCACCCCGCAGAGAATCTCGATCGCCACGGCCAGCGCATAGCCTTTGTGGCCGCCCAACGGTGCCAGAGTTCCTGCGGGCGGCAACGCCTGCTGGGGATCCGTAGTCGGGCGGCCCTGGGCATCAAATGCCCATCCGGATGCGAGCTCGCGACCGAGCTTCTGGGCCAGAAGCACATGTCCCCGAGCCCCCTGGGTCGTGGATAGGTCAACCACTACCGGAGGCCCGCTCCGGCGAGGGAAACCGATCGCCAGGGGATTGGTGCCAAAGAGCGGTTGAATCCCACCCCACGGTGCCACCCACGATGATTCCGGGTTCCCCGATCCCGCGATCAGACCGATCATGCCGCCGGCCGCAGCGTACTCGACGTAGGCGCCCAATCGGCCTTTGTGGTTCATGTTCCGAACAATGCTGAGACAGACCCCTGTCTCCCGCGCACGAGCCATGCACATCTCCATCGCCCGAAACGATGCAACATGCCCCCAGCCATGGTGCGAATCCATTACCAGCACCGCGCCGCTGTCGCGCTCTATCGTGACGCGCGTGGGGGAGATGATCTCGCCCGAACGGACCCAATTCACATAGGGAGAAACACGGACCAGTCCCTGCGAGCGGCTCTCACGGGCCTCCGCATCAACGACATGGGCGGCGACGAGGTTTGCCTCCTCGGGAATGGCGCCTGCGGCGACAAGAATCCGTGTGATCAGGTCGGTCAATGCATCTATCGCTATCGGGCCAGCGTCCGCCATGTCACGCCTCCGTTCCGATCACCACCAGCGCACGGGGCACTGGTTGAGTCGCTCCACACCGGTCGGATTCACCCACCACACATCCTCCCAGGACGCGGTGCCGAATTCCTGGCGAACCAGCATCGGCTCAAAAGCGAACACCATGTTCTCCTCCAAAGCGACAGGGTTGCCCGGGGCGAACGCGGGAAGGTCTTGCGGCCCACACCCGATCCCGTGTCCGCGAAAATACAGGTACTGTTCATAGTCCGCCTCACGGGCCATTGCGATGGCGATCTTCGCGAGGTCCGCGATAACGGCGCGGGGCTTGGCTGCCTGCATCACCTCCTCAACGATCGATATCTGCGTCTCCATGAAACGGCGCTGTTCGTTGGTCGGCTGGCCACAGACACGGTTGCGCGATCCGTCGCTGCAGTAACCCATGTACCGTGCACCGACGTCGATGTACACCATGTCGCCTTCTCGGATGCGGTAACCTGTCGGCGCCATGTGCTTGAAACCCGCCCGAGGGCCGGCCGTCACGGCGATGGCGAATGCGGGGTGCTCTGCACCGCCTTTGAACATCGCATAGTTGGCTTCGGCAGCGAGATCAAACTCAGTCACGCCCGAGTGAACGGCATCCATGGCTGCCTGCATCGCTGCATCGGCCAGGTGACAGGCCTTGCGGATCAGATCAACCTCACGGGGACTCTTAATTGCCCGAAGTTCAGCAAGGATGCCTCCGGCAGGCCTTACGTCGGCGGAAGGAAAGGCCTTGGCGAGAAACGCATGGAGGTGCTCCGAGCCGGCATCGCCGGCAATGCCGACCCTGCTGCGAGCGCACTCTCGTTCTGTCATCAAGCCTTCCAGGTGATCGAAGACGGTAGCCGACCGTGTCGCGCCGGTTACCGTGCGCGGGGCAGCTGCACAGCGCAGATCCTCAATCCAGCAATCCTGGATGCCTGAGTGCATTGGTTCGCCATGCATTATCGCGTTCGTCGTGAAGCCTGCTGGCCCCGACCGCGGGATGACTAGAATCGAGTCGCCGCCGTAGAAATCCTGGAAGTTGGTCAGGTATCGGATATTTGTGGTGTCAGCTCGGTTGCCCAGGACCACGAGGCATTCAAACTGGTCTCGGTCCATCAACCGCCGGAGTCGGCCGAGTCGTTCGTGATACTCTTCCAGTGGGAACGGAAGGTTCATCCATGGTTGACGATCTGCGTAGGCGTAGGGGATGCGCCCCCATCCGTACGGCATCGGCCTGCGATCGCGTTCGCTCACTTGCGACCCTCCAGCGAGTGATTGGTCTGTCAGCGATGCTATTCGGATCGGCGTCGGCAAGTCTAGCGATCACAACGGCGCCCATCCGCCCGCTCGCTGGCTCCAAGGATGCTTGCTGCGAAATCAAAGATCGTGATGTGCGGACAGGCGGGAAATGCGAGCCATCACTCTCAATCTTGCCGCGCACAGCGTCCCGACCCGACGGTGAAGGCGTGAAGCATGCGCCACGCATCCACCTGCCCCCGTGATTTGCAACATAGAAACGCGAGTTCTTGACTGACGCCGCGGATTCCTTTCCTCATGATAGAGTCCCATGACTTCCTTCACTGAGAGACCTGCCCGCAGTAGCAGCGGTCTTCATGTTCATCCGAAACGGCCGAAATTCATGTGGGGAGCGGATTCTCGGCTCCTGCTGGTGAAGTTCATGACCCGAAGGGATGCTCATGTCCTCCCCGCCGTCGGGGGCAGAGCTTAGACCGACGGGTTGCCTCCCTGTCGCGCGCCTGTTCCACGCGGGTGGGGCGACTTGGGTCTCAGGCAACGGTGCGCCGGGCTAGACACCAGGTGGGCAAATGCAAAATCCCCCTCCCGTCTTGAACGGCCCACGACGTGGAGAATTGGACCGGCGTTTCGCCACCGCTATGGGAACGTGAGGGAGGAGAGAATGGCAACCATTTACCAGGTTCTTGTATGACTAGCGTCACGGATCACCACGGACTCGTTGATGAAGGAGGGGAATACCGCTACTCGAATGTACGTGCAAGAGTTTCCCAGGGTTACTAGAGCCTTGTAACGTAGAAATCGCTAGTGTATGATGGAGGCATGATATGCAGCATCACTCCTTCCGAACGGCAGGAATTGTGGGAGCGGTTTCGCTCGCGTCGCGCGCGGGCGGAGGACGCGCGGCGGGCTCGTCTGATCTTGCTGTTGGCGGAAGGCGAGTCCTACCGCTCGATCCAGGCGACCCTGCGATGTCCAGCGACCTACATCAGCCGCTGGAAGAAGCGGTTTGAGGTGGATCGTCTGGCGGGATTGTTTTCCCGCTACACTGGGCCGCCGGTGAGGGTGCTGACGCCGCAGTTGGAGGGGCGGATTCTGTCGTGGACTCGGAAGCCACCCCCCGATGGATCGACGCATTGGAGCACGCGGCGGCTGGCCAAGGCGTTGGGGATCAATCACATGCTGGTCGCCCGCACCTGGGCTCGGGCGGGGCTGAGGCCCCACCGGATCAAGCGCTACATGCGGTCCAACGATCCGGATTTCGAGAAGAAGGCAGCCGACATCATCGGGCTGTATCTGCACCCGCCGCAGCATGCTGCGGTCTTCTGCGTGGATGAGAAGACGGCCATTCAGGCGCTGGACCGGCTGGACCCTGTGCTGCCGTTCTCGCCGGGCCGAGTGGAGCGCCATGGCTTTGAGTACTATCGGCACGGGACGCTCGCCCTCTACGCGGCGTTGGAGACTCGGACCGGGGTGGTCTTCGGCAAGACGGCGGCGCGCCATCTCAGCGAGGAGTTTGTCGGATTCCTCAACGATCTCGTGGCGCAACAGCCGCGCGGCAAGGAGATCCACGTCATCGCGGACAACCTCTCCGCCCATAAGACGCAATCCGTCGCGGCCTTCCTGGAGAAGCATCGCACCGTCTCGCTCCACTTCACCCCGACCTACTCGTCGTGGCTCAACCAGGTCGAGCTGTGGTTCTCCAAGATCGAGCGCGACGTCATCGCCCGTGGCATCTTTACATCGGTCAATGACCTCGCGCGCAAACTGATGCGCTACATCCGTCTCTACAACAAGGCCCCCAAACCCGTGAACTGGCAACACAAGGACCCCACCCGGCGGATCGTTTCCACTAGCGATCCAAAGGTTACGGTGCACTAGGCACACGATACTGGCGCGCCCGCATGCTGCGGCGGGGACGAAGGATTGATCTCAGTGACTTGGTGATGCCTGTGGGCGTGAATACCATTCACCGTCATGCTGGCTACAGGAAGGTTGCGCGTACGGAGGTTGTCGATGCCGAAGACGCTGTACATGGTTGTAGAGCATTTCAAGAACAGAGACGCCGTGCCCGTCTATCGCCGCTTTCGCGATTACGGCCGTATGGTGCCTGAGGGCCTGGTCTATGTCTCGAGCTGGGTCGATCACAAGCTTGAGCGTTGCTACCAGGTAATGGAAACGCACGACCGCGCGCTGCTCGATGAGTGGATGGCCAACTGGAGCGACCTTGTCGATTTTGAGGTTTATCCGGTCGTCACGTCGAAAGAGGCCGCCGAGAAGATCGCGCCGCTACTGTAGGTTTACGCAGGCCAGCGCACAGGACTGCATGCGGTCTAGCACGGAGGAGTATTGGTCGTTGCGTGCAATCATAGTTCTCAAAGCAACCCATTGCGAATTCCAGCGAAGATAACCAAGGGGGTGCGTCGAGAATGACCGAGGAGCAATTCCTACAGAAGCTCAAGGCTCTCAAGAACGTGAAGGGCTTGTCGGATCTCGAGAGGCTTCTCGCCATCTACTATGGGGATAAGACCCAACAGAGGACGCGCGGTCGATAGTCCCTCTCGTCCAGTGGGGGTTGTGGATTCGGAGGTCATCTGGTACGTCATTCCTTCTCTGTGATGCTCTGCTCCCCATTTCATGAGAGGGGGCTGGTTCAGTTGACTGGGCTTCTTCCGCCCAACAGGCTAGCGAGCAACAGGCGGATCGCCTTCGGGCATAGTCCAGCGATCAAGAAAGAAATCGTCCATGGCGAAGAACACGTCCGATGCGAGGCGCAGCTCTTCGCTTAAGCCGAGCCCTGGTCCCTGGAAGAACGCCAAATATACAACCTTGCCCACTCGCTTCAGGTTATCCAGCGGGCTCGCCCCTCTAAACTTCGCGCTCACGTCCGGCTTCGTAAGGTTCGCATGACAGAGCGCCGTGGCCGAACCCGGTCCACCGTTCGCCTAGCTGCCCGGCCGACCTTCTCAGAGGGCGACCTTCACGCAGGTGTGCAGTAGATGGAAGCGGCTTCTGGCTTGCGTCCCGTTTCCTTTTCAGCCTCAGGTAGGCCCGCATTTGCCGAAAAGCTCCTCGTATCACGTACGGATTCCCGCTGGCTATTGGGGGAGGACAGGCGTAAACTGCTAAGTATCTACCGAATCGACCACACGAAGAAGGAACTGAAGACTGCAGAGGGGGAGCGACCAAACATGAAGAGACTAGCCTTGTGCACCGTTGCCTTGTTAGGCAGCCTGGCTCTTGTTGGCGGTATCGGTGGCCCCGCGGGCGCGCAAGCGCCGCTGAAGGTCAGCATCATGGTGGGGGGTTTGGAGAAAATCATCTACCTGCCGGCGATGTTGACCCAGCGCCTGGGGTACTTCAAAGAGGCGGGTGTCGACGTCACGCTGTACGACGAGGCCGCCGGTGTGTCAGCCGAAGACGAGATGCTGGCAGGGCGGGTCGACGGTACCGTCGGTTTCTATGATCACTCGATCGACCTTCAATCCAAGGGCAAGATCGTTGAGGCCGTGATTATCCTCGACCGTGTGCCGGGAGAGGCGCTCATGGCGTCGAATCGCTCGGGGATTACATCGATCGCCGACCTCAAGGGCAAGCGCATCGGGGTCACCGGTTTTGGCTCCTCCACGAACTTCCTGGCCTCGTTTTTTGTGACAAAG
>JBGPLF010000013.1:0-31467 GCA_041486265.1 bacterium
CACTCAATAACCTCCAGGTCTCTGGTGCAGAGCGGGTCCGCGAAGTGGTACGGCAGCAAATTGCACGCGGAACCGATGGCGTAAAGCTGATTGCCAGCGGTGGGGTCATGGACGCCTCTGAGGATCCGTTCCGAATGGAATTCACAGAGGATGAGCTTCACAGTGGTATTGGTGAAGCAAACCGCGCAGGAAAGTGGGTTGCGGTTCACTCACACCCGGCCACATCGACGCGGGCCGCGATCAACGCGGGGGCTCGTTCCATTGAGCATGCAACCGAGTTGCCGGATGACGTGATTGAGTTACTCTTGAAGTACAATGTGTTCATCGTTCCGACCTTTGCGGCGTATTATAAGCTCTCGCACGAAGGGTTGGATATTGGACTGGACCAAGGGCTTGTGGATCTTGCCTACCGCGTGTGGGACCGCAAGATTCAGTACTTTCAGCAGGCCGTTTCGGCAGGGGTCAAGTTCGCTACTGGGACTGATACCGGAGCCCCTCGAGTGTACCACTATGAATTGGCGTTGGAGCTCGAGTTGATGGTCCAAGTAGGACTCTCTCCGGAGGCGGCCTTGCGCGCGGCCACGGCCTCCTGTGCCGAGTTGATGGGTTGGGCGGATCGACTGGGGACGCTTGCGGCCGGGAAGGAAGCCGACATTGTGCTGGTGGAGGGGAATCCTCTCAATCAGATCAGTGCGGTTCGAAACGTCCGCCATGTGTTCAAGGCAGGAGTTCTCTATCGGCCTGAACTACCAGCACCACCGTTGCCATAGGCGCTATGAGCTTCCGGCGTCTATGCTGAACTGGGAGTCATCGCCTCCGGCCGAAGCGAAAGCTGGGCAGGAAGCACCGTCGCGTACGCTTCTTTTCCGCAAGTGCCCTGGGCGGTCGGCTCTCCATCCGGGACGATCCGCCCCACTGCTGGCGCGAAGAGGACGTTGGTCTGGTCTTTTCAACCCGCGCATTGGCAACCGAGAGATCTGCACGGCGGCCGAGTTGGAAACGGCGCTGCGTGCCTCGGCGGCCTGACCGCTGCCGGCAATGACGTTGTGGATTCTGGAAGGGCTGAAGGAGGAGGCGAGGCGGAAACGAGAAGCCTCCCGTTGGGCTGAGGTGTCGCCGCTTGTGCTGTTATGAGCAGTAGTCCACGTGAGCCGGTGCCGGACCGCCTCGACTTTTGATCCAGGGCAGTGCGTTGACCTGACGATTACGGCCGAAGGGCGTGAAGAAGTAAGGCGGCGTGCTGGAACGAAAAGGGAGGGTGGTCGTGCCGACCGGAGGACGCTGCGTGGATATCGCTGCCGATATGGGCGAATCTTTGGGCCAGTGGGCGATGGGGCAGGACCCTGAGATCGCGCCGTACCTGACCTCGGCGCATATCGCCTGTGGCTTCCATGCCAGCGACCCGAGTACCGTCCGCCGGACGATCGAGCTGCTGCAGACGCACAGAGTGGCGATCGGCGCCCACCCGGGCTATCCTGACCTAATCGGGTTTGGGCGGCGCAGGATGGATCTGGCCCCCCGCGAGGTCGAAGACATGGTCCTCTACCAGGTGGCGGCCGTGAAGGGCATGGTGGAAGCGTTCGGATTGCGCCTGCAGCACGTGAAACCGCACGGCGCCCTCTACAACGTCGCTGAGGTCGACGACGGCACGGCGGCTGCTGTCGTGGCTGCGGTCAAGCGCATCGATCCGGGTCTCGTCATCGTGGCAACTCCGCACTCGCGCCTCTACGCGCACGCAGTGACCGCCGGGTTAGCCGTGGCGCGCGAATTCTTCCTGGACCGCGATTACAATCCGGACGGGACGCTCGTCAGCAGGCGCCAGCCCGACGCGATGCTCACCGACCCGGAGGCGATGTGCGAGCGGGCCGTGGGCGCCGTCCGCGATCACCGTATCCTAACGAGCGAGGGAACGACACTGGAGGTGCAGGTGGACACCATCTGCCTGCATGGGGACCACGCGCCTTCACAGGCGGCGGTGCGGACCCTGCGCGGCATGCTGGAGGAAGCGGGCATCGCCGTCCTGCCTATGCGCGAGTGGATCGCATCACCCTGATTGGAGCCCTCGCGACGTGTATCTGTCTCCCTTCCTCTACTTCACGCCCACGAGCCTGGACGACGCTCTGGCCGTGCTCCAGGCGCACCTTCCGGATGCGAAGGTGCTCGCGGGCGGGCAGAGTCTGATTCCGCTCCTGAGCATGGGACTGGCCCGGCCGAGCGTACTCATCGACATCAACAACCTGCCGGGTCTACAAGGCGTTACGGAGGATCGCGGGCGTCTGCGCATCGGCGCGTTGACGCGGCACTATGACCTCGAAACATGCCGCGTAGTCCGGGAGCACTGCCCGCTGCTCGCCGAGGCGGCGTCCTTGATCGGGAATATCCGGGTTCGTCACCGGGGAACGATCGGAGGCAGTCTCGCCCATGCCGACCCCGCCGCAGAGCTGCCCCTGGTAGCCGCGGCGCTGGACGCGACGCTTGAGATCCACAGTCCCGAGGGTACGCGTGAAATTGCTGCTAGCAGATTCTTCCTGGGGTATCTCCAGACCGACTTGGCGCCTGGGGAGATTGTGACGGGTGTGCGTCTGCCGGCGCTCGGGGCATCAACAGGGTATGGCCTCGCGGAACTGGTTCGCCGGGCAGGCGACTTCGCGATCGTCGCCGCCTGCGCTATCGTGCATGTTGATGAGACGCGCCGCTGCACCCGGGTTGCGCTCGCGCTTGGCGGCGTTGGCCCGTATCCCATCAGGATCCGGAGCGCGGAAGACCTCCTGGCCGGCCGCTCCCTGACGAACCGCGACATCCACGACGCCGCCGACGCGGTCCCCGACGAGGTTGCGCCGGAATCCGACATCCATGCGTCGGCCGCATACCGGCGGGCGATGGCGCGTGTGATGGCGCGGCGCGCCCTTGAGGCTGCGGCGGCGCGGGCCACCGGCACTCGGGGCGGGCACGGATGAGCGGGACACCGGTGGACGGGCAGCCCGACCAGTCGGGCGAGCGGTGGCCCCTCCACTTTCTGCTGAACGGACGCCGCGTGGACGTGTGGGCTGCGCCGCACGAGACGCTCCTGGCCGTGCTCCGCGACGCGCTGGGGGCGACCGAGGTGAAATACGGGTGCGGGGAAGGGGTCTGCGGCACCTGCACCGTGCTGCTTGACGGCGCGCCCGTCAATGCGTGCCTGCTCCTGGGCGTCCAAGCGCAGGGGCGCACCGTGACGACGGTGAAGGGGCTGCCCAACCAGGACGGCCTTCATCCTCTGCAGCGTGCCTTCGTGCAACACGAAGCAGCCCAGTGCGGGTTCTGCACTCCAGGGATGCTTCTCGTCGCGCACGCATTCGTTCGCGATCACCCGAGTGCCACCCGCGAGCAGATCAGGGCGGCCGTCGCCGGGAACCTTTGCCGGTGCACAGGCTATACGCGCATCGTCGATGCAGTCGAAGCCTACGCCCGGGCGGGCAATCCCACGTCGAATCGAGGAGGCAGGGATGGCGGGTGAGCACCCCGGCAGTACACCGCCGCTCCTCGCGTACCGCGTCATCGGGCGGCCGCTTCAGCGTTACGACGTGCTCGACAAGGTGCAAGGAACCACGCGTTACGCCGGGGACTGGCAGCTTCCCGGGATGCTGACCGGGCGGATCCTGCGCTCCATCTATCCGTCGGCACGGATCCTCCGGATCGACGTGTCGAGGGCGCGGGCGCTGCCCGGCGTCGCGGCGGTGCTGACCGCAGACGACGTTCCCGCCAATGCGCTCCACGAGGACGCGACCGGCTTCAACCTGGCCCCGTTTGCCACGCCGATCCTGGCGGTGAACCGCGTGTGCTACCAGGGAGAGCCGGTGGCCCTCGTAGCGGCAGAGTCGGAAGCGGCGGCCAGAGCGGCGGTCGAGGCGATCGAGGTGCACTACGAGCCGCTCGACGCCGTCGTCAATGTCGAGACGGCGCTGCGGCCTGATGCGCCGCGGGTGCACGCAGAGCGAGAGAATCTGCTCATCCACTGGAAACTGCGGACGGGCTCCGTGGAGCAAAGCCTTCGGCAGGCGGACATCGTCATCGAGCGGACATACCGTACTCAGCGTGTGGACCACGCGTACCTTGAGCCCGAGGCGGGCGTGGCCTGGGTGGACGCGGATGGCGTCGTGAACGTCCGGTCCGCGACCCAGGTGATCGAGCACTTTCGCACGCTCGCGGAGATGCTCTGCCTGCCGCACAACAGAGTTCGGGTGATCGCACCATTCCTCGGCGGAGGGTTCGGCGGCAAGGAGGATATGACGGTAGAACCGCACGTGGCGCTTCTCGCGTGGAAGACGAGACGCCCAGTGCGGATGGTCTGGAGCCGTCAAGAATCCCTGCTGGCCCGGCCGAAGCGTCATCCCTTTGTCATGCGGTACAAGACGGGGGCGGCGCGAGATGGCCGGCTACTCGCCCAGGAGATCACGGTGCTGGCCGATGCCGGCCCGTATCCGCTTCTCTCCCCCCGCGTGCTGTTTGCGGCTCTGGTGGCCGGCGCCGGCCCGTACCGGATCCCCAACGTCAGCGTAGACGCGATGGCCGTCTTTACCAACAACGTGCCAGCCAGCGCCATGCGCGGGTTCGGGGCGATGCAGGTCACCTTTGCCTATGAGTCGCAGATGGACCTGGTAGCCGAACAGTTGCATATGTCCCCGCTGGAGGTCCGCGCTCGGAACTTTCTCCAGAAGGGAGACCGCCTGCCAACCGGCGAGAAGGTGGAGACCGCTGTCGCCCTGCCCGCGCTTGCACGGCACGCCCTCGATGCGCTGGGCGAGCGGAGTTGCCCAACAACGCGGACGGCGCGCGTAGGCCGTGGGTTCGCCTGCAACCTGCAGCCTTATGGCCGCACCGTCTGGTTCCGGGATCACGCGAGTGCGTGGATCGGATTTGAAACCGACGGCTCCCTGGTTCTTCGTAGCGGGGTAACGGATCTCGGAGGCGGGCAGGCTGCTTCACTGGCGCAGATCGCCGCCGAGATCCTCGGCGTGTCGCTCGAGCGCGTCGTCGTGCACTTCGGTGACAGCGCGCTCACGCCCCTGGCCGGGGGGACGTTTGCCACCAGGCAACTCTACATGTCCGGCAACGCCGTGCTGAAGGCGGCGCAAGAGCTCCGCGCCCTGATGGCGCCTGTCGGTGCCGCGCTGCTGGAAGCCGGGCCGGCCGATGTGCAGTTTGCCGACGACTACGTCAGCGTGATCGGGAGCCCGCAGCGGAAGGTCGCCCTCGCCCAGGTCGTGGTGGAGTGCGGCCACCGGGGCATCCCCACGGCGCACCTCTCGGTGTTTCGGGGGGAGCAGGCGCCTCCAGTGGACCTCGAGACAGGGCAGGGGAAGACCTTCCCGGACTACACGTTCGGGTGCCACGCGACCGAGGTCGAAGTCGACACGGAAACCGGGATCGTGAAGCTCCTCAAGTATGTCGCGTGCCACGACGTCGGGCGCGCGATCAACCCCCAGAGCGTCGAAGGGCAAATCCAGGGGGGCGCCGTCATGGGGATCGGGCAGGCCCTCATGGAAGACATCGTGCTCGAGGGGGGCAACAATCTCTCGACGCTTTTCGCCAGCTATCTCATCCCGACCGCGCTGGACGTCCCCGACATTCGGGCCGTCGCGGTAGAGTCCGGGGAAGGCAAAGGGCCGTTCGGTGCGCGGGGCATCGGCGAACCGCCGACCGGCCCGCCTCCCGCGGCGATTGCCAGCGCGATTCAGGACGCTGTGGGCGTGCGGTTGTACGAGCTTCCGATGACCCCCGAGCGCGTCCTCCAGGGGCTTGCGGGAACAGGCCCGCCGGAAGGATGAGGAGGTGGGGCAAGATCTTCGTGCGGAACTTGGAGATCCTCAAGAAGTTCTGGACCGAGGAGGTCGTATGGCTGCGACTATTCCGGAAAAGCAGACAGCCCTCGAATGGATCGGAGCAAACAAACTACGCCTCTCGCACTTTCATCAGGAAATCTGGAATTATGCCGAGACGGCGTTCAGGGAGTACAGATCTGCCCAAGCCTATTGCGCGCTGCTGCGTTCAGAAGGATTCCATGTGGCGGAGGGTACGGGGGCCATGCCCACGGCCTTCAAAGCGACCTTTGGCGAAGGCCAGCCCGTTCTCGGCTCCTTTGCAGAATACGACGCGGTGCCCGAGAACTCGCAGCAGCCGGTTCCGTACAAGGCTCCACGAAAGGGCTTTCATCCGTGGGCACCTGGGCACACCGATCCTCATTCCGCGCTGGGCGTGGCCGCGCTGACGGGAATCCTGGGCACCAAGGCGGCGATGGAGAGGTACCATCTGAAAGGGACACTCATCCTGTTCGGTGAGCCCGCGGAGAAGGTCTGCGGGTCAAAGCCCGTACACGCTGCCAAGGGCTACTATGACGGCGCCGACGCGTACATTGTCTACCACCCGAATCCTGCCAATACGACGGCCTGGGAGACGCAGTTCGGCTCGTACTGGAGCATCCTGTTCACCTTCGAAAGCTCCGATCCGGAAGGTTGGGTGGACCATTCCGTGCTGCCCCTTCGACACGCGCATGCCGGGGCCCGCAGTCCTGGTGCCCTAGACGCCGTGTGCCTGATGTATACGAGCACCAAGTATCTCAAAGACTCAATGTTCCCGTTTACAGGAAACTGGACGCTGAACGAGTTCATGATGGTGGCCGGACAGTGCACGGCCGACAATCTCCCCGCGGGCATTAGCCAGATCCAGTATGCCTGGCGCTCTCCGAGCCTGGCCATCCAGGAGCGGATTGCCCGCATCCTCGAGAACAACGCTCGCCGCGTTGCGGAGATGACGAACTGCACCGTCTCCGCGCGCTGGATCACGAAGACGCGGGTCGGGCTTCCGAACCTGGCGCTGGCGCGCTTGGTGTACACCAACCTAGAGTTTGTCGGCCCCCCGCAGCTGGACGAGAGCGCGAGAGACTTCGCGCGGGCCATTCAGCAGAACCTCGGCATTCCTCCTATGGATGATCCTTTCCTTGAGACCTGCCAGCACCTCACGGCGCCGGAGGACAACGAGGCCAACCTGCGCCGGGGGCTCCCGCCCTGGCAGCTCAACTTCGCGGCGGACGACTACGTGGAATACACGTGGCATGCCCCAACCGCCCGGCTGTATACTGGTCGGCCCAACCTGAGGCCGCCCCGGTCGGGCTACGAATATCCCGCCTGGGTGCGCAACGCCCTGGGCGGGGTTTCGAGCTGCATCGATCCAATGATCTTGACGGCCGGAAGGACTATCGCGTGCAGCATGGTGGACCTTCTGACGCAGCCCGAGGCCTTGAGCAGGACCCAGGCGGAGTTTAGGGAGCGCACCGGTGGGGGGGTGGGTGGGACCAAATGGGTAGCACCACTCCTGCCAAAGGATTTCGCGCCTCCGATTGATCTCCGCTGGCCAGAGTATGTGACAACGGTCCGGGGGGAGGAGTGGTGGATCCCTACTCCAATCCCTATTTCACAAGAGGGTTCTCATGGTCAGTAGCGATACGCGAAGGCATGGGCATTCTCGAAAGAGCCGTCGCACATATAGACGGCGTGGCGGAATGGAAAGCGACCTGAGAGCCGAGCTGGGGCTTGTCCACGCGAGGAGGCGGGAGAGTGGGTATCTACGACGGCCAGTTTCCAGTGATGCTAACGTTTGACGTAGACGGAGAGACCCTCTGGTTGAATCGTGACCCACAGAACGCCGAACGGCCCGTCATCCTATCCCAGGGGCGCTACGGTCCTACCGTTGGTGTCCCCCGCATCCTGCGGCTGCTGGCCCGCCACGACATTCGCGCGACGTTCTTCGTGCCGGGCTGGATCGCCGATCGGTACTCGGACATGGTCCGCGCCATTGACGGTGACGGGCACGAGGTCGGTAACCACGGGTACCTTCACGAGTGGCCAGGCCGCATGTCCGCCGAAGAAGAAGTCACTGCGCTGCGGCGAGGTACCGACGCCATCGAGAAAGTCATTGGGAAGCGGCCTGTGGGCTACCGAGCACCGGGATGGGATTTGAGTGTTCGCACGATCCCACTTCTCGTCGAGCATGGGTTTCGGTATTCCAGCAACATGATGGACGCGGATGGTCCCTACTTCCACTCGCTCGACGGGAAGGCGACAGAACTCGTCGAACTCCCGGTCGACTGGGCTCTCGATGACTCGTCGTTGTATTTGTTCGCACTTCAGCTTCCAGGGGCCAAGCTCACGCCCAACGCGGCGGTCTTCGATCTCTGGGCAGGGAGTTTCGATGGGCTGTATCATGATGGCCGGTGCTGTGTGCACACGATGCATCCTCAGCTTACAGGCAGGCCGTACCGGAGCGCCTTGCTCGAGCAGTTCATCTTGCACGTTCGCGAGCGGTCCGGGACCGTCTTTGCACGGTGCGTCGACGTTGCGGACGCCGTGCGGGACACGGAACGTCGGCGGGTCGAGAGATAGCCCGGACCCGGACAGCTTTCACACGCTTTCGCGACCCTAGGCATTGGTGTTGCTGAGTGGTGCCGCGTTGAAGACTCATAGAGGGAGGTACCGATGAGGACACGGAGAGATTCCATACGGCCCGTCTTGCTAGGCGTGATTCTCATAGTGCTCGTCCAGGTATTGGGCGCGTTTGCGAGCCCGTCGGCCGAGCAGGGGGTGACGGATAGTGAGATCGCCCTCGGGATGTTCGCTCCGCTGACCGGGTTCCTGGCGCCCACCGGAACACCGGCGCGTGACGGCGCAATGGTGTGGATATCAGAGGTGAATGCGCGCGGTGGGATCTACGGGCGTCGCATTAGGTTGATCGCGTATGATGACGCTGGTTCTCCCACAGAGGCAGTCGCTGCTGTGAGGCGCCTGCTGTCTCAGGACCACGTGTTTGCCCTGGTATGCGGCTCAGCTAGTGGTCCCACGCTCGCGGCGATGGATCTCATCCGCGAGACTGGCGTGCCCTTCGTGAGCTGCATCACCGCCCACCGGGGCCTCTTCCAGCCTTTCAGCCGGAATGTCTTTCGAATCTACGCCAATGAAATCGCCCAGGGGCGCGGTCTGATTGACTACGTCGCTGGCAAGAAGGGGCAAAAGCGCATCGCCATCCTATACAACAGCACAGACTTCGGCATTGGTGGATATGAGATTATGAGTGCCTACCTCAAGGAAAAGTATAGACTCGACTTTGTTGCCGCCGAGCGGTACAACGTGGGCGACCAGGACTTCAGCGCTCAGTCGCTACGGATCCGGCAAGCGAACCCCGACTCGGTCATTCTGCACGCATTTGCCGCCGAGGCGGGAGTTATCGCCCGCCAGGTCCGCCAACTCGGCATTCTGACCCCAATGTATGGGGGAGGGGGCGTCCCGACGCCTTTGTTCCCACGGGCGGCCGGCAACGTAGGTGTCGGTATGGTCGCCGTCTGGGTCTTCCCCGTGTTTCCGGAATCCGATGCCCCTCCCGTGGAGGCTTACAAGAAGAAAGCCCTGCAGTATCTCTTCCAGAGCGGATTTCCGGTCGGCCGGCCATCGCTGTACGACATGACCGGGTACATCGGCGCGGACGTGACTGGCGAGGGGGTGCGTCGGGCCGGAAGGAACCTTACGCGAGAGGGCTTCATTCGCGCTCTGGAGACGCTAAGAGACTACGTCCCTGGAGGGGGGCTAGGTTTTCCTGTGACCTTTTCACCGAAGAATCATGAAGGGACGGACATAGTAATTATGGCGCGTCTAAATGGACATCTGGAGTGGGATGTTCTCCCGCCGGAGTAGCTGTCAATCCATGAACCATTCCTCTCCAGGTAGGGCTGGAGCATGATGGGGGTGATGCTTCAAGCGATCGCTAGCGGGATGACGTTGGGGAGTATTTACGCGCTGGTGGGGCTGGGTTTTGTCGTCATCTACCAAGCTACGAGGACCCTCAACTTCGCGCACGGAGAGGTCCTGATGCTCGGCGCGATGATTGGGTTGATCCTACACACCGAGTGGCAGTTTGGCTATTGGTCGACGTTCGCTGTCGTGCTCATCTTGATTGCTGTTGTTGGTGTGGTAATAGAAAGGGTGGCCTATCGACCGTTGATTCGAGCCCCTGCAGCCACGGTCATCATGTCTACCGCAGCTGTCGGGCAGATCATCCGCAGCACAGTGCGCATCCTCCGCACCGAAGAGTTGAGCTTCTTCCCGCCGATGTTCAGTCTGGAACCCTTCCACATCGGCCCCGTGGTTCTGACCCGCCTAGGGGTCGGGATCACGGGCATAGCCGTGTTTGCAGTCATGGCGTTCACCTTGTTCTTCCGATACACCACAATGGGGACCGCGATGCGGGCAACGTCGCAAAACCAGACAGCGGCGTGGCTTGTAGGGATCAGTGTGCCGCGAATATTCAGCCTCATCTGGGCAATAAGCGCGGTTCTCGCCGCCGCGGCAGGGATGCTGATCGCCCCGCTGGTCTTGGTGCGGCCCGACATGGGCGTCGTGGCCATCAAGGCGTTTGTCGGGGCCGTGCTGGGCGGTTTCAACAGTCTGGCTGGTGCCGTCATCGGTGGCCTGTTGTTGGGTGTGGTAGAGACGTTGATCGGCGTGTATGTGACCAGCGCCTTCAAGGATGTGGTCGTCTTTGCCCTGCTTATCATTGTCCTCCTCGTCCGACCTTCGGGGTTGATTGGCCGGCAGGAGGTCTTGCGCGTATGATTGCCAGGGAACCCCGTCCGGTCCTTTTGTTGGTCGCTTGCGTGGCCTCTCTTGCCCTCCTACCGTTCGTTTTTCCGGCCTATCCGCGGTTCGTGGCTACGATCGCCCTCCTGAATACCATTGCGGTCGTCGGCCTTGGACTTGTCATGGGCTATGCGGGTCTGGTTTCCCTTGGGCACGCCGGATTTGTGGCTGTTGGCGCATACACTGCAGCACTGCTGGTCGCCAAAGCGAGTTACCCTTTCTGGGTTTCCCTTCCCCTCGGAATTGCCGCCGCCACCGCGATTGGATTCGTTGTCGGTCTGCCCACTCTGCGCCTCAATCCGCTATACCTGGCTATGGTCACGTTTGGGTTTGGCCAGTCGGTTTTTCTGATTGCGCTGAATTGGGTTTCTTTGACCAGAGGGGCTAACGGGTTGAGGATTCCTCCACCTCGAGCGTTCGGTGTGACCGTCGGGCCCGACGCAATGTACTGGATTGTCGCGGCGGCCGCGGTTCTCGCCGTGGTGACCGCCTATCGGATTACGCGGACGCGTCCTGGCCGGGCCTTCATGGCGCTGAGGGAAAGCGAGATTGCCGCGGTCGTCGCGGGCGTGAATCCCCGGGCATACAAGACGATGGCCTTCGGGTTGAGCGCTGCGTACGCCGGATTGGCTGGCGCGCTCTACGTAGGGGTCGTGCTGTTCATCAATCCTGACAGCTTCGTGTTTCCCGTCTCCCTGATGTATGTCACCATGGCGGTCGTCGGCGGAATGGGAACGCTCGCTGGCATCATCGTTGGGGCAGTCGTGCTCACGATTCTCCCAGAATGGCTTCGAGGCTTCGCGGAATACCGGGAGCTCTTGGCCGGTGGGATGTTGTTGAGTTTCTTGGTTTTCCTACCCCAAGGGATCGCAGGGTTTGTCCGCCAACGACAAGGCGGTTCCCGCCGCCTCCTCGTGAGTCGCGGCGCTTCCGCCACGGCGTACGCTCTACCTTCTTGGGACAGCGATGGGCGAGAGAACGAGGCGAAGGTGGGGGACGGCAGAGAGAGACTTCTTCGGGTGGAAAATGTGCGGAAATCCTTCGGGGGTGTGCACGCCCTTCGAGGCGTAAACCTGCAGGTCGTCGGGGGGACGATCCACGGATTGATTGGGCCTAACGGATCTGGGAAGACAACTCTCTTCAATGTGATCACTAGGCTCTATGAGCCGGACGAGGGAACCGTCTGGTTCGAGAATGCGAACTTGCTGACGGTGCCGGCTTTTTCGCTTGCTGAACTTGGCGTCGCTCGCACGTTTCAAAATCTCGAGTTATTTACCAGGCTCACCGTCCTCGAGAATGTCCTGATTGGTATGCACAGTCACATTCCTGTGAGCCTGACGAGAGCAGTGCTCGGTAAGGCTGGGACTCGGCGCCTCGAAGAGGAAGCGCGGCAGAGGGCAATGGGCATCCTACACTTTGTTGGGTTTGAGGGCGACGCGGGCCAGCCGGCTGGGACCCTGCCGTTCGGGCACCAGCGCCTGGTTGAGATCGCAAGGGCCCTGGCCTCTCGGCCAAAGATTCTCTTGCTTGATGAACCTTCGTCAGGGCTGACCCTCAGAGGGGTTGAAGCGCTCGGGGAGGCGATTCAACGCATCCGCGCCGAGCTGGGCATCACGATTGTCCTGGTTGCGCACACGATGCGGCTCGTTCTCGGAGTCTGCGATGTGGTGTCGGTGCTGGACCATGGGGAGAAGATCGCCGAAGGGGTTCCCGACGCAGTACGGATGGATCCCGATGTGATTCGGGCCTACCTGGGCGACGAGGGCGAACCGACTGGCGGATCGCCCCGCCATACTGCGGGGGTGGGCGGTGCTTGAGCTAGAAGGCGTTACGGCGGGCTACGGAGCGATTACCGTACTTCGCGAGGTAAGCCTGCGCGTCCCAGAAGGAGCCTCGGTCTGTCTTCTCGGTGCAAACGGGGCCGGGAAGACAACCACGCTTCGCACGATCACCGGGCTCGTCCGCCTTCGGAGCGGCAGAATCCGCTTTGCCGGGGCGCGTATCGACCGCCTCTTTCCCGATCAGATCGTCCGTCGGGGTCTGGCCATGGTTCCTGAGCGGCGCGAGATTTTCCCCTTCCTCAGCGTTGAGGAGAACTTGCGCATTGGAGCCTTCTCGCGCCGGGATCGCCGGGAAGTTTCGCACGATCTCGATCGCATGATGGCGCTTTTCCCACTACTGCGCGAACGTCTGAGCCAGCAGGCGGGAACCCTGTCGGGGGGCGAACAGCAGATGCTGGCGATTGCCCGGGCTCTTATGGCCCGCCCCAATCTTTTGCTACTTGACGAGCCCTCACTGGGCCTTGCTCCATTGCTTGTGCAGTTGATGTTCCAAGCTATTGCAGCGATTCGCGCTCGGGGAGCGTCGCTACTCATCGTCGAGCAGAATGCTCGCATGGCCTTGTCCGTGACTGACTACGCCTATGTCCTTGAGTCGGGAACAGTGGCCCTGGAAGGGAACAGCGCGGTACTCAAGAGCGACTCGGCCGTTGAGGAGACCTATCTGGGCCAAGTCTGAGTTGGTTGACGCACCCGGCCGGTTTGAAGGGCCAGGCGGGCTCCCGAGCGTATGCCTCACGCTGTTGCGGGCTTGGAGCTCGGAAGCTTAGGAGCATCGCCTATGTGCGACGACTCGTCCTGCGATTTTGGTGGAGGTGTGTGTGAAATGGGTCGCATCGCCATCACCTTGGCAGGCGGTCGCTATGACCGAACCCGGGCTCTGGTGGATGGCAGCATCCAACCCGATGGGATCGATCTCAACTATATTGAGTTGCCTATCGAAGAGATCTTCTGGCGTGAACTGCGCTACGGGGAGTTTGATGCCGCAGAGTGTTCGCTCGGGTACTACCTGATCACGAAGGCACAAGGTCTTAACAGGTATGTTGCGATTCCGGTCTTTCCTTCACGATGTTTCCGTCATGGTTTTGTTTTTGTCAACAAGCGGTCGGGGATTCAAAGCCCTGAGGACCTGCGAGGCAAGACTGTAGGCGTGCCTGAGTATGCCATGACTGCGGCTATCTGGCTGAGAGGCTTATTTGAGCACGACTATGGAGTGAGGCCGCGAGATATGCGTTGGGTGACGGGGGGCGTAGAAGAGCCCGGCCGAACCGACCGCATGTCGGTCGATGTTCAGGATCACGTCCTCATCTCCGATGCGCCTCCGGGCCGGACCTTAGGCCAGATGCTGGAGACTGGAGAGATCGATGCGCTAATCGGGCCAAGAATCCCGTCATGTTTCACGAAGAATCCGGACATTTCCCGGCTTTTCGTCAATTACAAGGAAATAGAACGAGCGTATTATGAACGTACGCGCATCGTCCCCCTCATGCACACTGTGGTGATGAAGCGGTCGCTTTACGAGAGGTATCCCTGGATTGCACAAAGTCTGTATAAGGCGTACAGGGAAAGCATGCGTCGATGTTACGCGGTAATGCGTGATGTGAATGCCTTGCCATATTGCCTACCATGGTATCTGCCCGCGTTGGAGGAGACACTTGAGGTTTTCGGAGATGATTTCTGGCCTGAGGGGATTGAGGCAAACTGGTCGGCACTTTCCCTGCTTATGCAGTATTCGAGGGAACAGGGTCTCATTGATCGTGCTTACTCCCCGGAGGAACTCTTTGCTCCCACCACATTGACTGAGTTTAGGATCTGATTCGCGTCCTCGCGAACCATTCGTGATCTCGGCTCGAGGTGGGGCAGACCTTTCGGAGGCAAGGCCCCGATCCCAAACGACCGCCGTCACCGCAGCCTTCTGACCCCGTCTCGGTGATGTGCTAACGGCCATACGTCACCGCCGTGCCGTGCTCGCCGCTCTCGAGCATCCTCCTGAACTCCTGGACGATCGCCTGGCAGATTCGACCCATCTGGCCGTCGCCGATCGACCGCCCGTCCACCTCGAGGATTGGTGCAATACCTCCCGCCGTGCTGGTGAGAAAGGCTTCGTCGGCCGTCCAGAGGTCATAGGGGGTCATTGCCCTGACGTTGCACGGGATCTTGAGGCGGGTGCTGATCTCGATGACCGTCTCACGCGTGATCCCTTCGAGAATCGAGGCGCCAGGAGTCACAACCGTGCCGTCGTGCACGACGAACACGTTCCATCCTGGTGCTTCGCACACGTACCCCTGAGCGTCCTGCATGAGCGCTTCGTCGTACCCCGCTTCAATCGCCTCCAGACGCGCCAGCACGAACGGCAGGTAGTTGAGGCTCTTGATCCTGGAATCAATCACATCGTGAGGTATGCGGCGAATCGACGTGATCTTGGCCCTGACGCCCTTGGCCTTCGTGGGATCGGCAGACGCGGGGTAGGGCACCGCGAAGATCACGAGGCCCGGCGTGCAGTGCCTGGGGTCGAGCAGAGGCGCAGGGCTCGTTCCCCTGGTCACGATGCACTTGACGTAGGCATTGCGCAGCCTGCTCCTGGCGACTGTCTCGAGGAACAGATCACGAAGGCGATTCCGGCTAACCGGAGGCTCGATCTTCACAGCCCGGCACGAACGCAGCAGGCGGTCAAGGTGCGCATCGAGCTTGAAGAGGAAGCCGTTCCAGGCCATCAGCGTGTCGTAGACGCCGTCGCCGTACAGCAGACCGTGGTCGAAGACCGAGATCGTCGCCTGGCGGGCGGGACAGAAGTCTCCGTTCACATACACAAAGCCGTCTGTTTCATTCGCCGCAACATGCTTTGTCGTGCCTTGCGTCCTCTCTGCATCCATGGCGATTCCTCCTTATAGCCCCAGGTACGCCTTTCGGACCTGATCGCTCTTGAGCAGTTCCTCGCCGCTGCCTTCCAGGACGATGCGTCCGGTCTGCAGGACGTAGCCACGATGTGCCAGTCCGAGCGCGCGGCGGACGTTTTGCTCCACCAGCAGGATCGTCATCCCCTGCTCGTTCACCCGACGGGTTACCTCAAAGAGGCGTTCGACCATGACCGGCATGATCCCAAGAGACGGTTCGTCAAGCATCAGGAGCCTCGGCTGCGACATCAACGCGCGGCCGATGGCCAGCATCTGCTGCTCGCCTCCGCTCAGTGTGCCTGCCCGCTGCGCCTGGCGGTCGCGGAGGATCGGGAAGATCTCGTAGACCTGCTTGATCGTCGACATCCTGAGACCTTCGGACTTGTTCGTATAGGCTCCCACCAGCAGGTTCTCCAGGATGCTGAGCTTGCTGAACAGGCGCCGGCCTTCCGGCACGTGGGCGATGCCCCTCGTCACCACCTCATAGGCGGGCAGCCGGTCGATCCTCTGGTTGCAGAACTCAATGGTCCCTTCATGGGGGTGGAGGATCCCGGAGATCGCTTTCAGGACGGTGCTCTTGCCAGCGCCGTTCGACCCGACGATGGAGACCATTTCGCCTTCATGCACTTCAAAGCTGACCTGCGTCAATGCCGGTGTACCCTCGTAGGAGACGGAGATGCCGTTAACTCGGAGCACGGTATCGCCCCCCGAGGTACGCTTGGATCACCCGCTCGTCGTTCGCGATCTCCTGCGGCGGGCCTTCCGCGATCTTCTGACCATAGTCGAGCACGACGATGCGATGCGAGATCGGCATGACGACCTCCATCACGTGCTCCACCAAGAGGATCGTGACGCCTCGGGCGCGCAGGCGTAGGATGAGGTCCACCGCTTCCTGCGTTTCCTTAGGCGTCAGGCCGGCCATGGCCTCGTCCAGCATGAGCAGCCTCGGGCCTGTGGCCAGCGCCCGGGCAACCTCCATCCGCTTCTTGTCGGCGATTGTGAGGTTCTTGGCAAACATGCTCTGTCTCGATGCCAGCCCGGTGAACTCGAGGACCTCCATGGCCGCCGTTCGTGAGGCGGCGGTCTGTCGATGGCGCAGGAGCCCGCCGACCATGACGTTCTCGAGGACGGTCATCTGCGCGAAGGGTCGGACGGTCTGGAAGGTGCGTGCAATACCAGCCCGGCAGACGCGGTGGGGCGGCCAGCCGGTGATATCCAGTTCGTCGAAAACCACCTTGCCGTCATCGGGTGCATAGAATCCGGTCACACAATTGAAGAGGGTGGTCTTCCCGGCCCCGTTGGGACCGATCAGGCCGATGATGGTACCCTGCTCGACATCAAACTCGATGCCCTTATTGGCCTCGAGTCCGCCGAACCGCTTCGTGATCCCGCCTATCCTGAGCAGGGTCATCGGCGCGCGACCAAGGCCTTGATCCTCTCTCCCAAGGCCCAAAGGCCTCTGGGCTCAAAGACGGCCACCAGCGTGATCAGGATGCCGTACACGACGAGGTCGAGAGCCCGCCCGGCGCCACCCAGCGCGACCCTGGTGAACTCGGACAAGGGGATGAGGATGAAGGCGCCCAGCACCGGACCCCACAGCGTGCCGATTCCTCCGACCACAGCGATGAGCATGATCAGCACCGAGGTCTTGAAGGCCAGCACGCTCTCCGGATCGATATAGAGGACAAACTGCGCATAGAAGGCACCCCCGACGCCGGTGAAGAAGGCGCTGATGGCCATAGCCAGCATCTTGTAAGAGGTAATATCCACGCCCAGGCTCCGTGCCGCGTCGGGATCTTCCTTGATCGCCCTGAAGTAGTAGCCTGCCTTTGAGCCCTCGAGGAGGTACGTGACCGCCAGGACGATCGCCAGCAGCGCCAGGCTGATGTAGTAGTATGGCAGCTTCGTGGAAAAGAACTGGAAGTTCAGCAGGGACTCAGGCAGGAGGGGCAACCTCAGCCCCAATGCCCCTCCGGCCCAATCCCAGTTCGTGAACAAGGCCTGGACAATCTGGGCCAGCACGATCGTAGCGATCACGAAGTAGTGTCCTTTGAGCCTGAAGCAGGGATAGCCGACGAACTGGGAGACCAGAGCCGCCACCAGGCCCGCCGCGGGCAGCCCGATCCACGGCGTCACGCCGAGTTTCAGATGCAGCAGCGTCGAGGTGTACGCTCCGATCCCGAAGAACACCGCATGACCCAGGGAAACCTGGCCCGTGTAGCCGCCCAGGATGTTCCAGGCCTGCCCCAGCATTGCGTAAAGGAGCACGACGACCATCAGGCGTCGTTGAAACGGCAGTCTAAACACCCAGGGATAGGCCAGCGCGGCGAACATGAAAACGAACAGGACGAGCCGCTGGGGAGAGAGGGCGCGGGGAGGACGCCTGACCTGTGTCTGCTCCACGGTGTCTCCTACCATTCACCCAGCAGGCCTTGGGGCCTGACCAGAACGACTACCATGTACAGGGCGAAGACCACCACCTGCTTGTAGGCGGGGCTGATGAGAAGGCCGGCCAGGGTCTCCACCACGCCCATGATGACGCCCGCAATCAACGCGCCGGGGACGCTGCCGAATCCTCCAAGCGCAACCGTCACGAAGGCCATCAACACAAAGACCGTGCCTACCGTTGGAAAGATGTAGTAATAGTTGGCCAGGAGAGCTCCGGCGACGCCAACGCAAGCCGCAGCGATCCCCCAGGCCAGGGTGAAGATCCGGTCGCTGTTGATCCCCATCAGCGATGCAGCTTCCTGATCCTCCGCGACAGCCTGCAGGGCCCGGCCGGTCTCGGTGCGCTCAATGAACCAGTACACAAAGCCGGTAGCCAGCAGTGCGCCCACTGCAGCCACAAGCTGCGGTTTTCCAAGCGAGAGGCCCAGGAGGCTGATCCGGCCGCTGAGCAGCGGCTCCTTGATCAACCGGTAGTTGGGCGACCATAGGAACTGCGCCGCGCTCTGGAGGAACACCATCAGGCCGAACGTGGCGAAAATCTGGGCAGACATCGGAGCCTTGAGCACGCGCCTCACTACAAGTTTGTGCGTCAAGGCTCCGACAATGAAGAGCACGAGGACACTGATCGGCAGCGAGAAAATGGGATCCAGGTGCACGAGGGTGTACAGCCAGAAGACCACATACATGCTCAGCATCAGGAACTCGCCGTGGGCGAAGTTCACAATGTCCATCACGCCGTAGATCAGGGTGAGCCCGACCGCCACCAGGGCGTAGATGAACCCGTTCAGCAAGCCCGAGAGGACCACTTGCGGAATCTGCTGCAGCACGGTTCGACCCCTAATGCGCGCCCCTGAATTCGGTCACGCGCCGCTGACGCGTCTTACCTCACCGACGTGACCAGCTTGGGAACGGCCACGCGATCTCCCTGGAGGCCAGATTGAAGGGCCATACCGTCTGGTACTTCCCGTCGAAGGCCTGGACGATGATCCCGTCGCCTAGCACGTTCTGGCCGGTCCGCTGGTCGAACTTCACCCCCTTCCAGGGGACGATCAACTGCTCGGCGGGGACGTTGGTGGCCAGCAGGGCCTGGCGGATGGCATTCGGATTCGTGGAGCCTGCCCGGTTGATCGCATCGGCGAGCACGATCATGGCCGTGAAGCTGCGGGCTGTGGCGCCTTCAAGGTCAGCGTTGTACCTCTTCTTGAAGAGATCGGCGACCTGGCCGACCAGGGGCTTGGATTTACGCAGGTCGTCAGCGAAGACCTCGCGAGAGAGAATGAAGTTGCCGTCCCGGCCGACGGTGGGAAGAAACGAGCCTTCGGTGAATCCCACGCCCTGTGCCATGATGCCGCGCGGGGCGTAGTCCAGCGTCTTCATCGTCCGAACCATCAGGATGGCGTCGGAGATGTAGGAGGTCGGCAGCACCACGTCGGGATTCGCCGCCTTAAGGCTCTGGATCTCACTGGTCAGGTCGGAGGTTTGGTTGGGATACCGGACGTTGGCGACGACCTGAAAGCCATAGATCTTGGCAAAGTTGTTCTGCGTACGGCTGGAGTCGGTGCCGAACAACGTGTTCTCGTAGATTGTGGCCACGCTCTTGATGCCGAGGTTCCGCTTCTCGTTGAGTTCCTTCAGGAACCTCAACATGAGGTCGGAGAAGACCTCGTCGTGGGGCGTCGTCCGGAAGAACCACTTGAACCCGCGCCGGTGGAGCCGGGGCGACGTCGACTGGTCGTTCAGGAAAGGAATCCCGAGTCGTTCCGCGGACGCGCTGGCCGTCTCGGTAATGGCACTCGCATAGGCGCCGATGATCGCGACGACGCCTTGTTGCGTGATGAGGCGCTCGGTCTCGCTCGCCCCCAACTCGGGATTCATCTGGTGATCGGCGATGACCAGTTCGACCTTGGCGCCGCCGAGGTTCGGCAGCCCCGAGGTGGCCGCCAGAGGGAGCTTGAGGTCCGGATATTTGTCGTTGATGATCTCGACGGCGAGCTTGATCGCATTCACACTTGCCACGCCCGTTGCCGCGACCGGACCGGTGAGCGGGAAGAGGATGCCGATCTTGACGACCTGCGGCGGGGCTGCAGGCACGTCCCTGCCCGCGTAGGCCACCATCATCGCTGCGAGAATTAACAGTGCGAGCCATCGCTTCATGGTGCCACCTCCTGGGGGTTGGATCCGATCCTGGTGCCGGCTGTCCTTGAATTCCATGGTTCACCGCAGACCTTCCTTGCCCATCAGGTGATGGGGGGTTGATTGCACCATTCGTTGATTGCCAGCGCCATGACCTTCGTGGCGATCATCAGGTTGTCGACGGGCACATACTCGTTCATGGCGTGCATCTGGCTGGTGATCCCCGGTCCAAAGATCACTGTCGGCGTGTGCCCATGGCGAGTCAAGAATCGGATATCGGACGCGCCCATGCGGCCGCTCAGTACCGGCTCCCGGCCCGCCACCAGGAGGAAGCCGCTACAGACCGTCTCGACAATTGGGTGGTCTGTCGGGATTTCCGCTCCGGCCGCCACGTAGCCACCTTCGGTTGTGAGATCAGGAGGGTTGTGCCGCAGCCAGGGGTCCGCCCCGGCGATGCGCATGATCTGCTCGCGGAGCTGGGCCTCGACGGCAGCCGGGTCTTCGTAGGGCATCAATCCCAGGCTGCCCCGAAGAATAGCAGTCTCTGGAGTGATGCTGGGAAACGTGCCTGAGTGGAACATGGTGACCGCGCAGGGCAGGGCCCCCCGGTTGTCGGGGTAGAGCGGGTGATGGAGGTCCTGGATGCGCATTCGCTCCAGGTCCTCGACGGCCGGCACCAGTTTCATGGCTTTGTCGATCGCGCTGACCCCTTCCCACCGCGCCGAGATGCCGGCCGGCTTGCCGCGGAGGCTGATCGTGAACCACATCCGGCCGATGCAGGCCGGCATGACGTCCAGGTCGCTGGTCTCACCGCAGATTCCCGCGTCCGCCGTGTATCCTCGGTGAACGCACGCCAGCGTTCCCAGGCCGGTCCGCTCCTCGTCCACCACATACTCGACGATCACGTCCCCGGCTGGATGCAGGCCGATGGCCTGGAGGATCGAGACCGCCATGGTGAAGGCCGCCGCGCCGCCCTTCATGTCCGAGGCGCCTCGCCCCCAGACCCTGCCGTCCACGACGCTTCCCGAGAGCGGACCGTGGATCCATGCACTGAGAGGTTCAAGAGGCACCGTGTCCACGTGACCGTTGAACAGGAGGGAACGCCCCCCGCCGCGGCCCTTCCAGACCCCCACGACGTTGGGCCGCCCGGCCATGGACTGCTCGGGCTCGAGGAACCCCTGGTAACCCCGCAGCGCCTCGGGGTCGGTGTCGAATTGGTCGACGGTCAGGTCCAGGCCCGTCAGGGTCTGCACGATAAAGGCCTGAATCCCCGCTTCCTTGCCGGTGACACTGTCAAACTGCACGAGGCGCTGGAGAAAGCCCACCACCTCGTCCCGGCGATCGTCCACCGCCCCGATGATTGTGCTCCGTGTTTGGGGATCCATGCGTGTGCCCTCCCGGCGATCGTGTGTTCACTTCCTCATCTCTCGGTGCATTGGAAAAGCCGAGGGCCTCGCTCACGTCAACCGCGGCCCGCATGACGAGCAGGCGCCAGTCGGTGCAATCGCGGTTCCGAACGCGGAACAGGGGCGCGACGATGTTCAGGGCGCCGACAGGGAATCCGCGGGCATCCCGGATACACGCCGCGACCGCCCACACGCCGAGTTCGGACTCCTGATTGTCGAACGCATATCCGCGCTCACGAATTTGACGACCGGCCTGCTTGAGTTTTCGCCGGCTGGCGATAGTGGAAGGTGTCAGCGCGGGGAGCCGCTCGTCGGGATACAGGCGGTCGAACTCCGCCTCGGGGAGGTAGGCCAGCATCACCTTTCCTGCGCCCGTCGCATGCGCGGGCTGGCGGGTGCCGACCGGGTTCACCACCTGGACTTGGCCCTGTCCCGGCCGCTTGTCCACGAAGACGATCTGGTTCCCCTCAAGGATGGTGAGGCTGACCGTCTCGCCGGCTGCGTCGCGGACCCGGTCCATCGCCGAGCGTGCGACCGCCGCCAGATCGACGCCCGTGTGATAGCTTGAACCCAGTTCGCCGACCTTCGGGCCCAGCCGGTAGACTTTCGAAGGCTCTTCCCGTTCGAGATATCCGAGGTGGAGCAGTGTGGACACCAGCCCGTGCAGGGAACTCAACGGGATGCGGAGGTGGTGGCCCATCGCGCTAAGCGTCAGGTTCTCGCGAGAGCGTCCGACCAAGTCGAGGATCGCCAGGGCCCGCTCGACCGAGGGGACGAGTCCGGAGGCCGAGGAGGATGTCCGCCTCCTCGGTTCCCCCCCCACGTGAGCTCGCGGGCCCGTGCGCAGCATCGTCCGATGCTAGGCCATCAGACGTGGCAGAACTTCTTGGACCAGCAGTTCGACCTGATCAGGACGGTAGCGGTAGGGGATGAAGATGATCCGGTCCAGTTCGGAGTTGACGTAAGGCTGCAGTTGCCGGACGCATTCCTCCACGGTGCCCCGCACGGCGTGCTCAACCGTGGAATCGCTCCAGGCTGCGAAATCCCACTCGGTCGTGAGCCACTTCCTCATCTCGACGTCGGCCTCGGCTGCGGGGGGGCCGATGTAGATGGCGACCTGGTTCGTGGCCGTGAGCTGGTCCGGGTCCCGCCCGTACTGCCTGGCAAACGCCTTGATCTTGTCCCAGGACTTCGTGAACCCCTCAGGAGTGTAGGCGTAGGTCAGCCATCCATCGCCCAGGCGGGCGACCCGACGCAGCACACGGTCCACGTAACCTCCAATGAGGACGGGTGGCCGCGGCTGCTGGTACGGGCGAGGCTGCAACACGGCCTCTCGCAGGTTCAGGCCGTCCAGTTTCGCCGTCACGGGCTCTCCACTCCAGAGCCGCAGGAGGAGATCAAGGTTCTGCTCGAAGAGGCGCCCGCGCTCCTCGAACGGGATCCCCGCCGCGTCGAACTCGCGCCGGTACCATCCGCTGGCCGCGCCCAGAATGAAGCGACCCTTGGAGATCTGGTCGAGGCTCGCCGTGTGTTTCGCGGTCCACACCGGGTGGCGGAGGGGCAGGATCATGACACCGGTGCCCAGTTTGATCCGGGTGGTTCGCGTGGCAATGGCCCCCAAGACCGTCAGCGAGTCCAGGATTGGGAAGCACGGGTCGACGCCGAGCAACAGGTGGTCGAATGCCCACAATGACTCGAAGCCCAGGGCCTCTGCGTGCTCGGCGTACGCGATCAACTCCCCGATGTCGGGGGTTTCCTTGGGACCGACGAAGTTGCGGATAGCGAGACCGAACTGTCGTGTCATGGCCGCACTCCTTCCGGGCGGTCAGGCCCTCAGATAGCGCCGGTCGGGGTCGATGTCACGCACGACCGCCAGTTCGGCGGACGTGGGAGCGTCGGTGAGAGGTACGCGGTCGGGAACGATCACCCCGAACCCGGTACGGTCGCGGATCTCCTCCAGCGTCGCCCCAGGATGGCGGGACTCAAGGGTCATCGCTCGTGTCGGCTCGTCGAAACCGAAGATTCCCAGGTCGGTGATGAGGCGCTTGAGGCTGCCGAAGATGAGCCCTGCTTGTCGCCGTGACTCCCCGCCGTCCAGGTACCCTGGGCTGGTCACGAAGTCCACCCTGGGGACAAAGCGGCGGCGCTCGTGCATGGTGACGAGGATGATGCGGCGGCAGAGCGACACGATGTCATTGGCGCCCCCGCTGCCCGGGAGACGGAGCCTGGGAGCCTCGTAGGGGCCGAGGACCGTGGTGTTCACGTTGCCGAACCGATCGATCTGGGCCCCGCCGATGATCCCCAGGTCCAGGAACCCCCGTTGCGCGAAGAGGAAGACGTCGGTAATTCCGGCGAGCATCTGTGCGCGGTGACCGATGCGCATCTCGTTGGTGGAGATGGGCAGTAGACCGGGAACGACCTGGGGATCGATGGAGCCACCTTCGACCACAATGATCAGATCGGGCGTGTGCGTCCGCTTGGCCATGATGGCCGCGACCAGCGGGATTCCTACCCCGGCAAAGACCGTCCGAGCCGCGGCCATCTCTCGGGCGGTCAGGACGGTCAGCAGTTCATGCGGCGTATACTCCACGTCAGTCTCCCGTCAACGCGCGCGCCTTCTCGGACTGCCGCGTCAGGACGTCCTCTCCGAAGAGGGCCAGGTACTCCTGATGGGTCTTCGTGCCGTAGACGTACCGGTCAAGGTACTCCCGAATGGCCCCGGTCCCGCGAGTCTTGATCGCGTCGACGTAGGCGTCGTAGTGACTGAAGTCTGCCTCGTACAGGCCGTGGCATTCGTGGGGAAAGGCGCCGTAGGGGATCTCCACCACGGCGTCCACCAGGAACCCCGGGATCGCCGTGCGCTCCGGATGCCGGCGGATCTCATCTTCAGGGATGATCTCTTCCGCCGAGACGATCACGGTGGTGGACGCCCGCGCGATGTCGAAGTCCATGAAAGGGTATCCGTCGATCTGGCAGTTGCCGAACCGGTCGGCACGGTGCACATGGAGCAACGCCACGTCGGGAAACAGGGCAGGGATCAGGGCGACGGTCTGGCCGGTGAACGGGCAGGTCATCGTCTTCAGGTCGGTGACCCTGGCGAGGTCGGAGCCAAGCATGGTGAGGGCCGGCAGGAAGGGGACGCCCATGGCGCCGGCGCGGTAGCGCAGCCCCAGCCCCATATGACTCCAGTCCTCGATGCGAATCTGCCCGCTCTCCGCCTTTTCTCGAAGGATGCGTGAGATGCCCCAGGGCAGGCCAATGCCGAGCCAGGACGTGACGAGGGTATGCACGGCGCCGACCGCCATGAACCATTCACCCTCGTAGCACATGAGGTTCTTGGACAGCGCCAGATTGGACCGGCCCTGACGGAGGACCTCCATGAGCAGTGCCAGAGGGGTGCGGGTAAACATACAACCCCCAATGGCGATGTGATCGCCGTCGTTGACGATGTGAACAGCGTCTGAGAGCGTGGTCTGTTTGTTGCCCGAAGGCATCTGTTTGGCCTCGAGGCGCCGGCGGGCTTCGACAAAATCACCGGGTCTCAGGGGACTCCCTCCCGGTGGTGATCAGGATCGTCGTGAACCTGGGCGATACACGAGGAGGGGACACCATGACATGGCTGCAGGACATGAAGTGGCACGAGGTCCAGGACTACCTCGGACGGCGGGACGTCGTCCTGCTGCCGGTCGGGAGCACCGAGCAACACGGCCGGCATGCGCCATTGGGCACCGACACTTTCATCGCCGCCCGGCTCGCGGAGGACGCCGCCCGCCGGGCCGAGGTAGTATGCGCGCCGCCTCTGCCGTTCGGTTGGAGCCCGCATCACCTGGTTCTTCCGGGCACGATCAGCATTCGCCCTTCCGCCCTTCAGGAGGTGCTGGTCGATACGATCCAGTCCCTCGCCACCCACGGCTTTGCCCGCTTCGTCGTGGTCAACGGCCACCGGATCACTAACCTGCCGTGGATGCAGCTCGCCGCGCAACAAGCACAGAGCGACCTGGACGTGACGGTCGTGATCTTCGATCCCGCCTACATGGCCAAGGAGTTCGCCGCATCGCTCGGCTTCGGAATGATCGGCCACGCCGACGAACTTGAGACCTCTCAGTTACTGCACCTGCTCCCGGATCTCGTCGACCTGACCTGCGCCGTCGATTCTCCCGAACACGCGCGTCCGCTCTATCACGTGGATCCGCGAACCGGGCAGGACACGTTGTGCTACGTGCCGAGCACCATGGCGCAGATGCGGCAGATCGTTGAAGAGACGGGTGGCAGTTCGGGACAGCCCACGCGGTCACGGGCTGACCTCGGCCGGGGGCTGCACGAGCATCTGGTCAATCGGCTGGTGGAGGTGATCGAGAGCCTTCGCTGAGAACCTGTGGCCGGTGTGAGGAAACGCGACCATCACGGACGTCCTCAGGTTATTCGTAATAGCGAAGGTGATTCAGTATACTGAAAAAATCCTAGAAGATCCGCTGGACATTGTCAAGTAGGTGTAGGTTGGACACTCAAGCCGCAGTTTGTCGAAGGCGTCCGGTGCCGGTCCTCACGTGGAGGGCTGTATCGGTGACTCTGAGGGAAGTTTGCAGGAACTCGGTCCGGACCGAGTTTGACCATGCCCGCCTGGCTGCCCTGCACAACACTCACCCGCCGCGCCTACATCGCACGGCTGCAGGAGGGGACGAGGAGAAATATCAGAACATCTTCGTGACCAGCCTCTTTTGGTCGTGTTTCTGGCGTCTTTGTTGGAATCAAGGCTGGCTATTGCGGGCCGGCGTTGCCGCTTTGGAGCCGGAGGTAAGGGGGGTAATAGCGCTGCCTGGCTGGTCGAATTGGGACGGCTCGCTACGATGCTCTCCTCACCAGATCGCCACTCCGGAGCGTGTGGACGAAGTGTGCGACTTGGTGAGGGGTGCCGTCGCCACCGGCACAACCGTCCGAGCGCTCGGCGCCGGCCACTCGTGGTCGCCCCTGGTGCCGACTAACGGCATCATCTTGAGTCTCGATAGGATGGCCTCTCCACTTCGCATCGATGAGCGTAATCGCCTTGCTGAGGTCCAAGGGGGGATGCGCCTGCGCGCGCTCGGCCCGTATTTGCGGCAGCATGGGTTGACCTTGCGCAATCTCGGCGCCATTACCGCTCAATCGATCGCCGGGGCCGTTTCTACCGGCACCCACGGCATGGGGATCCGCTACGGAAACCTCGGGACCCAGGTCACCGCGATGACCATTGTGGACGGTACAGGCGAGGTCCGCGAGTTCAACGCACAGGACCATCGCGCGGAAATGTCGGCGCTGAGACTGAGCCTCGGCTGCCTCGGCATCATCATGTCGGTGACGATCGAGTGCGTCGCAGATCACAACGTGGCACTCGTGCACTACCCCCTTGCGTTTAGCGATTTTCTTGACGGTTTTGAGGACCTCGCAGAGAACGAACGGGTGCGGGTCTATTGGTTTCCTGGTTCCGATGTGGTGTTCGTGAACACGATGAACCGCACCGACGAGCAGGCAGGCAAGGGGCCGCTGTTCTCCTGGTTCGAGGCCGTGGTGCTTCGAAGATTCGTCATGGGCTCACTCTGGACCCTTGGCCGGTGGTGCCCACCTCTGATCCGCCCTTGCAACGCGTTTCAAGAAAGGGTCGGGTTCACTCGCGGAAGCGTCGTGGGTCCATGCTTCGAGGCGATCACCGCTCCCATGCCACCGCATCATCGAGAAGCCGAAGTCGCAGTTCCTATCGAGAATGCCAAGGAGGCCGTCGTCGCGTTCCGTGACCTCGTGAAGCGGCGCGGTTTACTAGGCAACGTCCCTTGCGAGATTCGCTTCGTGCACCGAGACGACATCATGCTCAGCCTGTCTTATGGGACCGACGTGTGCTACATCGGTATTTATTCGGCTAGAGGAGAGAGTGACGGGTTCTTTCAAGCGGTCTGCTCAGAGATGGGTCGTTTCGACGGACGTCCCCACTGGGGGAAACTGTGCCAACCAGACCGGGCCATGGCTCAGGCGCGCTTCGAGCGCTTCGGCGAATTCGAGGAGCTTCGCCGGTCTTTCGACCCAAAGGGCGTCTTTCTAAACGGCTACCTGAAGGAACTCTTCAGGTAGCAGGAGTCTCAGGGAGAACCCAATAACCTAGGCCCATGATGCGGATTAGGCGCTTGAGCTGGGTGGTTTTTGTTCTCTCTTGGATGCTGGCCGGACTTCCGCCCGCCGCGTCTGGGCCGGTCGCCGTGAAGCGAATCGCCTTCCTCGTCGACAGTTGGTACCGATGGTCGCACGCCGACGTCATCGGAACGCGGTTTCTCGAGGGATATCGAGTCGGTGAGAAGACGTTTTCATCACCCCTCACAGTTTCCAGCGTCTACACCGATCTGCCTCGATCGACGGACGTGACGCGGAACCTGGCAGGGCGGTATGGATTCCGTGTCGCGTCGTCCATTGCCGATGCACTGCTCGAGGATTCACACAGTTCACGTCCCCGCCTCGCGGTCGATGGCGTACTGATTGCCACCCGGGAGGACCTGCCCGGGAGCGGGCAAACGCAAAGTCCGGTGCGCCGGCTCCAGGTCATGCGCGAAGTCATACGGATCATGGACCAGACGGGCGCACGCGTGCCTGTCTTCATCGACAAGTTGCTGGCCGGCACCTGGCCGGACAGTCAGGCCATCGTCGCTGAGGCAGGCAACCGTGGCATCCCGCTCATGGCGGGCTCCGTCCTTCCATTCCTCCCACTGGACCGGCCCCTCCGGACCAGCGGAATCCAAGTCGCGGTCGTCATTGCGTCGACCCCGTACTGGGCCTTCGCCTTCCATGCCGCTGACCTGCTGCAAGGGTTCATGGAACAGCGGGGACCGCGGGAGACCGGGGTCAGCGAGATCCGGGAGGTCGGTCCGGGCTATTGGTCCCTGCCCGACAGAGAGCGCTGGGGCGGTCGGGTCTTCGATGCCTTGCTGGCGTCGGCCAAGACACGGCGCAGCGTGCCGCCCGGGCCCGAAACAGTCGTCCTGTTGATCCAGTATGCAGATGGTACCCGTGCGGTCCTCGGGCTCATCCCTCGGGCGTTTGACGATCACGAGTTTCTGCTCGGCGCGCAGTACAGTGATGGTTCAACCGGCCTCAGCGGTCTTGTTCTGCAGAGCGAGCCGTTCGATCACTTCGGCTATCTCGTCCACGCGCTCGTCGAACTTTACACGACGGGGCGCGCTCCCGTGCCGGTCGAGCGCTCGCTCCTGACCACGGGGATCGTGCAGTTCGGGCTACAGGCCCGGCAGGCAGGGAGCCCCGTCGCGACTCCCACGTTGGCACTCTCCTACCAGCGTACACGCCCCTGACGCAGCCCCGCGAGCGCGGAGTCCGATGGAGACTCGCTAGAAGCGCATGAGGCCCGGGCGCGAATCTCGATGACGCGGTCACTCAGTTTGATGTGCCGTTCGGGATCTTTGTGCGCTAGTTCTTAGGGTCGATCGCCAACCGGTGCCCTCCTTCCATATCGCATGGCAAAGAGGTGCGCCATCGTGAGGCTTCGTTGGTTCCCCTGACGATTTCAGGTTGCAATTCGGCAGCAACCGTGGCCGGGATGTGGGGACGGGTCCCTACTGCCTCACCACAGGAACTCACCCAGTGTGCAGTCGCTTGAGCGGTTGGCGGAGACCGCCCACCAAATCTTCATACCCCGGTTGCTCCGGTTGTGGGGTCGCTTGAGACTGCTGGGCAAAGGAGGAAGACATATGAATAGATGGATCGGTCCGCTTGCTTGGGCTTGGGTAATCATCATAGGCGTACTGATGATTACCCCCGGGGGTATACAGTGCATCGCGTGTGGCCCTGGACTCACCAAGTTAATTGGCGTGATCTCAATATTGATTGGTCTCGCGGGGTTTTTCGCTGGTCGGAGTGGAATGGCTGCCGGTCGTTAATCCCTTCCCCCGCTATCAGAAATCAAAACAGGACGCGGGCTTCGGCTCGCGTCCTGTTTATTTTTCGGGCTACCGTTCTGCTCTACAATAGTCTCAGTTGGCCTTTCTCCAGTCCAGCTTCATGAGCTGGCCGGTCTCCAATGTTGGAACCGAGAGGGATGCGTTGTTGTTTCCGGTCATGGTCACCGCTGTTCCCGAGCCGAGGGTGACGATGCCAAAGTTGTTGCCGCCGCTCCATCCGGCGACGCCGTCGTCGAAGTAGACGACAGTGTAGTCAGTGAGGTTGGTGATGGAGCCATTGACCGAGGGTCGCTCGACAATCCACTCGGCCGAGTTCCCGGCCAGGGTGGTGCCGCTCGGTGCTGTAATCGTGAACGATGTATTCACCGAGCTGCTCTCGTTGGAGAAGTAGACGGTTGCGCTTGTAGTGGAGTTCACGCAGATGACGCACACCATGACGTCGCCTGGGGACACCTGAAGATTGCTAATCGCCACCTCTCCGGCCGGGTACCACTCCCACCAGGCATAGACCTGAGTGGCCGAGAAGATCCCGATGTCGATGATTTCAGTCTCGGTCCCGGCCTGGAGCACGTCGCTGGATCCCCACCCGTCGATGCCGACCCACTCTGACGCGTAATAGCTTCCGGTCGCCGGGGCGTGCGGGTTCGGTACCGTCCATTGGCCCTCGATCCAACGGAAGGTCCGATTGGCAGGAGGGAACGCGACGCTGCCCGACCAGTTCGAACTGGTGGCGTTGGCGAGCTTGCTGGACGCGCTGATCCTCGCCCGTGGCCGATCGCCGGACTTCAGAGCCGGACCGTGCGTCTTTCCCTTGACCTCACGAAAGACCGGGGTGATCCATGTTCGCGGGCGGGACATTGCTCGATCCCACCGTTCCCGCCACTCGGGTGCGGTCTTGGCATCGGGACGGGCGGGGAAGCCGTGGTGCAGCAACAGACGCGCCGGTGCCTTGAGCGGGTTGAAGTCGGCGGGCGGGGGCTCGTACGTGCGGATGCGAAAGCCCCGCGATGTCCTCATAATACGGGCGGTCTGCCTGGCCGAACGACTGGTCGCCATAGCCTTCTCCTTTGACCGGACCAGTGGCCTCTACCTCTGGAATCGTGCAGATATATCGGCCATCGCAGGTCCCGGAAGAATGCACGCTAGTTATCGAGGCGAGTTCGGGTTCACGTCACTCGATCCCTGCAGCGTGACGCGCCAACTTGAATCTTCAGTGATCTCATAGTTCCTGGCGGGGTGTCGCTTCCTTTGTCTACTCGGAGCGGTTTGACGAACGTGAAGCGGGCCCCATCAATTGACGAGGCCCGCTCACTGTTGCATCGTCTTCAGTTGGATCCTTATCCTCTAGCCCCCTGTAGGCGTGGGCGTGGGGCACCGAGTCGGCTCGTAACCCTTGCTGCGTGGATCGCAGTTCGGCGTCGGCGTCGGCTTCGGACGTGGCGTCGGGACCGCGCGCTGGGGCGGAGTGGCCGTCGGTGCGACCGGCTGCGTCGGTTGCGGGGTCGGCCTCGAACGTGGTGTCGGGACCACGGGCTGGGGGGGATTGGGCGTCGGTGTCACCGGCTGCGTCGATTGCGCGGTTGGTCTCGGACGCGGCGTTGGGACCACGGGCTGGGGCGGAATGGGCGTCGGGGCCACCGACTGGACGGGCCTCGGTGTCGGCATGGGACTCAGCGTCGGCGCGGGATTTGGCTGCGGCGCGCTGGGCTGTGTCGGCCGCACCGCTTGCGGGGTTGGCCTCGGACGCGGCGTCGGGATTACGGGCTGGGACGGAATGGGCGTCGGCGTCACCGGCTGCGGTGACGCGGGCTTTGGCTGCGGCGCCGGTCCCACCGGCTGAACCGACTGCGCCGGCTTCGGCGTCGGGGCCACCGGCTGCGCGGGTTGCGGCGTGGGGGCTATCGACTGCGCGGGTTGCGGCGTAGGGGTTCCACGAGATTCGACTGCCCGCTTCACCGGCGCGTTCCTCACCGGGGCCTGCTGGACCACCGCCGGCGCCACAACTGGCGCCGGTGGGCTTGCCTTCACCACGACAGCGCGCTGTTGCACGGCAGCGGGCGGCGTGTGCGCCACCGCCTGGCCCGCATGTCCCAACAGGCTCGGGAGGGTGGGTTGCAGCGATGCCGAGGCCGCCACCTTCGCGTTGGCGATCTCAG
>JBGPLF010000014.1:0-30683 GCA_041486265.1 bacterium
AATTTCTTCTGCAGATTTTCGATCTCAAGAAAGGTCATTCCGGCTCCACGCCGCCCGTTCTCCCACGCCGTCCGCCGACCGGCCCGCGCGGTTCTTCGCTAATGCGGCCCGGCCACCTGCCCGGGCGCGCCCCGCCCGAAGACCTGAATGAGACCCATGCACGCCCACGTGATCGCGAAACTGATGATCGCCAGCGCCGCCGGCTCGTATGCCCGATTCGCGCCGATGAGCTGCAGATAGGGGCCGAACGCCGGCCGGTCCAACAGGCTCGCCATCGTAAACTCGCCGATGACGATGGCGAAGGTCAGAAACGCGCCGCTCAACACCGCAACCCGCACGTTGGGAAGAATCACGCGGAGCAGGATCGTCGACCACCCAGCGCCCAGGCTCTCCGCGGCCTCCGTGAGCGTGCGGACGTCAATGGCGCGCAACCCGGTGTCGACCGAGCGGTACATGTACGGAAGGGCCAGCGTTGTGTAGCTGAACATCAGCAGCAAGTCCGTCGCCCGCTCGGAGCCCGTAAACGGCAATACCGAGGAACTGTTGTAGATCCGCAGGTATCCGAACACAAGCACGATGGCGGGAATCACCAGTGGCAGCAGCGTGATGAACTCCACGACCGGCCGCAGCCCACGCAAGCGTAGCTGGATCCAGTAGGCGGTCGGCACCACGAGGACGACGCCCACGACGATGGTGGCGAGCGCCAGCACGGTCGAATACGTCACCGTCGCGCCGAACTGCGGATCCGCGAGGACGATCCGATACGCCTCCAGGCTGTACACGCCGCGGAGGAGGCGGAGCGAAAACTCGAACGTCCCCAAAAGAGGGATGAAGAAATACAACACGCCGAACAGAATGGTGAGCCATGGCCCGAGGCGGCTGCCTTTCATCGCAACCACCGCTCGCTGCGTCCGCGCAGCCAGATGTACGCCGCGTTCGACAGGCCTGTGATGAGAATCATCCCCATCGCCAGCGCATAGCCGAGGTTCTGA
Organism: bacterium; assembly: GCA_041486265.1. GTDB lineage: Bacteria > Sysuimicrobiota > Sysuimicrobiia > Sysuimicrobiales > Humicultoraceae > JBGPLF01. The sequence continues at coordinate 993 of JBGPLF010000014.1, forward strand.
TTGTGCAGGACGTCTCCGCGAATCTGCGCATACAGGACTATCGTCACGATGTTCAGCGAACTGCCGGTCAGTGCGTACGCCGTCGCGACGGCGCCGAAGGCGTTCGCGAAAAGGAGCAATGCCGATCCGAGCAGTGGCGGCCACAGGATGGGCAGCGCGATGTAGCGCCAGTACTCCCACGTGCTCGCGCCGAGATTGGCCGACGCTTCGCGCCATTCCCGTTTGAGCCCGTCGATCGCCGGGGCCATGATCAGCACCATGAGCGGGATCTGAAAATACATGTACGTCAGCGTCAAGCCCGAGAAACTCAAGAGATTGAACCCTGTGCTGTAGATGTCGAATCCGAAGATCTTCATGAGCAGAGCCGTTGCAAGGCCAGTTCGTCCCAGCGTGGCGAGGAAGGCAAAGGCGAGGGGCACCCCCGCGAAGTTCGAGGCGACGCCTGAGAAGGTCATGAGCGTCGGCCGCACCCAGGTGGGCAGGCCGCCCGCGATCCCAGCATAGGCGAGGAAGAAACCGATGAGTGCGCCGCCGATCGCCGACGCCGCGCTGACCTTGATGCTGATCAGATAGGAGCTCGCGATGGTGGGTTGAAACAGGTCCAGAAGGTTGCTCAGGGTGAAATGGCCTTGGCTGTCTTGAAAGCCGCCAACCACCAGGAGACTGGTGGGCACGATCAGGAACATGAGGGCAAAGGCGAAAAAGGGGACGACGCCCACCCACGCCCAGGACATCTGATTGACCCACGACGGCGCGGCGCGAGAAGGGCCGGTTGTCAGGCGTGTCACCTGTGCCACGAGATCCTCCGCGCCCTACCCCCTCCCCCGGATCACCGGGGGAGGGGTGGGCGGCAGGATGTCACATTGGAACCTGAGCTGTCCGGACCTAGACGAGCTTGCGGGACCGGTGAGGGTTACTTCACATTCGCCCCGACGACGGTGTCCCACTGCTTCGTGATGGCTAGCTTGGCTTGGCCCTGCTGATCCAGCGTCGGGAAGACCGCCTTGGCGTAGGCATCCGCACTCGGGAGCTTTGCCAGCAGGTCAGCCGGCACCTTGCCGCTCTTCACCAGGTTCTGGAAGCGAATCGGGTGGCAGTAGCCCTTGAGCCAACCCAGTTGCCCTGCGTCCGAATACAGGTACTCCATCCACAGCTTCGCCGCGTTCGGGTGCGGCGCGTACGCGCTGATGGCCTGAACGTACACACCGGCTACGACGCCGCTCTTCGGCACGACGACTTCGACCTTGGGATTGCCTTTCAGCGTGTCACGATCGGCGAGCGCGTTGTAGTCCCAGCGGATGATGATGGGCGTGGCGCCTTGGGCGAGTGACGCTGCTTTGCCGATAACCGGCACGAAGTTGCCGCGTTTGTTGAGATCGGCAAAGAACTTCAAGCCCGCAGCCGCGGCTGCGGCCACGTTCCCCTTAGTGGCCGACAGGCCCGCCGCGAACACGCCTTGAATCGCCTGATTCGACGAGCGCGGATCGCCAGCGAGGGCGACCTGGTTCTTGTAGTCGGGCTTGAGCAAGTCTGGCCAGTCGCGAGGCGCGGTCTTGACGATATCGGCGTTGATCTGGAACGCCAGGACGCCATAGTAATCGCCGTACCAAGACCCTCCTGCGTCCTTCGCGTCGTTCGGAATCGTGCTCCACGTGGCGACCTTGTACGGCTGGATCAACCCGTCTTTCTTCGCCGTCGGGCCAAACGACAAGCCGACGTCGATCACATCCGGAGCCTGGGGTCCCTTGTTGCCCTTGTTGGCTTTGATGGCTTCGACTTCATCGCCCGACCCGGCGTCCGGATTGAGCTCATTCACCTTCAGACCGTACTTCGCCTTGAACCCGCTGATGATCTCGCCGTAGCCGCACCAGTCATGCGGCAGCGCGATCACAGTGAGCTGGCCTTCCTGCTTGGCCGCGGCAACGAGTTTGTCCATACTTGTTTGCCCGGCCGCGACCGAAACGAGCGCCAGGACGACCAGCGCGGCGAGCGCGGACATGCGTGTCCACTTGAGCTTCATGCTTCCCCTCCTTGAAAATTAGCCCCTAGAGTATGTGGCTCCGACGCTTTACCGACTGCCCCGATGCCGAACTTTTGGCAAGGTCCTGCGGGTGAGCTAACCGTCCTCGATCAGCTTGCGCAAGAATCCCTCGTCGTTCTGCCCCATACGATCCCCCCTCTGGAGTAGGAATATACCTTCCCACCGGTCCCGGATGTTCAATAGAGTACCGTATCGGGGACGGTAATTCCTTGTGGAAGGGAGAGGAGTGCAGGGGAACCACTGCCAATTCCTGTGCGTGAGCCTTTCCATCGAGCAGGCGATCGCCCGCATCCCCTTCTGGCGGGGAGCGCCCTCGGTGACCGTTTCGCCGTTGGGCGGGGGCATCACCAACTTCAACTATCGCGTGGATGTCGGCGGCGAAGCCTTTGTGGTGCGGGTTTGGGCAAAAGACGCCGGCCTCCTCGGCATTGACCGCCACCGCGAACATCAGTGCACCCTGGCTGCCAGCCGGACCGGCGTGGGACCGGAGGTGGTCCATTTCCTGCCGGACGAAGGGATCCTGGTCACCCGGTTCATCGAGGGGCGTTGCCTCTCCGCCGGCGAGCGGGCAGGGCCGGAGACCATGGAGCGGGTCGTCCGGTCCATGCACCGGTACCACGCGGGTCCGGCATTCGACGGCTTCTATTCACCCTTCCGGACGGTGGAAGCGTATCTTCACGCCGCCCGCCGCTACGGGACGTCTCTGCCGGACGACATTGACGGGCTGTACGCGCGGATGCGTGAGATCGAGGTGTCTCTCCAGCGGGAGGGAGCGATCATCCGCCCGTGCCACAACGACCTCTGGGGACCCAACCTGATCGACGATGGGAAACAGGTGCGCATCGTGGATTGGGAATATGCCGGGATGGGCGACGTCTACTTCGACCTGGCGGATTTCGCCAACTACCACAGCGCATCCGACGCCGACGACAGAGTCCTGCTCCGACTGTACTTCGGGGACACCTCGGAGATCGCGTTCACCCGTTTGAAACTCATGAAGATCGTCGCCCAACTGCGTGAGGCGATGTGGTACGTGGTGGCGATCAACCTCTCGAGCGCGAAGCCCGACTTTTCCGATTACGCAGAGCGCCACTTCGACCGCAGCCGTCAGGCCCTCGATGATGCGCGCCTGCCGTCGTGGCTGGACATGGTCGCGCGCGGCGGATAAGGTCACAGCTGCAGCCCACCAATCAGCGCCGGGACACCACCCTTTCGGAACAACGCGATCGCGCGATCGGCCGGCAGGGCCCTCGTTTCCAACCGGCGCCAGATCGGCCGGAGGTATTGCTCCTCCCCTCGACCGCGGCCCCGGAGGGCTCGCTCGGCCAGGTCCACTAGCCCTTCGAGCAGCCGCGGCGCGGGCTCCCTGGCCCGGACGCCCTCGCGCACCACGGCCCGGCGATAGGCCGCCATCGCCGGCCAGGGATCGGGTCCCATAAAGTCGTGCATGAACGCCCGGATGTGAGGCATGGCTTCCACAAGCCCGAGGGCGAGGCCGGCTGCGGCCAGGGATGCGTCGGGCGGCTGCTGGCAGGCCGGGCGGACCTCGATCGTGGCATTGCCGGCCCGCGGGCGCGCGCTGTTCCACGTGTAGTGCTCGTGCCAGAGATACGCATCCCACACGCGTGCGCTCAGGGGACCAGGGCGTCGCGGGCCGTGCGCCGTGAGATAGGACGTGAAGGGCTTACCGTACCGCACAAACCGTCCTCCCTCGGGCAGAACGTAGCACCGCTGCGCGCAGATGAATTCAAGATAGTCTTCCAAGGAGGCGAACCGCCGCGGGGTCATGCCGTGCCGGTGCTCACCCAACGCCGCCAGCAGCCCCTCGCGCCCCGAGACGAACCGGCCGATCCGCCCTGCGTAGACCGATGAGTTGGCGGTGAGCGCGATGATCGGACCCGACAGCAAGTTTATCAAGTTGATCGCCTCAAATAGCTCAGCCCGTGAGATGTCGATCTGGACCTGGTCGCTGGCCGTCGTCGTGAAGTGAAACCACGGGCGCCCGATGGCACGCGAGAGGGCGAGATAGCGGCGCTTGGGCGTCATCATGCCGGGACCGCCGGGCGTGCGCGGCTGAATGCCGTAGCCCAGGACGCGCATGCCGCGCGCGGTCGCGACTCGGACCAGACGCCGCACCGCCGCTGCCGAGATGGCTTCAAGTTCCGCCAGATGGCCGGCCGGGGGCAGAACGATCTCGGCCGTTCCCCGGCCCATTTCAATCTCGTATGCCACCTCGGGAAACTCGACCCGCGCGATGATTCTTTGGCTGTCGGGATCGTCGTAGATCGCGCGCGCGCCGGGCTCGGCGAGCAGGGGCTCCCACACCAGGCGGGCATCGCCGGCCCGTCCGTCGGGCCAGACGAGCGGGAATTCGGCTTCGCGCCCGATCGTGCGTGGACCGCGGAGCCCCGCCGGGTAGCAGTCGAGAAACCGCCCGGCCAGGCGCTCGATGGTAGTCAAAACGATGGATACTTCGACGCGTCCGGGCAGAGGTGGTAGGTCCCGTGGTTCAAGAGCCGGCCGTCAGTGTCCAGGTGAAACTGGTTGAGTTCCAGGTTGACGATGTCGTACTTCAGCGACGCGTAGGGATCGATGCCACGCAATTCACCGTGAAGTTGCTGCATGAAGTTCTGGTGCGATGAGACGAGAATGCGCCGCCCGCGCTGGGCCCCCAACATTTTCTCGAGAAACGCGCGGGCCCGCGTCCGGAGTGCCTCGAAGGACTCGCCCCCCGGGGGATTCAGCGAATACTTCACATGTCCCATCGGCACGTAGATCACATCAGGAAAGCGTACGCCGATCTCGTCCCGCGACAATCCTTCCATCTCGCCGAAGTTGCGCTCGACAACCAGGTCGTCAATGATCATCTTCTCCCGGGGCCAGCCGGTGACGATCCGCGCGGTCTCGATCGAGCGCTGCAGGCTCGACACGATCACGACGTCAATCGGGGTCCCAGCAAAGTTGGCGCGCGCCTCCTCCGCCTGCTGGCGTCCCACGTCGAGAAGCGGCGCGTCTGTGCGGCCCCCGGTGCGCTTTGAACGGTTGAGTTCGGTCAACCCGTGGCGGAGCGTGTAGAGGAGCGTCTGCCCGGGCTTCACGAATGGCTGTTCGATCATGCGAGCGCCTCCTGCTGCAGGAATTCCCTGATGTGCTCCACCACCTGCTCGGCCGCGTCCTCCTGCAAGAAGTAGCTCGCGTCTTCGATCTTGCGGCTGATCGCCCGTGGAAATGCTTCTTGCCACATCCGCAACACCGCAGGCGTCAGCACGGGATCCCGCATACCCCAAATGAGTTGTGTAGGCGTGTCCTTGAACGCGCTCAGGCCCGCCTCGATGCGTTTCATGTCCGCGAACGACGGATCGGCCTCCGAGACGGGAATATCGCGCGACCAGCACAACAGCGCGGTGCGAGACTCGGGCGTCGGAAAGGGCGCGCGGTAGGCGTCCATCACCTCCGTCGTAAGATTCTCCCGGTGATGCGTCGTTCCCAGCAGCGCCGGCTCTAGATAACCGTTCTTCTCAAGCACGAACTTCTCGCCCCGCTCCGAGCGGATGATCTCGAGCAGCCGTGGGAGTGGAGCCCCCGGCCAGGGCGCGAAGGCCCAGGTGTTCATCAACACCAGCCGCTTGATCCGATCAGGATGCCGCAGGGCGAAACCCAGCCCGACGGGGCCGCCCCAATCGTGCGCCACTAGGGTGACGCCGGAAAGGTCCAGCCGCAGGGCCAGGGTTTCGAGATTGGCGACGTGGTGCCGCAGACGGTACGGATACGGCTCGCGTGGCACATCCGATTTCCCCATCCCCATGTGATCAGGGACGATGCAGCGGCGCGTGGCCGAGAGCACGGGAATGAACTTCCGGTACAGGTAGCCCCAGGTCGGATCGCCGTGCAGCATCAGGACCGGCTCCCCGGCGCCTTCGTCCACGAAATGCATGGACGAACCGTTCACATCGAGATAATGGGGCGCGAAGGGAAACGTCCCCCCAAAGTTCTCGTCTTTGATAGAGATCATTCGCGCTCGACCTCGGTCAGGCACTCGTCGAGGATAGCCAGCGCCCGGTCCATATCCTCACGGGTGATCGTCAAGGGTGGCGTGAGGGTGAGGACGTTGCCCATCGTCGTTTTGAAACTGAGCCCCCTGGACAGCGCGCGGTACATCACCGCCTCGGCCTGATCGGTCGCCTGGGCTCGCGTCGTGCGGTCCGCCACGAGTTCAACGCCGAGCAGGAGGCCCAGGCCGCGCACATCGCCGATCAGCGGATGGCGGACCTTCATGGCCGTCAACCGATCGAGGGCGTACGTGCCAAGGTCGCGTGCGTGGGCCACGAGCCCATGGTCTTCGATGTACTGGATCGTCGCCAGGGCGGCCGCGCAAGCCACGGGGTTCTTCTCATGGGTGTAGTGCCCCAGCGCGCGATCAGCCGCGACGTCCAGGCCCTCGCGCGCGATGAGCGCGGCCAGCGGGAAGACTCCGCCCCCCAGCCCCTTCCCCAGCACCAGCATGTCTGGAACGATCCCGTAATGCTCGCAGGCGAACATCGCGCCCGTGCGCCCGAACCCATTTGGGATCTCATCGAGGATGAGGAGCGCGCCGTGGCGGTCACACGCCGCGCGCACCGTCTGCCAATACTCCCGCGTCGGCACGACCGGGGTGCTCCGGACCGTCTCCGCAATGACCGCTCCCACATCGCCTTCTTTCTCCAGCACATACTCGACGTAGTTCGCGCACTTGAGGTCGCAGCCGCCGCGGCTGCCGCAGTCCCAGAGACAGCGGTAAGGATCGGGCGGCGGCACATGCTCCGCGCCGGGCATCAGGGGCCCCATGCCCCGCCGGAACACCTCTTCGCCGCCGATCGAGATCGCGTCCAGCGAGGCGCCGTGGAACGAGTCCCACATCGAGATCGTCTTGTGCCGGCCCGTGACCACCCGCGCGAGCTTCAGGGCCATCCCGATGGCGCTGGTGCCGCCCGGGCAGAGGAGCACCTTATTGAGATCGCCCGGCGCGAGGGAGGCCAGTTTCTTCGCCAGGTCCACCGCCACCCGGTTGGTGTAGCGGCGCGTGCAGAAGCTGAGCTCGTCGAGCTGCGCCTTGATCGCGGCGATCACCGCCGGGTTGGCGAAACCGACCTGGTGCACGTTGTTGCCGTGGAAGTCCATGTAGCGCCGGCCCTGCAGGTCCTCAATGTAGATGCCGTCACAGCCGCGCAGCGCATTCAGGCATGGGGTCGACAGCGACTGGTGCAGGAAGTAGCGGGCATCCTCGTCAAGCAGGGCGCGCGTGTCTGCATCCAGGGCGGCCGACTGCCAGGCGGCGCGCCGGAAGGACAGGTTGACGTCGCCTTCTGACGGCCTGGGCGAAGCGGTCTCCATCGAAGGACCTCCGGGACGATCAGGCGGGCCTGTACCTTCCCCACCCTCTGGGGAATCTCATTTCGCACCGAAGCCATGACATTCCCTTGCGCCCGGCTTCACCACAACTTCACCCTTCTCACGTAGCATCGCCTGGAGACCCGGCAGAGGAAATAGGGGTTCATGCCAGCAAGGGTTTGGCCTCCGGCAGTTGAATTACTCCAGCCATTACCCGGAGGGTTCACGCTAAATTGAATACCCACAAAGGGGGGTGCGTTATGCCGCAAGGTTCCAGGATGATTTTCAGGCCGGCAGTGGCTCTGCTGGCCATCGTGGCTCTCGCCATGGGCCTGGCCCCACACGCTGCGGCTCAGGCACCGGTGCGGTTGACTGTCTACACCGCACTGGAGACTGACCAGCTCGGGTACTTCAAGTCGTCGTTCGAGGCCGACAACCCCGGGGTTATCGTCGACTGGGTGCGTGACTCGACCGGGATCATCACGGCCCGCCTGCTCGCCGAGAAGGCGAACCCGCGCGCCGACATCATCTGGGGCCTGGCTGTCACCAGCCTGCTGATCTTCGACGACCAGAACATGCTCCTCCCGTATACCCCCAAAGGCGCCGATGCCCTCAAACCCGCCTTTCGCGACACCAAGAACCCCATGACCTGGACAGGCATGGACGCTTTCCTCTCGGTGATCTGTTACAACACCGTCGAGGCGAAAAAGCGCGGCCTGCGCGCCCCGTTCTCCTGGCAAGACCTGCTCAGCCCTGCCTACAAGGGGCGGATCGTGATGCCCAACCCGGCATCGTCCGGTACGGGTTATCTCACGATCGCGGCGTGGCTGCAGATGATGGGTGAGCAGAAGGGCTGGGCATACATGGACAAGCTGCACGACAACATCGGCACCTATCTCCACTCCGGCTCGGCGCCGTGCGTCCGGGCGGCGCAAGGTGAGTTCGCGATCGGCATCGGGTTCGACGGGCGCGGCGCGCTCCTGAAACAGCAGGGCGCACCGATCGAAGTGATCATTCCGAAGGAAGGCGCCGGCTGGGACATGGAGGCGACGGGCATCATCCGCGGGACGCGCAACCTGGCGGCGGCGCAGCGCCTGGCCGACTTTGCGGTCAGCCGGAAGGCCAACGAGATCTACAACGGCATCGGCGGACCGGACCGGACAGCGTACGCGATCGTGGCGTTGCCCGGCCTGACCAACGTCCCACCATTCTATCCGCCGAACGCTGAGAAGGCGATGTACAAGAACGACTTCGCGTGGATGGCGAAGAACCGGGACCGCATCCTGCAGGAGTGGGCGAAGCGCTACGACTCGAAATCGGCCCCACGCTGAACGCCGGCGGGCGCCCGAGATGAAGCCGCTGGCCCCCGTTCGTGCTCAGACGAGCGGGGGCTGGTGCATTCTCCCATGAGCGTTCCTACCACCAGCCGCCTGGGGCAGACTCCAGATATCGATACGGCTGCTCCCTACCTCCAGGTGGCCAGCATCTGGAAGCGGTTCGGGACCTTCAACGCGCTGATGGACGTTTCGTTCGACATCTTCTCCGGCGAGTTTGTCTGTTTGCTGGGCCCATCCGGATGCGGGAAGACGACCCTGCTCCGAATCATCATGGGTCTGGAGATTCAGAGCGTCGGGCGCATCGTGTTGAACGGCCGCGATATTTCTGGGCTCCCTCCGTCGGCGCGCGACTTCGGCATCGTCTTTCAGTCCTACGCCCTCTTCCCTAATCTGACGGTGTTTGACAACGTGGCGTACGGTCTGCACAGCCGGAAGATGAAGCGCGGGCAGATCACGCAACGGGTCGGCGACTTGCTCACGCTCATCGGGATGCCCGATGCCGCTCGGAAATTCCCAGCGCAACTCTCGGGAGGCATGCAGCAGCGCGTGGCCCTGGCGCGCGCCCTCGCCCCCTCCCCGAGCGTGCTGCTCCTGGACGAGCCGCTGTCGGCCCTCGACGCCCGCCTCCGCGTCCGCCTGCGCCACGAGATTCGCGACCTGCAGCAGCGGCTGGGCGTCACGACGATCCTGGTGACCCATGATCAGGAAGAAGCCCTGACCATGGCCGACCGGATCGTGGTCATGAACCAGGGCGTCATCGAGCAGATCGGCACGCCGATGGAGGTGTATCGCGGTCCGGCCACGCCTTTCGTGGCCGACTTCGTGGGGGAGATGAACATCCTCGATGGGGTGCTCGTCGACGCTCACCGGGTCAGGGTTGGAACAACGGAACTGACGTGCGAGCCGGCCGACGGACTCGCGCCTGGAGACGAGGTCAGGGTCTGTTTCCGACCGGAAGATGTAGACGTCCGCAGCGGCGGTGCGGCGACGACGAACCTCATGCCGGTCGAGATCGTCGCCCTGGACTTCCTCGGATCGTTCTACCGCGCGACGCTGAAGCCGGCCGCGGTCGGAACGGCCGACGTCCGGGCCGACGTTGCCATCCACCTGCATCGCGAGTTCGGCCTGGCTCCCGGGAAGACGATCACCGTGTCACTCCCGGCCGATCGCATCCGCGTGTTCTCGAAAGGTTAGCCGGTGGCCACGGCGGTCTCGACCGCGCTTGCCCCTGCCGTCAGGGCCCCGCGGCAGAAACTTGCACGGGACGAGTGGATCGCCCGGGGCGGGCTGGTCGCCCTCGCCCTGTGGTTGACGGTGGCCCTCGCGCTGCCGCTCTGGGCGCTGCTCTCGAAGAGCTTCCAGAGCCGCACCGGCACGTTCGTCGGATTGGCCAACTTTGTCACCTATTTCTCGACCCCCACCCTCTTCGTGTCGTTCTGGAACAGCGTCTCCGTAGCGCTCGTGACCACGGCCATCGTCCTGCCCGGCACCTTCGCCTACGCGTATGCCCTCACGAGGAGTGGCATGAGGGGGAAAAGCGTCTTTGCCGGCCTGGCGCTGATTCCTATCCTGGCACCCTCCCTGCTGCAGGCTATCGGGCTCATCTACCTGTTCGGCAATCAGGGTCTCGTGCGGGGTTTGCTGCTTGGGAATTCCATCTACGGCTCGTTGGGGATCACCATCGGCGAAGCGATCTACTGCTTCCCCCACGCGCTCATGATCCTGGTTACTGCACTCAGCATCGCGGACGCGCGCCTGTACGATTCCGCGGAAGCGCTCGGCGCCTCGCCCCGCCGCGTCTTCTTCACCGTCACGCTGCCTGGAGTCAAGTATGGGATCATGAGCACGGCCCTCGTCGTGTTCACACTGGTGATCACCGATTTCGGCATCCCCAAGGTCATCGGAGGGCGGTTCAACGTTCTGGCCACCGATGTCTACAAACAAGTAATAGGCCAGCAGAACTTCGGGATGGGGGCCGTAGTCGGCATGATGCTGCTCGTCCCCGCCGTGCTTGCCTTCGTCGCGGAACGCCTGGTACAGCGCCGGCAGACGGCACTGCTCACAGCGCGGGCCGTCCCGTTCGTGCCGAGACGAAAGCCGGTGACCGACTGGCTCCTCTTCGCGTTCTGTGCCCTAGTCGCGGTACCCGTGGTTAGCCTGCTGGGGGTCGCGGCCTGGGCATCGCTGATCAAGTTCTGGCCGTACGATCTCAGCGTGTCGCTCAAGAACTACGCGTTCTCCCACTTCGACGCGCAAGGGTGGTCATCGTACGTCAACTCTCTCCGGATGGCCGCCTGGACGGCCGTCATCGGCACGGCGATCGTCTTTGCCGGGGCATATCTGCTTGAAAAGACACGGGGATTCCCGGTCGTCCGCGCCATCGTGCAGTTGTTTGCCATGCTGCCGCTCGCGGTCCCGGGCCTGGTGCTGGGCCTGGGCTATATCTTCTTCTTCAATGACCCGAAGAACCCGCTAGGATTCCTGTACGGCACGCTGGCAATCCTGGTGATCAATACCGTCGCCCATTACTACACCGTCAGCCATCTCACGGCCACCACGGCGCTGAAGCAACTCGACAGCGAGTTTGAGGCCGTGTCGGCCTCCCTCAAGGCTCCTTTCTACCGCACGCTGTGGAAGGTGACAGTTCCCGTTTGCCTGCCCACGATTCTCAGCATCAGCGTGTACATGTTCGTCAACGCGATGACCACGGTCTCGGCGGCCATCTTCCTCTATGTTCCGCACACCAAGCTGGCGTCGATCGCTATTGTCAACATGGACGATGCGGGACAGACCGCGGCCGCCGCGGCGATGGGCGTGATGATCGTCATCACCTCGGCCGGCGTGCGGCTGGTGCACATGCTCGCCACGCGTGTGTTGGAGACACGCACTCAGGCCTGGCGGAACCGGTAATGCCCACGGAGGAGGTACTCGGATGACTCATCCCAACGACGAGCCCCTGCTGCTCACGCCTGGACCGCTGACGACCTCGCGGACGACGAAGGAGGCCATGCTGCACGATTGGGGGTCGCGCGACGGAACATTCATTGAGATGAACGGGCGGGTGCGCTCGCGGCTGGTCGAGCTGGCCGGCGGGACGGGCACCCACGCGGCGGTGCTGCTCCAGGGGTCGGGCACCTTCGCGGTGGAGGCAATGATCGGGACCTTCGTGCCGCGCGCCGGCAAGCTCCTGGTGCTGATCAATGGCGCGTACGGTCATCGGATGGTGAAGATGTGCAAGGTCATGGGCCGGGCGTACGTAGCTCTGGAAACGCCGGAGGATACACCGGTCGATCCCAAGGCCGTGGCCGCCCGACTTGCCGCCGACCCTGCGATCACGCATGTCGCCGTGGTCCACTGTGAGACGACGTCCGGGATCCTCAACCCGCTGGCGGAGATTGCCCGCGTCGTGGCCGCAGCCGGACGGCGGCTGCTCATCGACGCGATGAGCACATTCGGGGCGCTGCCGTGCGATGCTCGCGAGATCGCGTTTGACGCGGTGGCCTCGTCGTTTAACAAGTGCATCGAGGGCGTTCCTGGGGCGACGTTCGTCATCTGCCGCCGTTCAGCGCTCGAGCAGGCGGCGGGCAATGCGCATTCCCTCTCGCTCGATCTCTATGATCAGTGGGCCTACACGGAAAAGACGGGCCAGTGGCGGTTCACGCCACCCACGCATGTCATTGCCGCGTTCGATCGAGCGTTGACCGAGCACGCCGCGGAGGGCGGCACGGAAGGCCGTGGCGCGCGCTATCGCGGGAACTGCCAGGTACTGATCAACGGCATGCGGGAGATGGGCTTCAAGACGCTGCTTCCCGACGCGCTGCAGGCGCCGATTATCGTCACTTTTCACACTCCCGCCGATTCACACTTTGCCTTCGAGGTCTTCTACGACAAGATGCGGCAGCGAGGCTACGTGATCTATCCCGGCAAGCTGACGGTGGCCGACTCCTTCCGTATTGGCTGCATCGGCCGGCTGACTGAGGGCGACATGCGGGGGGCGCTGGCGGCGATTCGGGTGACGCTCGACGAGATGGGGGTCCGGGTGCCCGTGCCAGCGACCAGTTCATGACCAACATTCCCAACGGGGTGTCTTGTGTTAGGCCGATCAGCCTAGTCACGAGTTAGCCGTCAACAAAGGACGAGCTAAACATGGCGATACCAGACTACCAGTCAATCATGCTGCCCCTCCTGCGCTTCGCTGCGGATGAAAACGAACATTCCTTGCGCGAGGCAATCGAGGGCTTGGCAGAAAAGTTCGAGCTCACAGACGCAGAAAGAAAGGAATTGCTGCCGAGCGGGCAGCAACCAACATTTGATAACCGGGTTGCCTGGGCTCGGACTTATTTGAGCAAGGCAGGCCTTCTGGAGGCAACTCGGCGAGGGCATTTCCGGCTGACCCAACGTGGGCGAGAAGTGGTTGCGAAGAACCCACCCGAGATCAACGTGAAGTTCCTGGAGCGATTCCCGGAGTTCATGGAGTTCCGAACCAAGCGTCGGGAACCGGATGAAGCTGCGGGAGCCGAGAATCTTCAGACCCCTGCCGAGCTCCTGGAGACTGGGTATCAGAAACTTCGTGAAGACCTCTCTGCCGAGCTCTTGAAAACGACAAGAGAGTGTTCCCCGACCTTTTTCGAACGCCTCGTCATCGATCTGTTGGTAAGAATGGGGTACGGCGGCACCCGGAAGGAAGCCGGTAAGGCCATCGGCCGAAGCGGTGATGAGGGAATTGACGGAATCATCAACGAAGACCGCCTCGGCCTCGATGTAATCTACGTTCAGGCGAAGCGTTGGCAGGCTCCGGTCGGCCGCCCCGAAATTCAAAGGTTCGCTGGTGCGCTCCAAGGACATCGCGCGAAGAAAGGAATCCTCATCACGACTTCCGCCTTTACGCGAGACGCGGAGGACTACGTGGCGAGAATTGACTCAAAGATCGTCCTGATTGACGGCGACCAACTCGCCCAACTCATGATCGATCACAACGTCGGTGTTGCTCCGGTTGCATCTTATGAAACCAAGAGAATCGACTCCAATTACTTCAGTGAAAGTTGACCGCCAACGGCCCCGACGAGCGGACGCGCAAATACGGAGCGCCCTTCACGCGGGACGTTAAGGGACACAGATGGATTGGTCGAGGAACGCCGCCGCCGATCCGCGCCGCTAGGTAGCGTGGGATTGCGGAACGATTTTGCGGGCCCTGACTTCCTATGAGTGATTCAGCCTTTCCGACCGATGGCGTCGAACTCACGCACGTTCTTGTTGTCAGCGACCTGCCACGGTCGCGGGAGTTCTACCGCGATATCCTCGGCGCGACCGTTTATCGGGAGTACGGCGGGACTTCGTGTGTGCTCAAGTTCCAGAGCAGTTGGCTTCTGTTGGTCACCGGCGGCGGGCCGACCCGGGACAAACCGACTGTAACCTTCGCCCCGCCGTCGGATCCGAACAGCGTGAGTCACGAGCTCACCATCCGCGTTCCCAACTGCCAGGCGACATACGAGATCTTGCGCGCTCGGGGCGCTCGCTTTCTGACGCCCCCAGTAGATTGGGGTGGCGAGATCCGCTGCTTCTTCCGCGACCCTGACGGCCACCTGCTCGAGATCAGCCAGGCCAGGTGAACCTAACCCTCACGATTTGATGCGGGCGCTGCTGGGATCGAAGCGAGGGTCGCGCTGCACCGTCGCAGCGATCCGCTTCCCGTCCACCTCCATGGTCAACTCCGTACCCATCGTGGACAGGCCAACCGGCAGATACGCGTACGCGATGCTCTCGTCTACGAAGTATCCGTACCCTCCGCTTGTCACCCGGCTGACGACGCGGCCGTCGTGGGACACCGGTTCGTTGCCAAGGGCCACCACCGTCGGCTCCGCCAGCACGAAACAGCACAGCTTCCGCTTCAAACCCTCGACCTTCTGCCGCACCAACGCGTCCCGTCCCTGAAAGTCGCCCTTGTTCAGCTTCACGCAGAACCCCTGGCCTGATTCGAGCGGTGTGTACTCGGGCGTGATGTCGGCGCTCCAATAACGGTACCCCTTCTCGAGACGCAACGAGTCGACAGCGCGATAGCCAATGACCCGCATCCCTAACGGCTGCCCCGCTTCCCACAGCGCGTCCCACACATGCAGCGCGTTCTCGGGGGGCATGTACAGCTCCCAGCCCAACTCGCCCACGTACGTCACCCGCAGCGCTCGCACGCGGATGCCGGCGGCGGAGATGGTCCGCCCGGTCATGTAAGGAAACCCGGCGTTCGAAAGATCATCCGGACTCACAGCCCGCAGGACCGTCCTCGCCTGCGGCCCCCAGAGCCCGATACAGGCCAGGTTGGTTGTCACATCACGTGCAACTGCGGAACCGTCATCGGGCAGGTGCTTCCGGATCCAGTCCAGATCGTGCGTTCCAAACGCGCTCCCGGTGATGATGAAGAATCGCTCCGGCGCCAGCCGCGTCACAGTGAGATCGCACTCGATCCCGCCGCGCGAGTTCAGCATCTGCGTGTACGTGACGCTGCCGTCTGGCTTGTCCATCTCGTTGTCCGTCATCCACTGCAGCGCCTTTAGCGCCCCCGGACCTTCGACCTCGATCTTGCTGAACGACGTGAAGTCGAACAGACCCACCGCTTGCCGCGCCGCCCGGTGCTCGGCGGCAATCGCCGGGGACCAGTTGTGGCGTGCCCAGCCCGTTGGCGCCCAGCCCGCTGTGGCGCCCGCCGGCTCGTTGCTTGCAAACCAGTTTGGCCGCTCCCAGCCGCCCTTTTCGCCCATCACCGCGCCCAGATCCACGAGGCGTGGATAGAGCGGGCTCAAGCGGAAGCGCCGCGCAGTGTCCCACTCCTCAAACGGGAGGCTGACTGCGCCGTAGCGCCTGGTATACGCTTCAGTCGACCTGGCCACCGTGTGAGATGCGTGGACGTACTGCGGCCCGAACCGCCGGACGTCCATCCGCCACACGTCGAGGCTCGGCTGCCCCTCCACGATCCACTCGGCCAGCACTCGCCCCACGCCGCCGCCCGCGGCGATCCCGTAGGCGTTGAAGCCCGTTGCGACAAAGAATCCCCGGACGCCGGGCGCCTCGCCCATCATGAACTCACCGTCCGGCGTGAACGCCTCGGGGCCGTTGATAGTCTTCGAGATCTCCGCGTGCTCAAACGCCGGCACGCGCCGAGCGGCGTTGCGCACAATCGGTTCGAAAATCGGCCAGTTGGTCGGCAGCAGCCTGTGGACGAAGTCGAGCGGGACACCCTCGACGGACCACGGTTCGGGCTCAGCCTCGAACCCGCCGACGAGAATCCCCTTGACTTCCTCGCGGAAGTAGACTCGCAGATCCGGATCGCGCACCACCGGAAATTCACGCTGCATGCCTTCGATCGGCTCCGTGAGCAGGTACTGGTGCATCATCGGGACAACGGGGACCCGGACGCCGGCCATGCGTCCGATCTGATCAGCCCACATGCCGGCGGCGTTGACCACGACCGGCGTGCGGATCGTACCCTTGTCGGTCACCACCGCGTCGACCCGTCCGTTCTTCAGTGTGATCTCGCGCACGGTCGTGTCCGTGCAGATTTCCACACCTCGGCTCCGGGCGCCGCGCGCCATCGCAAAGGTCACGCCGCTGCCGTCGACGCGGCCGTCGGTCGGCATGTAGACGGCGCCCACCAGATCTTGGTCGCTCATCAGTGGAAACATCTTGACCGCTTCGCGAGCGCTCAGCACTTCCACGGGCAGCCCGAACGTCCGGGCGAGGGCGGCCTGGCGCAGGTTCTCCTCCATGCGCAGGGGAGACGAGGCGAGGCGAAGGCTGCCGCACTGCCGCCAGTCCGTCTCCTGGCCGGTTTCCTGGGCGAGCCGCGCGTAGAGTTCGGTGCTGAACATCATGATCCGCGTCAGGCTGAGCGATCCGCGGAGCTGTCCGACGAGCCCGGCAGCGTGCCAGGTCGATCCGCTTGTGAGGTCCGCCTTGTCCACGAGCACGACATCGTGCCATCCCATCAGCGACAGGTGATAGGCGATGCTGGTGCCGACGATCCCGCCGCCGATGATGACGGCCTGTGCTTCGGACTTCATCTCAACCTCCCGGTGCTGTGGACGCCCCAATGGCATCCTCCCGCAGCGCGGCGCGCGCCGCGTCCAGGAAGCGCGCGATGTCATCCTCGGTGTGCGCCAGCGAGAGGTACAACTTCGTTGACATCGGATTCAAGAAAATGCCGCGGCGGAAGAGCCCCAGGAGAAACGCCCGGGCCCGCGCCCGGTCGGCGCGGAGGGTGCTCCGATAGTCGACGACCTCGCGATCGGTGAACACGACGGCGGCCAGCGGCCCCTCTCCCTGCACGTGGGCTGCGATGCCCTCCTCCTTCAGCACCGCCCGCAACCCGTCACGTAGTGTCGCGCCCAACGCAAAGAGCCTGGCGTAGGTGCCGGGCTTCCGCAGTTCCCCGAGGACCGCGAGCCCGGCGGCGGCGGAGACGGGGTTGGCGCCCAGGGTCGAGGCGAACCACACGTAGCGATCCTCTCCCAGCCGGTCCTCGCGGACCAAGTCGAGGACATCGGCCCGTCCTACCACCGCGCCAATGGGATGTCCGCCGCCCAACGCTTTGCCCAGCGCGGCCACGTCGGGACGAACGCCGTAGTATTCCTGCGCGCCGCCGTAGGCCAGGCGAAACCCGGTCACGACTTCATCGAAGACGAGCAGGGCTCCGATCTCGGTGGCCATCTGCCGTAGTCCCTGTAGGAAGCCCGGACGAGGCGGCGTGCAGCGATGGAGCGGCTCCGCGATGATTGCGGCCACCTGATCCTTATGCATCCCGACGATGCGCCTCGTGGTGTCCAAATCGTTGTAAGGCGCCACGAGAATATCAGCGACGGCTCCAGGCCCCAGGCCCGCGGACGTGGGTTCGGCCTTCGGGAAGTCCAGCAGTTGCCGCGGAAACAGGCTCACGGTGCCGATCTCATTCGCTCCGTGATAGGCTCCCTCGAACTTCAGGACCTTCGGGCGGCCCGTGAAGGCGCGCGCCAGCCGGACGGCGTAGGCTGTGGCCTCGGTGCCGGACGCGCAGAACCGGACCCGCTCGGCGCAGGCCACCGCGCGCACCAGTTCTTCAGCGAGCTCGAGCGACGGCTGCGTCACGTAGGCGAAGTTGGATCCAAGACCGACGCACCGACGGACGGCCTCGACGACTGCGGGATGGGCGTGGCCGAGCAGCACGGAACCCCAACCCATCGCGAAGTCGGTGAAACGCCGGCCCTGGGCGTCCCACAGAGCGGCGCCTTCCCCGCGGACAAGGACGGTCACAAGATCCGGCGGCAGGTTGTACTCGCCCGACGAGCCCGCCGGGAACACGGCCAGGGCGCGCGCGGCAGGAGTCAGCACGGGATACCGGGCCACAGCGGGCACGGGTCAGCGGTAGGTGGTGTAGAGAGGCACCATAACCTCATCCGCGATCCGCAGCAGTTCAGTGACCGCGACTTTGAACGCCTCATATCCCAGGCCGGATTCCGTCGTGAACACGTACCGGAAGCCAATGTCACCACTTGCATCCAGGATGTAGGCACCGAACGCCGTTGAGTTATTCTTGAGCATCGCCCTCATCAGGCCCGTCTGGTCACGGACCGCGGCGAGACTGAGGAATTTGCCGCCCGTCTTAGGGAACGCCCGGAGCGTCACCAGATCCTTGTCAGGGATATTGGTGATGACGATCTCGATGTACTCCGCTTTCTTGAGTCCCGTGGTCTTGGTGATGCGGAAGACGTCGGGATCCTTGTCGTCGAGTTTCCAGGTGACACTCATACGACCGAGGTACTGCGCAAGAAGTTGCGGCGTCACGGCCTGCGCTTCCGCGGTCGGAGCCACCAGAAACAGCGCCGGAACTATGGCTGCGATTACACCTAGGGTCAACGCCACTCTCATCAGTCTCATGTTCACAGGGTCTCTCTCCTCTCCCGCTGGTGCTAGGCTTTTATTCGGGCGTTTGCAGGATCATACCGCGGCTCGTGCTGCACCGTCGCCGGGATGCGCTCGCCGTCCACGTCAATCGCCAGTGCGGCGCCCACCGCCGCTAGGTTCGGCGGGAGATACGCGAACGCGATGCTCTCGCCCACCGTGTATCCGTAGCCGCCGCTCGTCACGCGGCTCACCACCCGATCGCCTTCGTAGACCGGCTCGTTTCCGATCGCCACGACGCGAGGATCGGCCAGGATGATGCAGCACAACTTCTGCTTCACGCCTTCCGCTTTCTGACGCAGCAACGCGTCCCGCCCCAAGAAGTCGCCTTTGTCCAGCTTCACGCAGAACGCCTGGCCGGTTTCGTACGGCGTGTACTCCGGCGTGATGTCGGCGCTCCAGTACCGGTAGCCCTTCTCCAGCCGCAGCGAGTCCACCGCGCGGTAACCTACGGGACGCAATCCAACCGGCTGCCCGGCCTCCCAGAGCGCGTCCCAGACCTCCAACCCGTCGGCGACCGGGACATACAACTCCCAGCCCAGTTCCCCAACGTACGTGACCCGCTGCGCCCGCACCGAGGCGCCCGCGATGCTGATCTCCCTGCAGGTCATATAAGGAAACGCTGCGTTGGAAACGTCGTCCCGGCACACGTGCTGCAGGATGTCTCGCGCCTTTGGCCCCCACAGGCCGATGCAGGCCAGTTCGGTCGTGATGTCCCGTACCGTCGCCGAGCCGCCATCCGGAAGGTGGCGGAGGATCCAGTCCAGGTCGTGCACCCCAAACGAGCTCCCGGTAATGACCATGAACCGTTCCGGCGAAAGGCGCGTCACCGTCAGATCGGCCTCAATCCCCCCACGGGCGTTCAGCATCTGCGTGTAGGTCACGCTGCCGGGCGCCTTGTCCATCTCGTTGTCCGTCATCCACTGCAGCACCGCCAGCGCGCCGCGCCCCCGAACCTCGAACTTGCTGAACGATGCGAAGTCAAACAGGCCAGCCGCTTCCCGCGTAACCTGGTGCTCCACGGCGATCGCCGGAGACCAGTTGTGCCGGGCCCAGCCGGCGGGCGTCCACGCCTGCGCCGCAACACTCGCCGTAGACACCGCCTTCGCCGGACCATTGCTCGCCGCAGCGTAACTCGTCGCGCTCCGGCTGATCGCGGCCCTGCTCGCAGGCTCGTTGCTCACAAACCAGTTCGGCCGCTCCCAGCCGCCTTTCTCACCGAACACGGCCCCCAGCATCACGAGCCGCGGATACGGCGGGCTCGAACGTAGACCCCGCACGGATTCCCGCTCTTCAAAAGGCGGGTGCAGGAAGTAGTTCTTCTCGTACGTCTCGAGCGCGCGGGCGGCCGCATACGCCCGGTCGGCGTAGTGAGACTGAAAGCGCCTGATGTCCATGCGCCACATGTCCATGCTCGGGGCGCCCTCGATGATCCACTCCGCCATCGCCTTGCCCACGCCGCCGCCGCAGGCAATGCCTGGCGATCCGCCGGCGACGAAGAATCCCCGCACCTCCGGGGCTTCCCCGAGGATCAGATCGCCGTCCGGGGTGAATCCGTCCGGCCCGTTGATCAACTTGTGCGCCCCGGTCTTCTCCAGCGCCGGGATGCGGATCGACGCATTCTTGAGCAGCGATTCGAATTGATCCCAGTTCGGGCTCAGCAATCGGTGATGGAAATCGCCGGGGATACCGCCGAGCCCGAAGGAGATCGGGTTGGCCTCGTAGCCGCCGATGCACAGTCCGCGCACTTCCTCACGGAAGTAGAGGAGCAGGTCCGGGTCGCGGACAACCGGCATCTTGCGATGCGTCCCCTCGACGGGACCGGTGAGAAGATACTGGTGTTCGATGCCGGTGACGGGCATCGTCACGCCGGCGAGTTGTCCGATGTGCCAGGCCCAGATGCCCGCGCAGTTCACCACAACGTCGGCGCGGATCGTCCCGCGGTTCGTGACGACGGCGCTCACCCGTCCGTTGCGCACCGTGATGCCTGTGACCTCGGTCTCAGTGTTGATCTCGGCGCCGCGGCTCCGGGCGCCCTTGGCGAACCCAAAGGTCAGGCCGCTGGGGTCGACGCTGCCGTCGGTCGGGAGAAACGCCGCGCCCAACAAGCCGCGGTCGCTCATCACGGGGAAAAGGTCCACGGCCTGCTCCGGGGTCAAGATCTCCATCGGCAAGCCGAACGTCTTGGCCGTGGCCGCGTGGCGCGTGATTTCGATCATCCGGTCGGGTGTGGACGCGAGCCGCATGCTCCCGGTCTCTCGCCAGTCCGGATCGTGCCCCGTCTCGGCCAGGAGCGTTCGGTACAGCTCGACGCTGTACATGATCATCCGCGTCAAGGTGACCGAGCCGCGGAGCTGACCCACGAGTCCCGCGGCGTGAAACGTGGCGCCGCCGGTCAGACCGCCCTTTTCCACCAGGACGACGTCGCGCCAACCCATCTTGGTGAGATGGTAGGCGATGCTGCACCCGTAGACGCCGCCCCCAATGATGACAACCTGCGCATCGGACTTCACCGATGAATCCTCCACGCACACATGTGCTTGTCAGGAAACGCCGGCGCCATATTCGCGAGGCCCGCGACGATTGCCCGAGAGCCGTAATCGTGTTGAACTGGAGAATTCGAGCCGGCGGTCACCCGGCCCTTGTCGGCGGCGACTGCGGCGATTCACGCGGACCCTATCCAGTGAACACCTTAATCTACTGGCGGCGGGCGGGCCCCACAATAGCCCGTCCTGGGGGAGCGACGCGGCAATCGGCGGACCGACCCCCGTGCTGCCGCGCTGTGATAGAATCCTGGCAGAACATGTCCAAGCAGCGTCCAAGCGACACCAACCGACGACCCTCTGCCAGGCGGGCCCCCGCCGTTGCCTCGGAGACCGCGATTCTTGACTGGTCCCGACGGGTGTTCAGGAACTCGTATACGCGCAGAGGGCGATTGATCCGGCTGCGAACCTGGGCCGTCAAGATCCAGCACGAGGGTCGCCGCCACACGCTTTCCTTAGGAGCCGTCCCGCGCGGCGAGGCCGCCAGGAAGGCGCACGCGCTCTACCGCGCTATCGTCACCCGGGGATGGGATGCCGTTCTCAAAGAGCCCCGTGGACGCCCCCGTTCGTCCGGTGAACCCGCCGTCGACGCGGTCGCCAAGGGACAGGCCCAGTACTGGAGGCGACGCCTGCTCACGCGCCGGTACACGACGGGCCTGCGACCGCACCTGGCCGGTGAACTCTCGATGAGAATCGAGCATGCCGGCGAAAACCACTACTTCCCGCTGGGAACCGCCGACAAGGGGCAGGCCGCGCGCCGGGCCGCGGAAATCTATCGCACGGTCCTGACGACCGGATGGTACGCGGCCAGGCAGATCTTCCCGCGCGAAATCACGGTGGCTGTCTTCTGGGCGATGGATCCTCTCGTCTGCACCTACACCACGCTGTTCACTGAACCCGCAGACGAGGGCACGGAGCCTCGCGGCCGGGCCGTGCGGAAACCTGTGGGACTGGCCTGGATCGTCGAGGACGAGGAGGGTGTCCGGCGTGCCGTGGCCTCATGCGTCGCGAGCCAGCTCGACGAATGGGGCGTTGCGACACTGGCGACGGCCGAAGAGGCGCTGCAGCTGGGTCCGCGCATGGGAGCCAGCCTCGTGCTCGTCAATCGCAACCTGCCGGACATGTCGGGCGGCGAGTGTGCGGAGAAACTGCAGGCCTGGCGTCCCAATCTGCCCGTGTTCACCTACGGGATCTACGACGACAGCGATCACCTGTTCTTATCGTTTGGCGGCGTGGGTGCCGGCTACATCCTCCGGCGCCGACCGCCGGCACTGCTGCTCGAGCCGGTCGGTCCCCTGACGACGCGGGCGATCCCGGCGGAGCAGGTCGCCGACCGCGTCAGGCGCTACTTCCAGGGCTTCTTCGACTCGCCGTCAACGCAAATTGCTCCTGCGATGGCGCGGCTGACACCGCGGGAACAGGAGATCCTCGAGTACCTGAGCAAGGGCTACATCGACAAGGAGATCGCCCAGCGGCTTGGCATCAGCGCCTGGACGGTCCACGGGCACCTGCGGAGCATCTTCGGGAAGCTCCAAGTCCACACCCGGACTGAGGCTGCGGTCAAGTACCTGCAGAAGTGAGGCGGCGCGACGGCCGTCGCGTCCGGGGCGCCGGCCCCCCGAGACAGGCTATTGTTCCGCTCCGCCCCCGATCCGCACACTACAGTTGATGAGTGGTGCTTCCTCTCGCAACCGCGTGCGTGAGGCGCTGGCGTCCGGCCGGTTTTTGATCAGCGTCGAGTGTGCCTCGCCCACCGCCGGAGCGCCCTTTGAGGCCGCGATTCGCCCTATTCTGGGCCTCGCCCGCGCGATCCGAAATGATCCCAGGATCGACGCACTCGCCCTCACCGACCGCACCCGGTCCGACCATGATCACGATCCGATCGCCATCGGCCACCGGGTCGTCGACGCCTGCGGCCGAGCGCCGATTGTCCACCTGGCTGGGAAGGATCGGGGCCCGGCCGATCTCAGTGAGCGCGGCTATCACACGCCACTGGTCGCGGGGCTGCTGTTCCTCACACCGAGCAACGGACGTCGCATTCGTCAGGCCGATCTCCCGGGTGTCATCATCACGGACGACCTGGCGCAGAAACTCGATGAGGAAGCCCGTGCGCCTGACGGCGGTCAGGCCGCAGCGTATCGGCGGCTGGCGTTTCAGATCGTGGGCGTACGCCAATGGGCTACGCGGGCGTGCAGGTGAGCGGTCTTCATGCTTATGCAAGGATCGCGCGACTCCTTGAGGAAGTGGACGTCGTCTCGCAGACATGCCCGACCCCTGAGCGCGTGTGATGGGGCCGTTGATGCGTCGGCTCGACTCCCGGTCCGGCGCGGGCGGCGCTCTCCTCCCACTGGAAGCGGCCTTCAAGAAACCTCTGGTCGGCTGTCAGACCTGCGGGTTCTGCCGCCTTCCACAGACCGCGTACGTCTGTCCGAAGACCTGCCCGAAGGGGCTGGCGAACGGTCCGTGCGGGGGCACCCGGGACAACGTCTGCGAGTTCGGCGATCAGGAGTGCATTCACAACCGGATCTACCGCCTCTCAAAACAGGCCGGACGGCTGGCCGATCTGGAAGAGGTGCTGATTCCCCCGGTGCCGGAAGGGGCCCGAAACAGTTGCTCGTGGGTCACGCACTTCCAGGGGGAAGGCCCGAGGCCCGTCCGGTTGGCAGGGGACCGCCGACGCTGATCATCGGGGAGTTGATCAACTCCACGCGGAAACCCATCCAGCCGCTGCTGGAGGCGCGCGACGCCGCAGCGATCATCAACCTCGCCCGGCGGCAGGTCGAGGCCGGGGCGCACCGGGTCGACATCAACTGCGCCACGCTGATGGAGGACGAGGTCGAGTGCATGGAGTGGGCCGTGCGGACCATCCAGGACGCGCTGGACGTGCGGATCAGCATCGACAGCCCCAACCCAAAGGCGCTCCGGCGCGGGCTGGAGGTACATCGGGGGAAGGCCCTGCTCGACTCCATCAACCTGGAGCATGACCGATGGACAGAGCTCCTCCCGCTCATCAAGGAGTTCCGGCCGGAGGTCGTGGCGCTGTGCATGGACGATCAGGGGATCCCTTCTACGGCGCAAGGGAGGCTGGAGTTCGCGACCCGGCTCGTGGATGGCCTCACCGCTGCCGGCATCCCGCCGCAGGATATCCTGGTGGACCCGCTGCTGTTCCCCATCGCCACAGACAGCAGCTGCGTGGCCATGTTCCTCGAGGCGCTCGACCTCATCAAGACCCGCTTCCCCGACGTCCGCACGATTTGCGGACTCAGCAACGTGTCGTTCGGGCTTCCCTACCGCACCCAAATCAACCAGGTCTTTCTCATCCTGTGCCTGGCCCATGGGATGGATGCATTCATCCTCGATCCGCTCGACCAGCGATTGATGGCCAACCTGACCACGGCGCAGATGCTGCTGGGTCAGGATGAGTTCTGCCAGCGGTATCTGGCGACCGTCCGGGCCGGGAAGTTCAACTTCCTCAAGCCCCGTTCCGCATAGGACACGGCTCCAGTGAATCGAACCGAGGAGGGTGTCGAGGAACTGGACCTGCGCCGGCCGGGCGTGGATCCAGATCGCATCCTGCGACTGCAGAAGTACCGGGATCTCGAGCGGGTCTCCCCGGTCATCAGAGACATCGCGCGTAAGATGGCGTCGTTGGCCGAAGTCCTGGTCGAGCCGGGTGGGTGGTTGCGGCGTGAACCGGTACGCGCTGTGGATCACGATGGCGCGGTGACGCTGGCCGGTGGCATCGAGTTTCAGAGCCGTGCACTGGCGCGATTGCTCGGGGACGCTGCCGCGGCGGTCCTCGTCATCCTCACGATCGGACCGGCGCTCGAACTGCGTGCACAAGAGCTCATCGCAGATGGGGAGTTCACCGAAGGGCTGCTGCTGGACACCGCCGGGTGGGTCGCTGTGGACGCGGTGATCAAGGAACTCCGGCAGCGGCTGGGCGCAGACGCCAGGTTGCGCGGCTTCCGGCTGACGGGGCGCATGGCGCCGGGCTTCAGCGATTGGGGACTCGAGCAACAGCGGATCCTGTTCGACGCATTCAGCGGGGGCGCCCTGTCGGTGGAGTTGACCGAGGCCTGCGTCATGCTGCCGCGCAAATCCATTTCGGGGATCTACGGCCTGATCCCCATGGCCTCGTCTTGAGCGAAGATCTGGTCACCGTCACCTTTGCGCCGGGCGCGCGGAAGGCTCCCGTGACGAAAGGCACCACGCTGCTTCGAGCGGCGCAGCAGGCGGGGCAGGAGATCGTGGCCACCTGCGGCGCCCGCGGGCGCTGCCGGAGTTGCCGCGTGCAGATCCTCAGGGGGCCGGCGCCGCCGGCAACGCTCGCCGACCGCGTCCAGCTTGGCGACGACGAAGTCAGGGAGCGCTATCGTCTCGCCTGTCAGACCGAGGCCTGGGACGACCTGTCGGTTCTGGTGGCGCCGATCTTCGAAGAGACCGCGTTTCAAATCCTGGCCGAGACGCAGACGCCGCAATCGGCCGCAGGATTCACGTTGGACTCCGGGCTGCGCAAGGTCTTCGTGAGCGCCGCGCCGCCCTCCAGCGAGGATCACCCGGATTCAGACCTGGAGGCCTTGCTGCGCCATCTCGACGCAAAGGTGACGTGTGTACCCCTGGACGCGCTGCGGCGCATCCCGCCGCTGCTGCGGTCCACGCCTCCCGGCCTGACCGTCGCGCTCTTCAACGGCGGCCTGCTGGCCGTGGAAGCCGGGGATACCCGCGCCGAGGCGTACGGCATGGCCTTCGACATCGGCACCACGACGGTCGTCGGCTACCTGGTGGATCTGTGGACCGGCACCGTCGCAGCCACTGTGTCCGGCCTCAATCCCCAGGCGGCATTTGGCGGCGATCTGATGTCTCGCATCGCCTTCGCCCAGGAAAGCCCGTCGAACGCCCGCCAGCTCCACACCCGGATCATCCAGTTGCTGAACGGTCAGATCGACGAAGCGTGCGAGCGGGCCGGCATCGGGCGCGAACGAATCTACAAGGTTGTCATCGTCGGCAACACGGTCATGCACCATCTGTTCCTGGGCATCGATCCCACGTATGTCGGCCAGGCTCCGTATGCGCCTAGTGTCCGGCGGAGTGTCCGGATCGCGGCGCAAGAAGTGGGGCTCCGGCTGATCCCGCCAACTCCGGTGTTCCTGCTGCCCATTGTGGCAGGGTTCGTGGGCGCCGACGCGCTGGGAATGGTCCTGTCCACCCGCATTTACGAAAGCCGTGAGGCACGGATCGCCGTGGACATCGGCACGAACGGCGAGATGGTCATTGGATCGCACGCCGGATTGATCGCCTGCTCGGCGCCCGCCGGGCCCGCACTGGAAGGCTCGCAGCTCCAGTGCGGCATGCGCGCGGCACGCGGAGCGATGGATCAGGTCCGCATCGACCGCGAGGTCTCCTATCATGTGATCGGTGGGGGGCCGCCGCTGGGGGTGTGCGGCTCGGGTATCCTCGACGCCATTGCCGGCCTGCTCGACGCGGGCATCCTGGATGCCTCCGGGCGCCTGCATCCTGATCCGCCCGCGGCAGCGCCCGACGCGCTGCGCCGCAGGGTGACCGCGCTGCCGGACGGACTGCCGGCGTTTGTCCTCGAGCGGGGAATTGAGACCGCCACCGGCAAGGACATCGTGCTGACCCAGGCGGACATCCGCCAGGTGCAGCTCGCCAAAGGCGCGATCCGGAGCGGGATCACGATGCTGCAGCGGCTGACGGACACGCCGGACGACCGGCTCGCGGAACTCATGCTGGCCGGAGGGTTCGGAAACTACCTCAATATCCAGAGCGCGATCCGGATGGGGCTGATCCCGCGCCTGCCCGCCGACCGCGTCTCCTATGTGGGCAACGCGGCGGGCCTGGGCGCGCAGATGGCCCTGATCTCCGAGACCGAACGCCGGCGGGCCGACGATCTGGCTGGACAGATCCGGCACGTGTCGCTGGCCACGCATCCGGAGTTTCAGGATGTCTTCATCGAGGCGGTGCAGTTCAGATAAGGAGCGTGTCGATAAGGAGCGTGCTCAGAGATGGAGTCGCGGGGAAAGGAACTGCTCGAACGGCTGAAATCTGAGGCGCTGGTCTTGGACGGCGCCATGGGCACGATGCTGTTCGAGGCCGGCCTGGTTGACGGTGGGTGTCCCGAGTTGTGGAATGAGACGCATACCGATGCCGTGCGCGGCATTCACCGCGCGTACTTCGACGCCGGGGCCGACATCGTTGAGACCAATACTTTTGGGGGCACGCGCCTCAAGCTGGCGCCCTACGAGCTGCAGGGGCGGGTGCGTGATCTGAACTACCTGGGAGCGCGCCTGGCGCGGTCGGTCTGCCCGCCGGGGAAGTACGTGGCAGGTTCCATTGGGCCAACCGGACATCTGCCGGACACGCTCGCGGCGATGGGCGACGTATCCTTGGATGACATGCGCGCCAGTTTCACTGAGCAAGCTGTCGCATTGGCCGAGGGCGGCGTGGACTTTTTCGCGATCGAGACGATGATGATCCCCGACGAGGTGACCACGGCGATCCGGGCCGTGAGGGAGGCCACGGGCCTCCCGGTGATGGCTACGATGTTCTTCCAATACAACAAGCAGAAGAGCCTCGACCGGACGCTGTGGGGCTCGGCGCCGGCGGACGTCGCGCGTCTGCTGGTCGATGCGGGCGCCAACATCGTGGGCTGCAACTGCGGCGAAGGCGGCCCGGGCCGCGCCGCGGTGATCATCCGCGAGATGCGCGGGGCGACCCAGGGCCCGCTGGCAGCCTACCCGAATGCCGGGATGCCGAAGTTGGTCGACGACCGGACGGTGTACGAGCTTCCTCCCGACGAGATGGCCGCGGGCTACCCTGCGATCCTCGACGCGGGCGCCAACATCGTTGGATCCTGCTGCGGCAGCACGCCGGAGCACACGCGGCGCATCGCGGCGGTGGTGCGCAGGCGGCAGCGGGTTTGAAAGTAGCGAGAGGAACAAGGCTGGTTGTGGCGCCCTGGTGACTTGACACCACGGCGACTATGTGTCATCGTTTATTCCAAGGAGGTGATCATGATGCCACAGCCCGCGGGTTCCCTCCAAAAACGGCTCCGCGTCACCGTCGACGTGCCCCCAGGGGTGCGCAGGCGTCTCCGCCTGGCGGCAGCAAAGCATGATGTGGCCGTCGGCCGGTACGTGCTGGATGCTATCGAAGAGCGGCTCCGGCAGGATCTTGGGAGTGACGACGAGGCGATTCTGGGCCTGACCGCGAGGGCGGATCCGGTCCTCGCCGAACTTTGGAACAATGCGAAAGACTCGGCGTATGATCGTCTATAGCCGGGGCGATGTGGTCCTGGTAGCCTTTGTCTTCGCAGACGAAACGGGAAAGAAGCTGCGCCCTGCCGTCATCATTAGTACTCCCACGTACCACCGCAAACGGCAAGAAGCCATCGTGGCGGCGATCACGAGCAACGTCAAGCGTCTCACGGTTGGAGATCATCTGATCGCCGACTGGAGGGGGGCAGGGCTGCTCTTCCCTTCGCTGGCCACCGGGATCATTCGGACCATCAGGCAGACCATGATTGATCGGAAGCTCGGGACAATGCCGAAGCCCGACATGGAGGCGATCGACAGAGAACTCCGTCGGTGCCTCGACCTTTGACGGCCCGGTTCGTCGGGATCTCGTAGGGCGACAGGAGCAGGCCATGGTGAGTTTCCTGGAGATCTGCCGGCGCGCGATCACGGGTCCCATCATCGCGCCCGATGACTACGACATGGAACGCTTCGTTCCCGGCCTGCAGAAGGCGATCAAGAAGCATGGGTTGCAGGCCCCGCCGAAGGACGTGGTCATCCCCTGGGACGACGACCTGGCCGACCGCATCTATCTTGCCGCCAAGGACTTTCTGGTGGATGTGGGGGCGTACTGCCCGGACACCAACCGGGTCATCATCTTCACGCGCGAAGAACTGGAAGAGTCGATCCACTTCGCCCCCAAGGAGTGCCCGCTGGGCGAGGGCAAGGAAGCCGGCTTCATGCGCCCTCGCCGGCCCGAGGATCCGCAGATCCCGTGGTGCCACGTCGGCGGCGGCATCCCGGTGTCATCCGATGAGATCGCCTCGGCCGTCGTCGAAGGCTGCGCGCGCATCCCGCACGCCGACTCCATGAGCATTCCGGCGCTGACGCAGATCCGCGGGATGCCGGTGCAGGCCGGCGCGCCGTCCGAGATCTTCGCGGCCATCAACTCGGTGCGGATGGGACGTGACTCGATGCGCCGCGCGGGGCGGCCGGGTCTTCCCATCATTAACCTCTTATCCTCCTCGGCCTCGCCGATGGGGGTGCTCGCCGTCACCAACAGGGAACACGGCATCCGACCGTCCGATGGCTGGCTGATCGTGTCGCTGTCCGAGATGAAACTCGACTACAACGTGCTGAACAAGACGGCGGCGATTCTCTCGTTCGGAGGCAACGTCGGCTTTGCCGCCGGCGCGATCTACGGCGGATTCGGCGGCGGCGTCATG
>JBGPLF010000015.1:0-30255 GCA_041486265.1 bacterium
ACAGGATAGCACAGCAGCGGACGCAGTTCCACCGACGGCGGTCGCCGCGAACAGGGAGGGAAGGGCAGTGGCGTCATCGCTCCTGATCATGCTCCGCGAGGGTCTGGAGGCGGCCCTGATTGTCGGCATCCTGCTGGCCTACCTCGCCAAAACCGGAAACCCCAGGAAGCAGGGAGCCGTCTGGATCGGGGTCGGGCTCGCCATTGTCATGAGCATCCTGGCCGGAGCGATCATCTTCTTCACGGCGGGAGAGCTCGAGGGCCGCGCCGAGCAGTTGTTTGAGGGCACCGCGACGCTGGCCGCCGCCGCCGTCCTGACCTACATGATCTTCTGGATGCGAAAGCAGGCCATCAACATCAGGGCGAATCTGCAAGCGCAGGTAGACGCCGCGCTCCAATCCGGCTCGATGCTCGCCCTGGGACTGCTTGCGTTCGTGGCTGTCGGGCGTGAAGGGATCGAGACGGCCCTGTTCTTGTTCGCCGCGGCTAAGACGGCGACCCCGCTGGCCGCGACGGTCGGCGGACTGCTGGGCCTGGGCGGGGCTGTTGTCCTCGGGTTCCTTTTGTACCGCGGCACGTACCGGCTAAACCTGAGATCCTTCTTCAACGTGACGAGCGTGCTGCTGCTGTTCTTCGCTGCCGGGTTGCTGGCGCACAGCATTGGCGAGTTTCAGGAGGCCGGGCTCATCGCACCGGTCATCGAGCACCTCTGGAGTACGAGCCGGGTGCTTGACGAAGGCTCGACGGTGGGGAGCTTCCTGAAGGCTCTACTGGGGTATGATGCGCAGCCGTCGCTTGTCGAGGTCCTGGCGTACGCGCTCTACATGGCACTCGTCGGTTGGGGGTATTTCCGTCCGCCGACCGCGAGGGAGCTCGGCCTGGCCGCCAAGAGCTCGCAAGCCTGACATCCCGTTTTCTGGGATGTCCCTTGTTGGGCCCGGCCGCCTTTGGTACGCTTCGTCTGCAGATGCGGCCGCCGGCTCACTGCGGCCGGGCGGCGCGATTGGGTGTGCCGTATGGCTCTTTCCTCAGGGTGGCTGCTGGACCTCGATGGCGATCCCGTTCCCTACCAGGAGATCTGGGCGCTGCAGCGCGAACTGCTGCACGCGCGGCAGAACGGGATGGTGCCCGAAGTGCTCCTCCTGCTCGAGCATGAGCCCGTCGTCACGATCGGCCGCAGCGGCGACCATGCGCACGTGCTGATGCCGCGCGAGGCACTGGCGGCGCGCGGCGTCGAGGTGTACGAGATCGAGCGCGGCGGCAGCGCCACGTATCACGGCCCCGGCCAGCTCGTCGGCTATCCCATTCTGGATCTGCGCCTGCTGCGCGAAGACGTCGGCAGGTTCATGCGGACGCTCGAAGCGACCATCATTGATACGCTCAGGGACTTCGGCATCGAGGCGACCCGCGAACACGGCTATCCCGGTGTCTGGGTCGGCGGCGCCAAGATCGCCGCGATGGGCGTCGCCATCAAGCGCCGCGTGACGATGCACGGGTTCGCGCTCAATGTGACGACCGACCTGAGCGCGTTCGAGCTTATCAACCCGTGCGGCCTCGGTCGTCCGGTGACCTCCATGGCCGCCGTTCTCGGGCATCCTGTGGATCTGGGCGCCGTGCGCCGAACCTATGCGGGACACTTCGCCGAGGCATTCGGGATTCATCTGCGGCCCACGACGCGCGAGGCGATCCTCGCGGCCCTCGCCCATGGGAATCCCGCGGGGGTGGGCGCCGGTTCATCAACATGAGATGAACTGGCGGTACCACTTTGAAGCCCTCGACCAGTCACCGGGGCGGACGTAAAGCGCGCCGTGGCGACCATCCTGATTCCTGCCCCGCTGAGACGCCTGACCGGAGGCCAGGCCCGCATCGAAGTGGACGCTTCGTCGGTGGCCCAGCTCCTCGACCGGATCGAGGCCGCGCATCCCGGCATGCGCAACTACCTGTGTGACGACTCAGGTCAACTGCGGGCCCACGTCAACCTCTTCGTGAACAGCGCGGAAGTTCGCCAGCTCCACGGCCTCCAGACGCCGCTGGCCGCAAACGACGAGGTCATGATCATTCCCGCGATGGCCGGTGGGAGGCAGATCCCGGACTCGACGATCGAGGCGATGGGCTCACACCGGGGCGGATGATGAAGATGACGCCGGCGACATCCGGCCGCGACCGGACGGCGCCGGGGCCCGGCCTGCCGGACCTGCGCATCGTTCCCTCCGCGGCCCTGCTGCTGCACGAAGAATACGATCCCGAACGTGTCGCGCGCCTGGTGATTTCGCTCGGCGCCGACGGGGTGCTCCGTAATCCTCCGGTCGTCGCCGCGCTCGATGGCGGGATGCACGTGGTTCTCGACGGCGCCAACCGCGTGACCGCGATGCAGCAGTCGGGCTTCCCCGATCAACTCGTGCAGGTCGTGGACTACGACGACCCCGCCATCACCCTCGACGTGTGGGCGCACCTCATTCAAGATCACGGTCTGCTCGTTGGGGGCCCGGAACCTCACGCGGAAGGACTCGGCGCGCGGGCCTGGCGGCTGATGCCGCCGCCGGCTGTGCGGGCCGGGCTGGAGGACGGTACGCTCGCCTGCGGGATCATCGACGCCCGCGGCGCGCGCGGACTGCCGTCGGGCGGCGGGATCGCCGAGCGGGTCCGTGTGATGAGCGAAATCGTGGCGGGATACAAAGGGCGCACGCCGATCTACCGAGTCCAGACCACGGACATGGACGCGCTCGACCGTGAGTACGGCCTCGTGGCGGCGCTCGTCCTCTTTCCGGGATTGACGAAGGCCGATATTCGCGCGATTGCCCGCCTGCCGGTGAAACTCCCCAGCGGCATCAGCCGGCACATCGTGCCGCATCGGGCGCTGCGGGTGAACCTCGATCTGGGGCTGCTGCGGAGTGCCGAGCCGGCCGCCGCCAAGCAGGCGCGCCTCGATCAGGTGATCCGCGCACGGCTGCTCGAGCACCGCATCCGCCATTACCCTGAGGCCACGGTGCTGTACGACGAGTGATGGCCTACCGCATCGTGCCCCGGCCGCCCGCGCCGATCGGCACCGACCTGCTCGCCCTGATCGGCAACACCCCGCTGGTCCCGATCCGGCGGCTGGGCGATCTGCCGCCGCCGGTGGAACTCTACGCCAAGCTGGAAGGGTTCAATCCGGGCGGATCGGTGAAGGACCGACCGATCCTGCGTATGATCGAGGACGCGGAGCGCGACGGCCGCCTGGCCCGCGGCTCCGAGGGTCACTCCCGGATCGTCCTGGACTCGTCCAGCGGGAACGCCGGCATCGCCTACGCCATGATCGCGGCGGTAAAGGGCTATCGGGCCACGCTCGTCGTCCCGGCGAACGCCAGTGAAGAGCGGCAGGGGATCATGCGCGCCTACGGCGCCGAGCTCGTGCTCTCTGATCCGCTCGAGGGATCGGACGGCGCGATGCTGGTCGCCCAGCGCATGGCCAACGAGCATCCCGAACGCTACCTCTACCTGAACCAATACAACAACCCGAGCAACTGGGCGGCGCATTACCACGGCACCGGCCTCGAGATCGTGGCGCAGACCCACGGCCGCGTCACGCACTTTGTGGCCGGCGTGGGCACGACCGGGACGCTGGTCGGCGCAGGGCGCCGCCTCCGCGAGGTCATTCCTGCCATCGAGATCGTGGCGGCGGAACCGGACAACGCCTTCCATGGCATCGATGGCTGGAAACATCTGCCGACGGCGATCACGCCCGGGATCTATGATCCCGCCGTCGCGCACCGCACCATTCGCGTGGCGACCGACGAAGCTTACGCTATGACCCGGAGCCTGGCCTCCCGGGAAGGGATCTTCGCCGGCCCATCGTCGGGCGCGGCGCTCGCGGCCGCCCTCGCGGTGGCGCGCGACCTCAGGGAAGGGGTGGTCGTGGTCGTCTTCCCCGACGCCGGGGACCGCTACCTCTCGACCGCGGTCTGGCGGGTGGCGCCGCCGGCGGGCAGGCCGCCGGATGCCAAAACATGATATAAATAGTAAAGAATGGTTCTTGAACTCCCCGGAGCGCTGGCGGACACCATGGTGGGGCACGCTCGGCAGGAGTTTCCCAACGAATGCTGCGGCCTCCTTGCGGGGCGCGGCAGCAGGGTGGAGCGCCTGTATCAAGGCCAGAACGTGGACCGCAGCCCATTCACCTACCGCCTCGATCCGCAGGAACAGTTGCAGTTCTTCAAGCAGATCGACGCCGCGGGGCTAGAGTTGCTGGCCATCTATCACTCTCACACACAGTCGGCGGCGGCGCCCTCGCGGACCGACGTGGCGAAGGCCTTCTACCCTGACGCGGCTTACGTCATCGTCTCGCTGCTCGATCAGGCCGCACCGAGAGAGACGGTAGAGATCCGGGCCTATCGGATCAGGGACGGCAGCATCATCGAAGAGGAGCTGGCGCTGGTATGAAGATCTCCACGCGCGCCGAGTACGGAATCCGCGCCCTGATCGATCTGGCCGGGCATTACGGCCAGGGCCCGATCCATAGCCACATGATCGCCGAACGCCAGGGCCTGCCCGAACCATACCTCAACCAGTTGATGACGACGCTGCGACACGCGGGGCTGGTGACGAGCAAGCGCGGGCCGGCCGGAGGCCACACCCTGTCCCGCCCGCCCGCGGAGATCAGCCTCCGTGATGCGTTTTCCGTTTTGGAGGGAACCACCTCGCCGTGGTGGTGCGTCGAAGTTGACGATCCTGACTGCCAGTATGCCCCTGAGTGCGGCCTGCGTCCCGTCTGGCAGGCGATCCAGGCCGCGGCAGAGGGCGTACTCGACCGTCTGACACTGGCCGACCTGCGCCCGCAGCGCGAGCGACAGTCGGCAGGCCGCCAGTAGCACGGGACGCGCCGGGAATGGTGAAGGGGACCCCTCCGTTGACCGGAGGGACATGGGTGCGGTTATTGTGAGCCCGGATCAGCATCAGGTGGCGGTTACCAGCGAGGACCGCGCGCGCTTCGAGGCGCTTGTCAACGAGCACCTCGACAGCCTCTATGGGTCCGCGCTGCGGCTGACCCGCAACCGCACGGCCGCTGAAGACCTGATCCAGGACACCTTCCTCAAGGCGTGGCGCTCGTTCCACACTTTCCAGACCGGCACGAACGCCCGGGCCTGGTTGTACAAGATCCTCATGAACGCCTATATCGACTCATACCGCCGGTCGGCGCGCGCCCCCGAGATGGTCGACCAGGAAGACGTCGGCGACTTCTACCTCTACGCCAAGGCGCAGGAGAGCGAGGAGTACCGCAAGGCCGGCGATCCCGAGGAGATCCTGCTCTCGAAGATCATGGACGCCGACGTGAAGTCGGCCCTCGAGCAGGTGCCCGAGCCGTTCAGGGCTGCGGTCATCCTGGCTGACCTTGAGGATTTCTCGTACAAGGAGATCGCGGAGATCCTCGACATCCCGATCGGGACCGTGATGTCGCGCCTCTACCGCGGGCGACGGCACCTGCAGCGGCTGCTGTGGGACTACGCGAAACGGGCTGGGTACGTCGACGGGGAAAAGCCGAACGCCTCACAGAGCGTGACGTCATGAGCGGGGTCGACTGTAACGAGCTGCTCCAGCGGCTGTGGACCTACCTCGACGGCGAGGCCGGCGAGACGATCGGTCAGGATCTGGAGGTCCACATTCAGGAGTGCCTGCACTGCCGCCACCACGCCGACTTTGAAGTGAAGCTTCGCCTGCTCATCCAGTCCAGGTGCCGCGGCGAGCGCGCTCCCCAGGAGCTGCGCGCCCACCTGGCCCGGCTTCTAAGCGATCTCCCGTAGGCGTTCGCGCATCACTCTATCCCTCAAGGAGGTCTCCATGCCGAAGGAAGTCATCCAGAGCGACCGGGCTCCTCTGCCGATCGGACCCTATTCGCAGGCGGTCCGCGCGGGAGGCGTGCTGTACCTGGCTGGCCAGGTCGCGCTCGACCCCTTGACCGGCCAATTCCTGGGCGGCGACATCAAGGCGCAAACCCGCCGGGTGCTGCAGAACCTGTCGGCCGTACTAGAGGCGGCGGGTTCGTCGATGGACCGGGTCGTGAAGACGACCGTGTTCCTCAAGGACATGAACGACTTCGGCCCGATGAATGAAGAGTACGGGAGCTTCTTCAAGGAACTGCCGCCGGCGCGTTCCACCGTGCAGGTGGCGCGTCTGCCGCGGGACGGGCTGGTGGAGATCGAGCTCATCGCGCTGGCGTAGGCAGACCCCGAGAAAAGCAGAAGGCCATCGAACTCCGCAGAGCCGGGCTCTCCTTCACCGCGGAGGAGGAACACCGGAAAGGCGCACTATGGTACTATCAAAATGATCGTTGTGCGCAGCACTCGCCTGAACCACCGCACCGCAGGCTGGATTCGAGGGCTCGCGACGCGCTGGGGGGTCGGCTAACGGCAGGCCGCGAGACTTTGGATCTCGCTATGCAGGTTCGATTCCTGCCCCCCCAGCCAAGGTTCGAAGATCGTTGATGATGCCCGGGCATCGGGGACTGCTTCGAACCGCAGGTCTTCACACCGCACCTGACAACACGAATTGACAGTGGGCATTTCGGTGCTAGAGTGAGGATTACCATGGCGCGGAAACGAGTCACCATCGATCTGCTTGCTACGATGGTAGCGAACGGGTTCCAAGCCCTCCAAGAAGAGATGAGGGAGGGGTTTCGGCAAATCACTAGTCGCTTTGATTCCGTCGAGGCGAAGCTCGGCGAGCACAGCAGTGTCCTCGATGAGCATTCCCACCGTCTCGACCGGATCGAGCGGAAGTTGGACGGCACTGTCGAACGCGTTGATGACCACAGCGTTCGGCTGGAGCGGCTAGAAAAGCAGCAGCGAGCTTGACGCCTTATCCTCACGACTGTTCTAAGCAGCCAACAGCTCTTTGATCGCTTCCAGGGGCAGGGGGTCCTGAGCCAGGGCGGTTCGAAGATCTTTGATGATCCCCAGCCAAGGTTCGAAGATGGTTGATGATGCCCGGGCATCATGGACTGCTTCGAACTTCCTCCTCGGCCAATACACTGGTTGTTAATCTCTTTCTTGCCGGTGACGATCGGCGACACGAATTGACTCTACTCCATCCGAGGCGTATCATGCGGCTGCAACGGAAGGAGGCACAATGGTGGGTGAGACCATTAAGGCGCGAATTCACCAGGGGCGCATCGAACCAGTCAAGCCGGTCGAGTTGCCGGCCGAAGGCACAGAAGTGGTCGTGACCCTGGAAGAGGCTGGGGCGGCGAACGAGTGGTTCCGTGGGCTCCACGCTATGTTTGCGCCGGTCCGCGAGGAACTGGGCTCCGAGTCTGAGGACGCGATTGACGAGCGCATCGCCCAGGCAGTGAAGGTCAGCCGGGCGAGGAAGCGTGGACAAGCCTAAAGTCGTCTTCGATACGAACGTGTTTCTCCGGGCGATAAGTGTGGTGACCCTCGCGGAGCTCTTCAGTGGAGTGAGTCAAAGTTCGCAACCAGCGAAGGCTGAAGATCAACTGCGACGCTTCGCAAGGGTATGCAGATCCTCGGGGGGTGTCCCGAACTGAGTTGAAATTCGGGGAGCAACGGCCAGCGCTCATTACGCGACCTTCGCTTCTGTTCCCTGCTTGACTGTCTGCTGGAGCGCCACTCGCAACTGCGGCAGGGCCCGATACCCACGCAGCCGTCGCAGCCGTGGCTCGATCTCCAGCAACACCGTGGCCAGCCAGCGCTGTTTCTGGTCGCTGGTCGTCCAGCGGTCGACCTTACCCACCCGCTGCTCCACCAGGGCCATGACGGACTCCAGCCCATTGGTCGTGAGCAGGCTCACGCCCAGCCGGTCGGCCAGACCCAGCCGATGGAGGGTCAGGGTTTCGTCCAGCCCCTCGGCGAGGCTCCGCGCCGCGTCCTCGTTGAGCCGCCGCAACTCGCCCTGGAGCCGGGTTAACGCCGCGTGTGCGGCCGCATACGTCGTCTGCCGGTACGCCTGCTGCAGCTTCGCCCGCCAGGCTGGCTGCAGGTGCTTGGGCAAGTAGGCCACCACGTTCTCGCGCTTGTGCCAGGTGCAGCGTTGGATCTGGCCCTGAGGTCCGAAGACATCCTGGACCGCCCGGCGCAGCCCTTTGCTGCCGTCGAGCACCACGAGCACGCCATCGGTTACCCGCAGCCCGCGATCGAGGAGGCCGCGGAGGAACGCGGCGCAGGCGGTCGCATTCTCCGTGCCGGTCTGCACGAAGCCCAGCAGCACCTTCTCCCCGCGCAGGGTGATCCCCAGCGCGATCACCATGGTATCGTCGGCGAAGGTCTTCCCGTCCAGCAGGAGCACCACCAGGTCGTCGGCGTCCAGGCGCCGCTCCTGCAGGGCCTGGAGCTTCCGGGCCGTCGCCCGGATGTACCGCCGGGAGACGCTGGACCGGCTCAGCCCAAAGGCTTCCGGGACGGCCTCGGCCGCGGTGCTGTAGTCGCGGCAACTCAGCCCGTAGAGAAGTCGTCGCAGCATCCCCTCGTCAGCCGCCCGCGGTTGCTGGAGCTGTTGGTAGCTCTGCAAGGGCACTTCGAGTCCAGCCTGCCGGTTGCGCACGCGAGGGACCAGAATCGGGAGCTTCTGATCGGCGAGGTAGACCGAGCCCCGCTGCCGGCCCCACCGCACCAGATGCGGGGCCCCATCCTCTCGCGCATACCGCCGGCCGGCCAAGGTCTGCACTTCGTCTTGGAGGACGTCTTCGACGGCGTGGAGGCCCAGAGGGATCAAGGCCTGAATCAGCGCGACCCGAGTATCCAAACCCTCGATGGCCGCCGGCGCCGTCTGCCCATTGCTGGAGAACTTCGTTCGCAGTACCGTGGACATGGAGCAGCCTCCTTCGCGTGGTGTCTTGCGTTTCTTTGGTCAGAACTCAATTCACCACGCTGGCCGTTGCTCCCCGAATTTCAACTCAGTTCGGGACACCCCCGATCCTCGGAATTGACGAACGGATAGCCCGGATCTGGGGCGAGCAAGATGCGCGTCTGGCCCTGGCAGGAACGATCCCCAGTCAAGGCTCGAAGATCGTAGGTTAACTCCTTCCTCAAGGGCTGCCAAACTTCAACGGAGGAACTCGCATGCGTGGCCGATCAACGCCGACCGCGTAGACGTGCCCGGGGCAGACGGTTATTGTTGGGGCATGTCCCGGCTTGACGCCAGCAAGCGTGCCAGCCTCCCGGGCAGCGCCTTCGCCTACGTCGACTCTCGCGGCCGGAGGCGGCTGCCGATCCACGATGAGGCGCACGTGCGGAACGCGCTCGCCCGGTTCAACCAGGTCGCGTTCGAGAACGATCCTGCCCGGGAGCGCGCCCTCAAGCGGCTGCTGAACGCCGCGAAGAAGTACGGCATTGTGCCCGTCGGCTTTATCACCGGCCAGCTGCAAATCGAGCAGAAACACGCGACGGCCGGTCGCCTCGTAATCGAGCTGGGGCGGAACGGGGCGCCCGGTGAACTTGAACAACGTCTGCGAAGCGTCCTCAGGGACCCGACCCTCACCGTCCTCCACTGGTCGGACGCATCCGGGGCGTACCTGGACGGCACGGGCAAGCCAGTCCCGCTCCCCGCCGAAGAGGAGCCGCGCGTCGTGACCTATCTCGAGCGCCACGGTCGGCCCATGACGGCGCTCGTGCACGATCCAATGGTTCTCGACGATCCGGACCTCGCGGAGACCGTGCTGGCCGCCGTGCGCTTCGTCGTCGAACACGACCGTGCCTACGGCCAGGTTCGGGCAACTGCAACGGACGCGGCGGCGCTCCCTACCGGGTTTGTCACCCTCCTGATGACCGATATCGAAGCCTCCACCAGCCTACTCCATCAACTGGGCGACCGTTATCGCGACCTGCTGAGCGACGTCCGAGGTATTCTTCGCGCAGCGGTGTCGCGAGCGGGCGGCCGCGAGATCGACGCCCGCGCCGACGAGTTCTTCGCGGTCTTCGAGCGCGCCGTCCAAGCCGTCGAGGCGGCAGCGGCCATCCAGCGTGCGCTCGGCGACCGAGGCTGGCCCGACGATCTCGAAGTCCGGGTTCGCATCGGGATCCATAGCGGCCGCCCCACGCTCACCGATGTCGGCTACATCGGTCTGGCCGTCCACACCGCGGCTCGCGTCTGCGCGGCGGCCCATGGGGGACAGATCGTCATTTCCGGCGAGACAAGGACAGCAGTCGGGGGATCGGTGCCGACCGGCATCCGGTTCCGCAGCTTGGGTCGGCGTCGCTTGCCCGGTCTGTCGGACGCCGAGGCGCTCTTCCAGGTGGCGGCGGACGGACTGCTGGTCAGCTTCCCACCGCCGCGGACAGGGCGCCGCAACCTGACGAAACCATGACTCTCTATGGTCCCGTGCGCACCTAACCATGGCCGTCCTAACCACACGTGAAGCCGCCGAAGAGTGCGCGAGAGGTGATATGGCATGGAGGTGACGGGATGAACTATTACGCGCTCTTCTACTACGTCGTCGACGACTATGTGTCGCGTAGGGCGGCGTACCGGGAAGATCATCTTCGACTCGCCCGGGAGGCGCATCGCCGGGGCGAGCTGCTCCTGGCCGGCGCGTTGAGCGATCCAACGGATCGAGCACTGCTCGTGTTTCGAGCACGGGACAGTTCGGTCGTTGAAGACTTCGCCCGAAAAGACCCTTATGTAACCAGTGGACTGGTGACCCGATGGGAGGTTCGGTCCTGGACGGTCGTCATCGGCAATGAACCGTCCGACGCTCCCCCGATGGGTGGTGCCAGATGATCGCCCGTTTCTGGTCGGCGCACACGACGCCCGCGCAGGCCCCCGCCTACGTGGACCACCTGAGGACCGATGTCTTGCCGACAGTGAGGAAAGTGGAAGGATACGCGGGTGCAATGCTCCTCGAGCGGGGTGCCTCCGACGCGGTTGAGATCATCGTCATCACCTGGTGGCGGTCGCTCGATGCGATACGGGGATTCGCCGGAGCCGACCTTGAGGAAGCCGTCGTCGCCGATGAAGCGGCTGCTCTATTGACCCAGTTTGACCGCCGGGTGCGGCACTACGAGGTTGTTGTCAAGGATGACGCTCGCCCTTAGTCCTGGAGGGCTTACACCCGACTCACTTGACGGTGCCGGCCTCCTAGCCAGCGGTCCGCCCAGCGCTTCACTTCGGTCACAACACGCTCAAGATCTCGCCCCTTGTCCGTGAGCTCATACTCTACGCGCACAGGCGTCTCGGGATAGACCCGCCGCTCGACGATCCCTTCGGTCTCGAGTTCCTTGAGCCGCTCCGACAGCAGCCGGTCATGGAGCCCGGGCACGGCCTCCAGGAGCTCAGAGAACCGCCTGGGGCCATCCATGAGGGCCCGCACAATGGCGCCCGTCCACCGTTTTCCTATGAGCTCAATGGCGCGGTGGTAGAGGGGACAGATACGCTGAATCTCCTCGGACCGATGACCACCCACGTCGGATCCCTCCTGAAGAAGATGCTAACAGAAGAGAAGCGACTTGACAAGAGGAAGTCCTCGCGGTACGATGTATTACGAAAGAGAAGTAACTATCTAAACGGAAGATGCCCCGTGCGGGCAGAGAGGGGCGGAACTCATGAAGTGGAATATCGATCCCAGTCACAGCAGTCTGGAGTTCGCCGTGCGGCACATGGGCCTGTCGACGGTGCGGGGACGGTTCAAGAAGGTCAGCGGTACGATCGAGGCAGAGGACGGCAAGCTGAAGGGTCTTGAGGCGACCGTTGATGCGGCCAGCATTGACACCGCGGAGGTGCAGCGAGACGAACATCTGCGTTCCCCTGATTTCCTCGACATTGCCAACTACCCCACCATCACCTTCCGGAGCACAAACGTCCAGTCGCGGGGCAACAGCCGCTACGTGATCACGGGCAATCTGACGGTCAGGGACCAGGCCCGTCCGGTCAGCTTTGAAGTCGAGACGACGGAGCCCATGACTGACCCCTGGGGTAGTTGGAGGGCCGGTGGCGCAGCGGCGGGCAAGCTGAACCGGAAGGACTGGGGCCTCACCTGGAACAAGGCGCTGGAGCTCGGTGCACTCCTGGTCGGCGAAGAAGTTCGGTTTAACATCGAGGTGGAGGCGATCGCCCCGGTCGCGGTCGCGGCATAGAAACGACGATGTGGCGGGATGCTCCATCCGCTGTGAGGCGCGCGGGCGGTCGGTTCAGCAGGCGGTATCCCGGTTGAACCGGCCCCCGGCCTTCTGGTATGGGACTGCGGGCGATCGAGTTGCTCAAATGACTCCGCCGTCGCCACGTGGCCTCCAATCAAGAAAGGACGAAGGCTTCGTTAGCCGCTGAGGGCTGGCTCCCTCCGTTGGTCAGGCCTCCCGCTGGAATATAGATCACATTCCCGACGACAGCGGCGCCGGTCCCGTGGCGCGGCGTTCGCATGGGAACCATCGCCGTCCACCGATCCACAGCCGGATCGTACGCTTCGTTTTCGGAAAACACGTGGCCGGTCCCCTCGCCGCCGAACACGAAGATCCGGCCTCCGAGCAGGGCGGCGGCCACACCGCTGCGGGCGGTCGGCAATGGGGCCCGCGACTGCCACGTATTGGTCGCCGGATCATACACG
Source organism: bacterium (assembly GCA_041486265.1). Classification (GTDB taxonomy): domain Bacteria; phylum Sysuimicrobiota; class Sysuimicrobiia; order Sysuimicrobiales; family Humicultoraceae; genus JBGPLF01. The sequence continues at coordinate 12,526 of JBGPLF010000015.1, forward strand.
TGATGCAGGTTGGTGTTGTAGTCAAAGGTGTTGAACCGGCCTCCGATGGCGTGAATCCTGCCGTCCACCACGACAAGCCCAATGTGGTCGCGCCCGTTGGGCAGGGCCGCCCGTTCGCTGTACGAACCGGTGCCCGGGTCATACACGTTGTGTGTCCCGACGCTGGTCTCGTCGCGCCCGCCGACGAGGTGGAGCGTTCCGTCCAGTTGGACAACCGCGATCGCCCCACGCTTCGCCGGGAGCGGGGTCAGGGTCCGCCAGCGGTCGAGCGCGACGTCATATTCGAATGTGTCGCTGATGGCGTTTCGATTCTGCTCGATGAATCCTCCGAAGACATAGATCTTGCCATTGAAGCCGACGACGCCAACGTGATTGAGCCCGCGCGGCATCGGGGCAAGGTCACGCCATCTGTCGCCGGCCGGATCGTACTCCTGGTTGAACGGTTGGTCGACCCGGCCGAAGGCGTAGCCGCCGAGCACGTACACCTTTCCGTTGAGCTCCGCCACGCTCACTTCGGTTCGAGCGAAGGGCAGCGGAGCCTTGGACAACCACCCTCCGGTCCCGGCCTGGGCAATGCTGATCGGCGGCGCGCCCGCCTGAGCCCGGGGGACCAGAACGGTGCCTGGAAGGGCCGCGGCCAGGTGCCCGAGGCCCGAGCCCGTCAAGGCGAGCGCGGCGGCTTCTCGAACAAACTCGCGGCGGCTGACCCCGGTCTTCTCACCCGAGCCGAGCTTTGCCCGCTGGTTTTTCATCGATCTCCCCCCGGACCCCTCGTACATGTTGAAACGACGCCTGGTGCATTCGATCGCAGCATGATGTTTGCCTACTATCGACAAGCGCCGGAATCCACGCGACGTGGGGCCAGGCACGCGGGGTTCCGACCTATGCTGCGTCGAGCAGGCCGTAGGTACCCGTCGCCCCAAGCATTTGGAGCGCCGCCTGCAGTTGGGTATCTGCGCCTCGTTCCATGTCGGTCTCCGTCAGCGTGACCGGAGTGTCGGGCACGATGCCCACCCCCTCGACCTGTGTTCCCAGCGGCGTCGATATCCGGAGCACCGTAACGGACATGCCGCCTTCGGGAAGCGCCGCGCCGACGGCCCCACCCAGGGCGCCCGCGGTCCGGTCTCCGATGATCGTTGCCCTGTGGTAGTCCTTCAGTGCGCCCACGACGATTTCTGATCCTGACGCGCTGCCGCGATCCACCAGGACGGCCATGGGAATGCCCGCGAACGGCGATGGTCCCGATGTCCGCAGCAAGCCAGGGCCATGCTCCCGGTCGGTGACTCTGGCCAGCGTCGTCGCGGGGGGTAGGAAGAGGCTTCCGACGCGCGCAGCCTCAGTGATCAACCCTCCAGGGTTGCCGCGCAGATCGAGGACGATCGATCGCAGCGGGTTCCTGGCGCTGAGATCCTCCAGCGCGGCGCTGAGCTTGCGGCCGGCCCCCTGGTTGAACCCGAACAGGCGGACGTAGGCGATCCCTGGTTCAATGAGCCGCACCGCCACCGGTTCGGCCTGGATCGGTGCCCGCGCAACGGGGATCCTCAACACCTGCTCCCCCCGTTGGACGGTGAGCTCTGCCACGGATCCACTCGGGCCACGAATCACCTGGCTCGCCTGGGCGGATGTCGCGTTTCGAAGGGAGGTGGTGCCGACTTGAAGGATCCGATCGAACCGCTTCAGGCCCGCGCTCGCTGCCGGAGACCCGGGGAAGACATCCTCCACAAAGACCCAGCGCACTCCCGTATTGTCGGCCTGCGAGGTGATGACGATGCCGATTCCGCTGAACCCAGGATTGCCGGTGAGTTCCTGGCGGAACTGCGCCCACTGAGCCGGGGCCAGATAGAACGTATGGGTATCGTGGAACGATGCGAGCATCGTCCGCGTCGCGGCATAGGCGAGCTGCGTCTCGGAGATCGTTCCGGCCTGGACCGCGCGCTCAAACTCTGCGATGAATGCCACGTCGGCCTGCTCCTCCGTGTCCCCGGCGGGGATGGGCGGAAGAACCTCCTGGCTCTGACTTGTCGCCTCACGCAAGGCTGAAACCGCCGCGTTCAGCACATCGACTGGATGGATCGGGTCCACGTACGTGCGCTCGAGGACTTGCAGCGCGGCAAGCACGAGCGTCCCGTCGGCGGCCCTGGCAGGCGGCCCCAGGCCGACGACCAAGACTGCCACTAATCCCCAGGCGATGAGGTGGCGCAGCAATGTCCCACGCAGCGTACCCGACGATCTCGCGTTCATGGATTTACACACCTCCAGCGATGAGCCGCGTCATCTTCGATCGAGCCACGTCGCTCGGGATCGCGAATCCTATCCCCTGGGCGTTGGGGATGATGGCGGTATTGATGCCGATCACGCGCCCGGAGCTGTCCACCAGCGCGCCGCCGCTGTTCCCCGGGTTGATCGCCGCGGGCGTCTGGATCAGGTTCTCGACGGCGAGATTCGGGAGCCGAAGGCTGCGGTGCAGCGCACTCACCACGCCGGTCGTGACGGTGCTGCCGAGTCCGAACGGATTGCCGATGGCGATCACGAGTTGCCCGACCTGGAGGTTCCCGCTGTTGCCCAGTTGAGCCGCTGGAAGAGGCTGCGGCGCGTTCACCTTGATGACCGCGAGATCCGTCACGGGATCCGTGGCCACGATCTTCCCCGCGAGCATCTTGCCGTCCGCCAGCGTGACGCGAATCTCGGTGGCGCCCTCTACTACATGATTGTTGGTCAGGGTGTAGCCGTCGGCCTGGACGATGACCCCCGAGCCGGCACCCTGTGCCGGGAAAATGCCAAACACGGTCTGAACCTGCGACTCGGTGTTGATGTTGACCACCGTCGGGCGGACTGTGTTGACGACATTGATGATGGCCGATTCTTCCGGCGTCATCCCCGGGCGGTCGTCCGCGGCGCGGGGCGATACCGCTGACGGGGCCTGTGCCCTGGACGGCGTGAGGGCGGCAGGCGCCGGCTGCGAGGATAAGGCCGGGGTGGCGGTGTGAACCTGCGGGAGGAGAACGGCGCCGAAGAGCGCGCCGAACACGGCCGCGAAGACGAGGACGAGGACCGTTCGATATCCCAGGCCCGCTCGCTCAAGCATGCCGGACTTGTGTGCCCACATTGCGACCATTCCTCTCTGCCCAGTACGGCCGCGGTCCAGAAACCGTTCCGTGTGTAGTGATCACTGTGCGCGACGAGCAGTGAACTGAAACTCGATCTGAGCCTGATTCTGGGTGCGAAGCACCCCCAGGATCGACGGCGGCTCGAAGCCGAGATCAGTCATCGAAATCGCCGCCGTAACCTTTACCGTTTTGCTCAATTGGCACCATACGGCAGCGCCATGACGGGGCGATGACACGCGGGGAGGAGCGCAATCGAAACGGCCGGGGGCGAGTGGCACCGCCACTCGCCCCCCAACCGACGTTCACCAACACGCGAGCATTATCACAGCAGAATGTCTTCGTGCGCGGCTCGCTGCTGCGTCTCATCCTGTGGGCTGGCGATGGTGGTGGCGGCCTGATCTGAGGCGGGCATGTACAACTTCACATTGAGTGTGCCCTCGCCCGGGGATGGAAAGACCTCCGCCTGAGCAGGCAGGTACAGCTTCACATTGAGTGTGCCCTCGCCCGGGGACGGGAACATCTCCGCCTGCGGCGGGAGATAGAGCGTCCATGACGCGGCGAACGTCAACGGAACGAACGCCAGTAATCCTGCGGAGAACGCAACAATCGCTGCTAGCTTTTTCATCTCACTTCCTCCTTGTGTGCTTTCATGATGAACCTCTTTCCCTTCCCCTCGAAGGCGTGCCGACCAGCGGCCGGCGCCGCCCTCCGACCTTCGACGGAGCCCTCATCCTGGCCGATCGTCCGGCAGCATGGCGGCTGCGGCGAAGACCGCCACGAGCATCTGCATCCCATCTACCTCCTTTCTTGGTATGTTCCGCCTGCGATGGTCACTATACGCGAAGGTCATGACACGACAGTGACACGCCAGGCAGGGACGCGAGTCCGCCCCCACAGCAGATGCGTATGTGACGTCGGTCTAGGGCTTATGAGAATTCGTAAGGGTTGACGATGCCGACTGAGGCAGTCCCGGGAGAATCACACGGACCGTCGTCCCGTGACCCGGGGTACTCACAATCGAGAGGCGGCCCCGATGGCGGTCAACAATGGCCTGGGCAATGGCCAGACCCAACCCAAACCCTCCGCGGGCCCGACGCCCCTGGAAGAAAGGACGGGAGACATGGGGCAGGTCCTCGGGGGCAATACCCGGCCCCTGATCGGCAACCTCAGCAATGGCGTTGCCCCCATCCGGCAGCACCCGTACAGTCACGTTCCCTCTTCGCGGCGAGAAGCGGATGGCGTTCTCGACGAGTGGCGTGAGCAGGTCGGTCAGCTCGTCTGTACCGAGGCGCGTCCCGACCGGCCTCGGGGCATCGACGTCGAGCGTGACGCCGGCCTGAGCGGCGGCAGGCGCCAGAGCTGCGACGACCGTTTCGGCTGTATCCACTAGATCTCCCTGGCCGTGTCCCTCTTCCACTTTCGTCTCGGCCCGGGCCAGAGCGGTCAGCCGCGCCGCCAGAGTCTCCATCCGCTCGGCCTGCCCCAGGATCGTCGCGAGCGCCTCGTCCGGGCTCACTCCCTTGCCCGTCTTCGCCAACTCAGCCGAGGTACGGATGACGGACAGTGGGGTGCGCAACTGGTGGGAGGCCAGCGCGACGAATTCGCTCCGCTCCCGCACGGCCTCGCTGATGGGACGCAGTGCCAGGCCCGCGAGCGCATACCCGATTGGCAGTCCGATGACTCCCCCGACCAGCGTCATGGCGATCAGGACGCGCAGGAAATCGTTTGCGCTCCTGATCTCCCGCTGAGCCAGCGTGGCCACCGCCTGCGGCTCGCCTCCAGCGGATCCCAGTTCCAGCAGGGCCAGAGGCCCCAACACTGGGTCCTCCACGATCCGCATGCCCGGGCGCCCTTCGACTGTCCATTCGGCGGGAGACAGGCCGCCTAGCCAGCGACCGCGCTCATCGACGAGCAGGACGGGGCCCGCGGGCGCCCCGGATTCCCTTGCGCGGTGAGCCGCCCGCACCAGAGTTTCCTCGAGATGGATGTACATCCGTTTCTGGACGACGGCATATGCGCCGGCAGACAGGAGGGTCAGCCCAAGCGTCAGGATGAACGCTCCGAAGACGGCGATGCGCCAGCGGCTCCTTCGGAGAAGCCGCCGGTGGGACTCCGGAACCAGACCGGTCAACGGGAGACCTCCCCGTTCGGCGCTGCAAGCCGGTATCCCATCCGTGGGATTGCGACGATCTCACCGTGCCACCCTACCTTCCGGAGCCGGCGGCGCAGACGAGAGACTGTGACATCGACGACGTTGGCCTCCGGCATCATCTCGGTCCCCCAGATCCGATCCGCGATCATGTCGCGCGAGAGGGTGCGCCCGACGTGGCGCAGCAAGTACTCGAGGAGATCGAACTCCCGCGGTGGCACATCCACGGGGTGACCGTCGACGGCAACGACGCGATCTGCGGGCCACAACCGCACAGAGCCGCAATTCAAGACCTCAGGAATGACGAGATCGGAAGGTCGCCGCAAGAGGGCGCGGAGGCGCGCCAGCAGTTCTTCGAAGGCGAACGGCTTCGTCAAATAGTCGTCGGCGCCCGCGTCGAGCCCGGTGACCCGATCACCCAGGCTGCTGCGCGCCGTCAGGCAGAGCACCGGTGTCAAGACCCCGGCTTCACGCAGCGCACGCAGGAGCTCCAGGCCATCCAGGCCAGGCAGCATGAGATCCAGAATCAAGGCATCGTAGGCGCCCGAGGAAGCGCGATCGTAGGCCTCGGCACCATCACGTTCCCAATCGATGTGATAGCCGGAGGATTCCAACCCCCGACGCACGAGTGTCCCGAGCGCTTCATCGTCCTCTACAAGTAAGAGGTGCATCTTCCATCCCGGGTGTCCTGCCCCTCGGCCCGCATACTCGCCATGCTACCTTGAGTATACCGTCGCCTATGACGGGACGATGACACGGTCGCTGTGAGCGTCGATCAAGGTACTGGCGGCTCGGGCGACAGATACCCCGGGGTTCTTCGGACCGAACATCCGCACGGCCACCCATGCGCCGTCCATGAGTACAAGGAGCATGTCCGCCACCGTTTCCGGGTCGCGTAGCCGGGCCTGTCGCGCGAGATCACGAAGCCGGCTCCTTACAGCCTTCTTGTGAGCCAACGCCACGCGATGAGCCGGATGCCCCAACTCGGGGAACTCGCCCGCTGTTCGCTGGAAGGCACACCCCAGGCACTGGCGGTTGGTCACCAGCCTGCCCACGGCCTCGAAGACGGTCAGGAGCTTCGCCCTGGGATCGGCGACGCGCGTGATCGCTTGGTCGAGCCAGTCCCAGAACTGATGGTTGGCGCGCTCGAGGTACGCGACGATCAGGTCGTCTTTTGAAGGGAAGTAGCGGTAGAGTGTCATCTTGGCCACCCTGGACTCGGCGACGATCTTGTCGATCCCGACGGCCTGGAAGCCGTCGCGATAGAACAGGCGGCCGGCCGTGTCCAGGATGCGTTCTCGTGTGGAGCGGGCCGTCGCCGTTGCGCCAGGCATCTTGAAACCCTCCGGCTTGACAGTATACAGACCTGTCTGCTACATTGCGAGCACCAGATAGACAGATCTGTCTACACACGCTGCCATCGCTTGAGAGGGAGATCCTTCCTACCGTCGCCGGCTTCTAAGGAGGCAAGCACATGAAGGTTGGTGTCCTTGGGTCGGGAATGGTCGGGCAAGCCATCGGGGCGAAGCTGGTCGAACTGGGGCACGACGTGGTGGTCGGCACCCGCAATCCCGGCAAACTCCAGGAGTGGCTCAGCAAGATCGGCGGCAAGGTCCGGGCCGGGTCTTTCGCCGACGCCGCCGCGCACGGCGAGATCGTCTTCAACTGCACCGCCGGCACCGGCTCGCTCGAGGCCCTCAAGTTGGCGGGAGAGCGCAACCTCAAGGCCAAGGTGCTGATTGATGTATCCAACCCACTCGATTTCTCGAAAGGCATGCCGCCGACCCTGTCCCTGTGCAACACGGATTCAGTGGGTGAGCAGATCCAGCGCGCCCTTCCAGACGTCAAGGTCGTCAAGACGCTCAATACGGTGAACTGTCACCTCATGGTGAACCCGTCCCAGATCGGCGGCGGTGATCACGATGTCTTCGTCAGCGGCAACGATGCGGCGGCCAAGGCTCAGGTCACAGAGATCCTCAAGACATGGTTCGGCTGGACACGTGTAATTGATCTGGGCGACATCAGCACGGCTCGTGGCACGGAGATGTACCTACCGCTCTGGCTCCGCCTGTGGGGCGCCCTGCAGACGCCCATGCTCAACGTGAAGATCGTCAGATAGACCGTGTTTCTCTCGCTCGACTTTCTGTACATGCCCGCGCGGAACTTCGAGGCCACGCTTCAGTATTACATCCAAGCACTTGGCGCCGATCTCGTGTGGAAGATCCGCGGCATGGGCACCGTCGTGGCCTGCGTCAGACTCTGCAAGCAGGGGCCAGCGTTGCTCTTGTCCGAGCACCTGGAAGGCCAAGTGCCAGTCCTCATCTACCGCGTCGCCGACTTCAAGAAGAGCGTGACAGCGCTCAAAGCCCGCGGCGTTACGGGCGGGCGGGAACTCGAGATCCCGCACGGCCCCTGCTTCAGCTTCGAGGCGCGCGGCGGACAGCGCATCGCGGTCTACGAACTGGTGCGCCCGGGGGCGAATGAGATGTGGAAGGGTCGCCTGGATCGATAAAGGAAGCGGCGCAGCCAGCGGGGCAGACGGAGGAGCCAGCCTACAAGGACCTGGAAGCACTGTACAAGGGCGAGTACCGGGCGGCCTTCGGCGAGAAGAGCTGAACGCTTAGTTGACCTGCGACCATGAGCGAGGGCGACGCGTGTTCGCGCGACGAGAGCAGCCGGCGATGGACGGAAGTCGACTCTGAGTATTTCGCGGATTGCGGATTTTGGGGACGTGGTTGTCCCCGCGCGCGACGAGCAGGTTGAGACGATCTGCAGCCTGATCCCCGCGGGCCCGCAGGAGGGCTTTGCGGCGGTCGAGCTGGGCGCCGGTGCGGGCGTTTTGGCCCGGGCGGTCCTCGAGCGGTTTCCGGCATGCCGCTACATCGCGCTCGACGGCTCGGAGGTCAATGCGTACGATCAGCCGTCACGCCTGTCTGATCAACTCCGTTGGCTCACCGACGCAGGCTTTACCGGTGCGGGCTGCTTCTGGATGCGCGCCGGCCACGCCATCTTCGGCGGGTTCGTATGAGCCGGACGTTTGCCGCACTCAAGCACCGCAACTACCGGTTGTGGTTCTCCGGACAACTGGTCTCGCTCTTCGGGACCTGGATGCAGACGACCGCCCAGGGATTCCTGGTCTATCAACTAACGCGGTCGCCCGCCTTCCTCGGCTACGTCGGGTTTGCCGCGGGGATCCCGATCTGGCTGTTCACCCTGTACGGCGGTGTTATCGCCGACCGGGTGCCCCGCCGGACGCTGATGCTCGTCACGCAGACGACCATGATGGTCCTGGCGTTTGTGCTGGCGGCCCTGGCATTCCTGCGCGTGGTCGCGCCATGGCATATCCTGGTGCTCGCCTCCTGCCTCGGCGCGGCGAACGCGTTCGATGCGCCCGCCAGGCAGGCCCTGGTCACCGAGCTGGTCGAGCGCGAGGACCTGACGAACGCGATCGCGCTCAACGCGACCATGTTCAATTCGGCCACGGTGGTGGGCCCGGCCATCGCCGGTGTGACCTACGCTGCCTTCGGCCCGGGCTGGTGCTTCACGCTCAACGGGATCTCGTTTCTTGCGGTCATCGCCGCCTTGGCGTTGATGCGTCTGCCACGGCTGCAGGGACCGGTGCGCCGGACGTCGGCGCGCGCCGACCTGAAGGAAGGGATCTCCTACGTGATTTCGCACCCGGTGATTCGGACCCTGATCGGCGTGGTCTCGATCACCAGCCTGTTCGGGATATCCTTCATGACATTGATCCCGGCCTGGGCGGTCAATATCCTGGGCGGCGACGCCCGGATCAACGGCCTGCTCTTCTCGGCACGTGGGGCTGGGGCGCTGGGTAGCGCGCTGCTGATCGCCTCGCTGAGCCAGTATGAATTCAAGGGCCGGTTACTGACCATCGGCACCTTCGCCTTCCCGGTGACGCTGCTGGTGTTCGCGTTCATGCGTCAACTGCCGCTGTCGCTGCTGGCGTTGGCCGGGGTTGGTGCGGCCACCATCCTGGTCATGAATCTGGCGAATGTCCTGGTGCAGACACAGGTGCCAGATGCATTGCGCGGGCGCGTCATGAGCATCTACGGCCTCACGTTCTTCGGCTCAATGCCCATCGGCGCGCTATGGATCGGCGCGGCCGCGGAGCATCTGGGAGAGACCGCCGCGGTCGTGCTCGGGGCGTCAATCGCACTCTGCCTGGCGGCGCTGGTCTACACGCGCGTCCCCCGACTGCGGGCGCTGTCGTAGGCCTCTGCTCGCGCCGAATACATGGTCTCTTCTGCTCCCGGGCCGGAGGAATCCTCCGCACCGGCAAGAATCCCAACGCTGGAGCGCTCAGCACACTGAGCGCCGCGCTGGCGCGCAGGGATGCAAGCGATCGGCGCGGTCGTGCTGGCCGCGGGCGAGGGGAAGCGGAGGGTCTCCGCGCTTCCCAAGGTCCTGCACCGGATCTGCGGCCGGCCGATGATCGCCTATGTCCTGGACACCCTGGCCCAGGTCGGCATCGCCTCCCCGATCGTCGTCGTCGGTCACGGCGGCGACCAGGTGCGCGCGGCCCTGGGCGAGGGCGTGCGATACGCGGTGCAGGTCGAGCAGCTGGGCACCGGCCATGCCGTCATGGAGGTGCTGCCGCATCTGGAGGATTTCACCGGCACGGTCCTCATCGTCTACGGCGACGTGCCGTTCCTGCGCGCCGAAACGATCGGGACGCTGGTGGCGCACCACCACTCGCAGGGCGCGGCGGCCACGATCCTGACTGACCTGCGCGACGATCCGACCGGCTACGGCCGGGTACTGCGCGACGCGCACGGCAATGTGCGCGGCATCGTCGAGGAACCCGACGCGTCACCTGAAGAGCGGGACGTCCGTGAGGTCAATGCCGGGATGTATGCCATCGAAGTTGGCGCGCTGCGGGACGCCATGCACGCGCTGACGCCGGCCAACGCGCAGGGCGAGTACTATCTCACCGACGCGATCGGCGCTATGCTCGAGGGCGGACACACTGTGGCGGCGGTGGTCGTGGGATTCAGCCAGGAGGCCACCGGGATCAATAGCCGCGCCGAACTCGCGCAGGCGGAGGCGGCCATGCGCGCGTCCTTGCTCGCGGGGCTGATGGAAGCTGGTGTGACGGTTATCGATCCCCAGAACACGTACGTCCACGCGGGCGTGCGCGTGGGACGCGACACCATCCTGCATCCCGGGAACTCGCTGGAGGGCCGCACGGTGGTCGGCGAAGCCTGCTCCATCGGGCCGAACGCCAGGCTGGTGGACGCCGAGATCGGCGACCGTGTCACGATCATTGCCTCGACTGTTACGGCCAGCTCTGTGGGCGAGGGCACCCGCATCGGGCCTTACAGCCACTTGCGCCCCGGCGTCCGTCTTGGGCGTTTCGTCGAAGTGGGGAACTACGCGGAGATGACGCGCTCGACGGTCGGTGACCGAACGAAGGTCCACCACATGAGTTACCTCGGCGACGCCACGGTGGGTGAGCGCGTCAACATCGGGGCCGGTACGATCACCTGCAACTATGATGGAAAGAACAAGCACCAGACCGTCATCGAGGACGGCGCCTTCATCGGCAGCGACTCCATGCTGATCGCGCCCGTGGTCATCGGCCGCGAGGCGATGACCGGGGCCGGTGCGGTCGTCCGGTGCGATGTGCCGCCGCGCGGCGTCGCCGTCGGGGTCCCGGCCCGCGTGATCCGGCGGCGACCCGCGCCCGGACCACCGGGGGCGGAGTCCGAGGTCCCCGAACAGCCATCGCCCGACTCCCCGGCGCCGGAGCCGCCGGCCGCCGAACCCGCCGAATGAGCGCCCGCCGCCGATGTCCTCGCGTCTAAAGATCTTCAGCGGCTCCGCGAATCCCGGTCTCGCCGAAGAGGTCAGCGAACTGCTCGGCCTGCCGCTGGGAGAGATGGAGACCTATCGGTTCGCCGACGGCGAGGTCACCGTGCGGATTGCGGAGAGCGTGCGCGGCGAGGACGTGTTCGTCATCCAGCCGACCGGGCCGCCAGTGAACGAACACCTCATCGAGTTGCTCGTGATTCTGGACGCACTGCGCCGGGCCTCGGCGGGACGGATCACTGCAGTGATCCCCTACCTCGGGTACGCGCGGCAGGATCGCAAGACGAAGCCTCGCGAACCCATCACCTCAAAGCTGGTGGCAAATCTGCTCACCTGCGCGGGCGCGGACCGCATCCTGACTGTGGACCTGCACGCAGGCCAGATTTGGGGCTTCTTCGACATTCCGCTGGATCATCTGCCGTCGCGCCTGCTGCTCGGCGCGCACTTCCGCGAGAAGGGCATCAAGAACGTGGTCGTCGTCTCGCCGGACATCGGCGGGGTCGGTCGCGCGCGTGAGTTCGCCGCCGAACTGCGGGCGCCCATCGCCATCATCGACAAACGGCGGGACCGCCCCAACCAAGTCAAGGAGATCACCCACGTCATCGGCAAGGTGTATCGGCGGACCGCCATCCTGGTGGATGACATCGTGGACACCGCCGGCACGCTGACGGCGGCGGCGTCGGCGCTGGTGGCGCGGGGCGTCGAAGGAGTCTACGCCTGCTGTGCGCATGCGATCCTGTCAGGGCCCGCGATCGACCGGCTGGTGGCCAGCCCCATCCGCGAGTTGGTGGTCACCAACTCGATCCCGGTGTCCGCGGCCAAGCGGATCGAGAAACTGCGCATTGTCTCGATCGCTCCCATGCTCTCGGAGGCCATCCGGCGCATTCACGAGGATCGGTCCGTCAGCACGCTCTTCAGCGGAGCCGCGCCGGAGTAGGCGCCTGCGGAGTCTGGAGGCCGGCCGGTGCGCTTGATGTCGATCCCGGGGTACCTCGCCGTCGCGCTCGTCGCGCTGGTGGTGACCAATGCCCTCACGCCGGTCATCCGTCGCATCGCCCGGCAGTTGGGCGCGATCGACTATCCGGGCGGCCGTCGGGTGAATACCCGCCCGACCCCGCGGCTGGGTGGAATGGCGATCTACCTGGGCTTCATCGCCGCCGCGCTGGTGGCGATGGTCATCACGCGCCCCATCGACCTGGTCCGAAGCAACGCCGGGATGTTTATTCGCATTCCGATCACAGTCCGGACCGATCGCGCGATCCTCGGCATCCTGCTCGGCGGGACGTTCCTGCTCCTCTGCGGAGCGTACGACGACATTCGGGGGATGCGCCCCGGGCTGAAGTTCCTGGCAATCCTGGTCGCGGCGGCGATCCTGATCCCCTTCGGCCTGGCCACGCAGTTCATCACCAACCCTTTGACCGGTGGCACGATCTCGCTCGGGCCCTGGGGCGTGCTGTTCACCATCATCTGGGTCGTCGCGGTCGTGAACATCATCAATTTCATCGATGGCCTTGACGGGCTGGCGGCCGGCATTGTCGCGATCGCGGCGATGACGCTGCTGTTGTCTGCCAGCGCGAAGCGCGACGCCGTGGCCATCTCGCTGGCGGCCGCGCTGGCGGGAAGCGCCGTCGGTTTCCTGCGGCACAACTTCAATCCCGCCCGTATCTTCATGGGCGACTCGGGTTCGATGTTCCTGGGATACGTGCTGGGCGGACTGTCGGTGATGGGTCTCTACAAATCGTACACGGCGATCTCGCTCGTGGTCCCGATCCTCGCCATGGGCGTCCCGATCGCCGACACGGCGTTCGCCATCTTCCGCCGGGCCCGGAACCGGCGCCCGATCTACCTCCCCGATCGCGGGCACCTGCACCACCGCCTGCTCGACCGGGGGCTGACGCAGCGGCAGACGGTCTTCCTCTTGTACCTGGTCAGCGCGCTGCTCGGGTTGGGTGCGCTGGCGCTGGCCGGCGTGAACCGCACCGGCGCTATGGTGACGCTGGGGGTCATCATTGCGATCTTGCTGGTCGGCGCACAGCGGATGAGGCTTCTGACCACCAACGCCGTGGTGAAGTTGAGTGTGATCACGGCGATCCTGCTGGCCGGGATGGGGCTGCTCACCCGATGAGAAGGTTGCCCGGCCGGTGAAGGGCGACCGGCTGCCGGTCATGACGATCTTCGGCACGCGGCCGGAAGCCGTGAAGATGGCGCCGGTGGTGGCCCGGCTCCGCGAGAGCGCCGATTTTGCGCCTGTGGTGGTGGTCACCGCGCAGCACCGCGAGATGCTGGACCAGGTGCTGCGGCTCTTTGCCATCACCCCGGACCGCGATCTCGACATCATGCTGCCGGAGCAGTCGCTCTTTGACATCGCGATCCGCGCGCTCGACCGGCTCGATCCGGTGCTCGTCGAGCTGCGGCCGGCGATGGTCCTCGTCCAGGGCGACGCGTCGTCCACCATGCTCGGCGCGCTCGCCGCCTTTTACCATCGCATCCCCGTGGGACACGTCGAGGCCGGCCTGCGCACCTGGGACAAGTACCGGCCGTTCCCCGAGGAGATGAACCGCCGGTTGACCTCATCGATCGCCGATCTGCACTTCGCGCCGACGCCGCAGGCGAAGGCCAATCTTTTGGCTGAGGGCGTCCCCGCACAGCGGATCTTCGTGACCGGCAACACGGTCATCGACGCGCTGCTCGACGTGGTCCGGCGCCCGGAGGTCGTGCTCCCCCCGGGGCTCCCTCCGCTCGATGGACGGCGCATGGTGCTGGTCACTACGCACCGGCGGGAGAACTGGGGAGAACCGCTGCGCCAGATCTATCTCGCGCTCCTCGATCTGCTCAAGCGCTTTCCCGACGTGACCGTCGTCTTCTCGGTGCACCGCAATCCGGCCGTGCGCCGCGTGGCGGAAGAGGTGCTGGCCGGGCACCCGCGGGCGCACCTGATCGAACCGCCGGACTACGGCCCGTTCATTCGCCTCGAGTCGAAGGCCTACTTGATCCTCACCGACTCCGGCGGCGTCCAGGAAGAAGCCCCGGCGCTGGGGACGCCCGTGCTGGTGCTTCGCGACGTCACGGAGCGTCCGGAGGCCGTGCAGGCCGGTACGGTGGAAGTGGTCGGCACGTCCCGCGAGCGGATCGCGGAACGCGCCGGACGCCTGCTGGCCGATCCGGCCGCGCACGCCGCGATGGCACAGGCGCGCAATCCCTACGGTGACGGCCACGCCGCCGCACGTATCATCGACGCTCTGCGCCTGTGGTTCGGGAGGAGCAGTGCGCCGCCCGCGGAGTTCATCTCGTGAACTCCGGCCCTCCAAAGCCCGTATGTTATAATCGTCACGGGATCACGCATGCGGACGCCTCTGCAAATTGGGTTCACTTCCGCGGTCATCGTCGCGATGATGGCCGCCGTTGCGCCCGCGGCCCCCAAGGCACTCGTTGACGTCCGGGCGACCATCCGCGGTGAGGTCCTGGCCGAGGGGCTGGCGAAGCCGGGCGACGATGTCAATGAGGGCACCGCGCTTGTGTACGTGAAGACCCAGACGGGGCGCGCCGTGGCAGCGCGGGCGACCGTGGACGGTCGGGTCGTCGAGGTGCTGGTCAACCCCGGTTCGATCATTCGCGAGCTCGGTGCCGTGGTCGTGCGTCTTGACCCAAAATAGGCAGGGGAACCGGCCCGCATTCCGAACTCATCCGCGAAGTGACGGGGTTGGTTCCCGTCGTTTTCTTCACCCCGCGTGACCGCGTGGAAGGGGGATCAGTTGTGAAGCGCTGTGCACAGGTCCTGGTGCTGGTGTTGATGCTCGTCTTCCCGGTCGTCGGGTTGGCTCAACAGACGCCGCAGACGCCGCCCATCATGCGGCTGGCCGACATCAAGCCCGGCATGCGGGGCGTCGGCAAGACCGTCGTCCGGGGTCAGCAGGTGGAGGAATTCCAGTTTGAAGTGGTCGACATCCTGCAGTCGGGCGGCGGACCGGTCGGTGTGGACAAGTTGATCATGTTCCGCATGTCCGGGCCGCTGGTGGAAAAGACCGGCGGGACGGCCGCCGGGATGAGCGGCAGCCCCCTATATATCAACGGCAAGCTGATCGGCGCGCTCAGCGCCGCCTTTAGCTGGCAGACGCCCAACCGGGACCTCGCGCTGGCGACGCCCATCGAGAACATGCTGAAGGTGCTCGGCAGGCGTCCGTCCAGGGGCGGGCGCCTGCCGATCTATCAGGCCTCGCGCCCGCACACGATTGGCGGGCGGCTTGTCGACCGCGTCGTCGTGGCGGGCGATCCGCTCCAGGCGCGGGCGCTGGCGACGATGCCCGCCCCCGGCCTCGCGGTGGCCACCCCAGCGGTCGAGGTGTTCACGAAAGGACTCAGCCCGCGCGCGAACCGTATCCTGGCCGAGTTGATGAAGCCGATGGGGCATGAGTTGCTGCAGGGGCACGGCGGGAGGGGAGACTTCGTGGCCCAGCCTATCGTGCCGGGGAGCTCCGTCGGGGTCGAGCAGGTGCGCGGCGATGTCGAATTTGGCGGCATCTGCACCGTCACGACGCGGATCGGCAACCGCGTGCTCGTCTGCGGCCACCCGTGGGACAACATGGGCGATGTCGAGTATATCCTGACCGCGTCGGAGATCCTGACGGTGGTCCGCGCGCAGCCGCGGCCGTTCAAGGTCGGGAACCTGGGCGCGATGATCGGGATTATCGATGAGGACCGCGGCGCGGCAATCGCGGGCACGGTGGGCCCGCTGGCCCGGCTGTTCAACCTGCGTGTGGTCGTGACCAATCAGGACACCGGCCAGCGTCTTCGGATGGGCTCCCAGATTGTGCGCCGCCGCGACATGGCGCGGATGTTCGCTCCGCTCGCGGCGCTGTCCGCGACCGAGCAGGCCTGGGATCAGGGCGCGGGTGAGGGCACGGCGATCGTCAAGCTGACGCTCCGCGCGAGGGGTTTGCCCTCGGCAATCGTGCGTGAGGACATGTTCTACAGTACCCGCGATGTGGCTACCGCGTCCGTGCTTAACATCGTGGACGCCATGGAGCTGGCGTTCTACAACGACCTACGTAAGCTCGAACCGTACGACCTCACCGTCGAGACGATCCTGACGAAGCGGCGCATGACCGCGTCGATCGTCGATGTCGAGACCGATACCCGCGAGGTCTCCCTTGGGAGCGTGCTCCGCGTCCGCGTCACCTTGCAGCCGTATCTGGCCGACGACCCGGTGACCCGTGTCATCGAGGTGCCGGTGCCGCGGAACTTCCCGCGCGGCCCAGCGGTCGTCCTGGTGCGGGCAGCCGGCGACACCTCCGGGGCGCCACCTGAGGCGCAGTTGAGCCAGGCGCTCGGCTCCGAGCCCGTGCCCTGGGGCGTGGACAGCCTGGACACAGCGCTGCGCCTATTCGAGAACTTCGGGAAGAATACCGACATCTCTGTGCGGATCCAACCCTTCGGACTCCCCACGACCCCACAGGATTTTACGCGGTTCGACGTGCCGGCCGGCCGGACCGCGCGCACCGATTGGGTCATCCAGGGTTCGGAGCGGATCCCTATCATCGTCCGGTGACCGTGCGCCCCGGCGCCGGGTTCCGAGCCGCCCTCGTCGGGCTGATCGCGGTGATCGCCGCCGCGCCTGTACCTCGGGCTTTCCCGGTCTCAGCGTCTCCCGCGCTGACCTCCGCGTCGTGGATGCCCATTGGGGAAGTCCGCCCGGGGATGCGGGGCGAGGCTCGGACGGTCGTCCATGGGGTTGCGGTTGAATCCTTCGACGTTGACGTCCTCGCCGTGGTGCCGGGCGCCGGACCCGCCGGGGACCTGATCCTTGTTCGGGCCTCAGGGCCGCTGATCCGCCGCACCGGCGGCATCGCCGCCGGGATGAGCGGCAGCCCGGTGTACCTCAACGGGCGGCTGGCCGGCGCCATCGGGTTTGGCTGGACGTTCGCCGACCATTCGCTCGGACTGGTTACCCCGATCGCGGACATGATGCAGGCGCTACCCGGGTCGCGGGCCGAGAACCGCCGGCTGCCGCACCCGATTGCCGCGGCCGGACGCACCATCACTGAGATCGCGATCAGGCCGACCGTCGCAGAGGCGCACACCCCCGATGCGGCCGCTCCGCACGTCGCCGTCATGGTCCCGCTTGCGCGCCCGCTGCTGCTCTCGGGGTTGAGCCCGCGCGTGGCCGACTTGATGCGCACCTTCTTCGAGCCCCTGGGGATCAGTCCGGTGGAGGCCGCGACCGGGACGTCCACGAGCGCGCGGCCGCCGCTCGAGCCCGGGAGCGCGATTGGCGTGCAATTGATGCGCGGTGATGTCAACGCGGTCGCCATCGGGACCTTGACCTACCGAAAGGGTGACGACATCCTCGCCTTCGGCCACCCCTTTCTCAACCGCGGCCGGACGGGGTATCTGCTGACGCCCGCGGTGATCTACGGCGTCGTGCAGAGCTCGGCTTTTCCTTTCAAGATTGGCTCCGCCGGCGCGCCGGTGGGGATCGTCACGGAGGATCGCCGAGCGGCGATCGGCGGCCGGCTCGGACCGCTGCCGCCGATGGTCGCGATTCGCGTGATCGTCAGAGACCGCGACCGGGGGCGGACGGTGACCCTGGGGACCCAGGTCCTGCGCGACGCCCAACTCGGGCCGGCGCTCGCGCTGGCATCCGCGATC
>JBGPLF010000016.1:0-29940 GCA_041486265.1 bacterium
ACGGCGTCCACGCGCGTATCGGTGCCCGGCAGCGGGAAGTAGGCGCCGAGGTAGACGTTGTTCCAGGCCTCTCCAGCCAGCGCGAACATCGCAGGATCCGTCAAGGTGAACGTGGACACCAGCGTCGGCCGGTAGCCCAGCTTGGCCATCTCGCGCACAATCAGTGCACCGTGCCGCGGCGACGCGTAGAGGACGACGGTGTCGGCGCCCGATTCCTTCAGCTTTTGCGCCTGCGCGGCGACCTCGGCATCGGTGACCTCATACGAGGCCTGCCCGACCAACTTCGCGTTCTTGACCAGCGCGACGCCGCGCTTCACCCCGAGCAGTCCCGGCAGCCCGTACTGGTCGTTCTGATAGAAGACCGCAAACTTGGTCCCCTTCAGGTTCTCGGCGGCGTATTTCGTCAGGTAGATGCCCTCTTCGACGTAGCTCGGATACGTCATGAACATGTACTTCTTGTTCCGATACCCCGCCCAGATGTCGGCGCTGGCGAGTGGGGTGATCCAGATCGTCTGCGTTTCGACGACGTAGTCCCGGGCCGCGAACACGTTGGCGGTGCCGAGCGAGGAGACCAGCGCGAAGACGCCGTCCCGCTCCACGAGTTCGCGCGTGTTGGCCACGGCGCGCGGCGGCAGATACCCATCGTCCTTGACGACGAGCCGGAGCTTGCGCCCGTTGATGCCCCCCTCGTCGTTGATCTTCTTGAACCACGCGTCCATGGCGCCGCTGATCGGGACGCCCCAAAACGCGGCCCCTCCGGACAACGGCATGGTGGTCCCGACAACGATCTCTGTCGCCGTCACGCCTCGTTCGGCGGGCTGGCTCGTGGCCGTCGCGGCGATCGCCATTACGGCGACGAGCGCGAGCGCGACCCTCACAAGCGTCTTCATGCCAATCCCCCCCTGATTGGTAGTCTGCGGTTCAGTGTGCTTATGCCCTCCGGTGGTACTCTCGGCCCAGCAATCCTTCGGGCCGGATCATCAGGACCAGAATGATGATGGCAAATGCGAGCGTGGTCTTGAACTTGAAGGACACGTACCCGGCGAACACACTTTCGACGATCCCCAGCAGGAATCCCCCAAGCACGGCGCCCTGCATGCTGTCCATCCCGCCCAGGACCGCGGCGGCAAAGCCCTTGAGGAACGGGTCCAGCATCATGAAGGGATCCAGATAGACGACCGGCGCCAGCAGCACGCCGGCGGCGCCTCCGAGCGCGGACGCCAGGCCCCAGGTGACCGCGTAGATCCGCCGGGCCGGGATGCCCAGCGCCTGGGCGGCGACCGTGTTCTGCGCGACAGCCCGCATGGCCAGGCCGATCTTGGTCCGCTGGACCAGGACGTACAGGATGCCCATCAGGACGAGCCCGGCGATAATCGTCCCCAGGCTCATCTCGCTGACGACTACCTGCCCGAGTTTGTAGACCTTCGTGTCCGACAGCGGGAAGGGGAAGACGTGTTCGTCCGCGCCCCAGACGAGCTGCATGGCGCCGCTCAACACCAGGGCCAATCCCAGGGTCATGACGATCTTCCCGAGCAGCGTTGCCTCTTTGGCGGGACGCAGGATGAAGAAGAAGAATGCAGCCCCCAACACAGCGGCGGCGGCCAGGCCGGCGGTGATGGCGATGGGGAAAGGGATGGCGCGGCCGAGCAGCGTAAAGGCCAAGAATGTCGCCAGGGTCGCCACATCGCCGTGGGCGAAGTTCAACACCCGGGAACTGCGGTAGAGAAGGACGATGCCCAGCGCCACCAGCGCGTACAGGCTGCCGGTCGCCAGCCCACCTACCAGATACTGCCCCAACTGTGTCACAGCGGCCACGCCGTGAAGTACCGCTTGATCCGCACCCAGCGCCCGTAGAGCCCGGCAGGTTCGACCGCCATCATCAGCATGACCACGCCGCCGTAGATGATGGGCAGCCATTGCCTGAACCCGCTGAGATAGAGGGGCAGCAGTGTCAGCAGGACGGCGCCGATGATCGACCCCGAGATGGTGCCCAGCCCGCCGATGACGATCATCGCGAAGTAGGTGATCGATTCGAGGAAGGTGAACGCCTGCGGTTCCAGGTGGCGCAGGGCCTGGGCGATGATGGCCCCCGCGATCCCGGCGTACCCGGCGCTGATCGCGAAGGCGAGCGTCTTGTACCAGGTCAGGTTCACGCCGGTGACTTCGGCGGCGATGTCGCTGTCACGGATGGCGACCAGCGCCCGGCCGATGTGCGACCGGGCCAGGTTGTAACCGATCCACGAGAGGGCGACGGCCGCCCCGACCGACACGTAATACAACTCCTGAGTGCTGTTGAGCCCCCCGATGCGCAGCGAGAGTTGACGCACCGGCAGGCCCATGCGACCGCCGGAGAGATCCGTCCAGTTCGTTAACACTTGATAGACGGCGATCCCGAACCCGAGCGTGGCGATCGTCAGATAGGGGCCGGTGAGCCGCAGTGCCGGCAACCCGACCAGGAACCCGAAACCCGCGCTGATGGCTGCGGCAGCGGCCCAGGCCGCGTACCACGGAAGCCCAAGCCGCGACATCAGCAGCCCCGACGCGTAGGCGCCGATGGCGACGAACCCCGCGTGTCCCAACGAGATCAACCCGGTGTACCCGACCAGGAGGTTCAGCCCCACCGCCACGCAGACGTTGGCGGCCATGAGGATGGCGATGAACAGCAGGTAGCTCAGCCCGACTCTGGGGAAGACCAGCGGGAGGGCCGCCAGGCCGGCGAGGAGGATGGCGACGGCCAGCCATCCCGCGGCGCCCTTCACCAGGAAGAGGTCGTCCTCATACCGTTCAACGAGGGTCCTCGCCACGGCGAAGTGGGCTCTTCGCGCCTGGGGAGAGAATGCCCTGCCGCGCCCGCGTCCTGCGCGCGCGCCGGTAGTGGGTTACCATCCTCACCAGACTCCAGAAACCGGGAAATTGGGTACAATCTGTGTGGACCCCATCGGTCCGTCACCGAGGAGGAACCGGTAGATGACTCGTCATCTCTTCGTGGCCGCACTGGTCCTGAGCCTGGTTCTCTGGGTACTCCCGGCAAGACCAGCAAAGGCCCAGGCAATTCAGGTTGTCGTGGATGGCGCATTGGTCCAGTTTGACCAGCCGCCGGCGTCCATCGGCGGCCGCATCCTGGTCCCATTGCGGGGCGTCTTCGAGCGGTTGGGCGCGATCGTGCAGTGGAATCCTGCGACCAGCACTGCGACCGCCGTGAGGGGCACGACGCAGGTCCAACTCACCGTCGGCAGCCGGCAGGCGTACGTGAGCGGGCGCCTGGTGATGCTGGACGTACCCGCGCTGATCGTCGGCGGCCGCACGCTGGTGCCGCTGCGGTTCGTGAGCGAGGCGATGGGCGCGCGCGTGGACTGGGACGACCGGGCGCGCACAGCGTACATTACCTCCGGGCAGTCGCAGCCCGTGCCGCCACAGCCAGGCCCACCGGCCCCGCCACCGCCGAGCCCACCGGCTCCACCGCCAAGCCCACCGGCCCCACCCCAGCCGACTCCACCACCACCGCAACCCGCGCCGCCACCATCCGTGGCCGTGGTGGAGGGGACCGTCCTCCGGGTGGACACCCAGGCCTCCCCGCAGCGCATTCTCGTTGATCGGGACGCGCGCATCTACACGTTCACCGTGTCTCCAGACACGGCGATCATCCAGGTGGATGTTGCGACGGGCCGCGAGACCACCATCAGCCTCGATCAGATCCGGACCGGGTACCTCGTTCGGATCACGGGAGACACGACGGGCCGCGCCATCCTCATTCGCGCCTCGATCCGAGAGGTCTCCGGCCACATCGACGTGGTAACAGGCCGGCAGATTGCGCTCGCTGGCGGCCAGACGTTCACGTTTGCGGACGACCTGCGCATCATTATCGATGGGCGCGAAGGCGGTCGCGAGCAGTTGCGGCCCGGTATGGAGGTAACCCTGCGGCTTCATCCGCAGACGGGGCAAGTGCTGGACGTGGCCGCCCGCGCCGTCGCCGCGCAGCCGACACCGCCGCCGGCCCCTGGTCCTACAGCCAGGATCGGTTCATTCGTCCACGACGCGCAGCGACCGCTGCGTGCCGGCGACGGCCTCACGGTTACGCTCCGGGGCACGCCCGGCGGGGCTGCAACCTTTGACATCGCGGGCGTCGCTGCTGGTCTGCCCATGCGCGAGGTGCAGCCGGGTGTCTACCAGGGTACCTACATGATTCGCGCCGGGGACAATCTGACCAGCGGCGCCATCTTCGGCCGGCTGCGCGTCGGCGGGCAGGACGCCCCGCTCGTCCAGGCCCGGACATCCCTCACGATCGACACGCTGCCACCGGCCATCGTCCAGCGAGTTCCCGAGGCGGGTGCCGCCATTCAGAATCTCCGGCCGAACATCCTCATCACCTTCAACGATCGGGGAGGATCAGGGATCAACCCGGCGGCCACCCGCCTGTTCGTGAACGGGCAGGACGTCACAGCGTCCGCGACGATCGGCGATACGGCTGTCGCCTACGGCCCGCCAAACCCACTGACCGACCGGGTCACGGTGAGGCTGATCCTGGCGGACCGCGCGGGCAACACCACGGATGACCAGTTCGAGTTCAGGATCGCGATCGTGCAGACATCGCTCATCCGGTCGGTGACAGTCAATCCGGCGAGACCGCTGCGCGCCGGAGATGTGTTGACCGTCACGATGACGGGCGACCCCAGTGCCCAGGCGGCATTCCGGATCGAGGGGATCGGCGACTGGATCCCCATGGGGGAAGCACAGAACCAACCCGGCACCTACGCGGCTTCTTATACGGTGCGCCCCGGAGACACTGCGCAGAACGCCCGCATCCTTGTGCGCATGACGCGGGGCACGATCACCAACCAGGCTGAAGCGAGCACCCGCCTCACGCTCGTGCCGACCGACGTCGTCCCGGCGCCGGTGATCTCGACGCCGACAGCGGGCTCGCGCGTCCGAGCACCGATCGTGATTCGGGGCAGGGCCACGCCCGGCCACCAGGTCGTCGTCCGGCTCGACTACAGCGGCAAGGTCCTCGTGTTTGACATTACGGGGACGCTCGGACAGCTGACGACTACCGCTGACGCCTCGGGTAACTGGTCGGTAACGTTCAATCAGGATGCGCCGGTGGTGGACGCGGACATCACGATCAACGCCACTGCTATCGATCCTCTGAGTCGACCCTCGCAGCCGGCTGTCGTCAAGGTCAAGCAGGGGTGAGAGACAAAGCGACCTCTTCAGTCCCTCACCCCGGATCGTCCGGAATGACCGGCGCTCACGCGTATGCTATACTTTAGAAACCCTTGCGTGACCATGACGTCACGCCGGGGATGTTGTGTCTATGCGGGAGGGGCGACGGAACGTGGTCGTCAACAACCTGAAACTGCTCGTCGGAGGCGTCCAGCTTCGCGACGGGGTCACCACCGTGACGGATCTGCTTGGCAAGATGTTTGTCCGGGCCGGGCTGCATGTCCTGGCGATGGAAAAGGGCTACGCCTCGACGATCTATGGGGCGCACCAGTACGACCCGGTGGTGGTGTCCGACACGCCACCGCTCTCGTACGGCGATGACCGCACCGACATCCTCGCCGCCCTCGAGTTCGACACCAACCCCGACGCCCCTGTGCAGCCCAATCGCGATACGATCCTGCGCCACGGTGCGAACCTCAAAGACGGTGGCGTCCTACTGTACGACAGCACCACCGGCAAAGTGGACACGAGTGATCTTGAGGCCCGCGGGATCAAGGTGTTTCCCCTGCCAGCCCGCCAGATCGCGCTGCGTGAACTCAAGCGCGAGGTCGTGAAGAACACCGTCGTCACCGGCGCGCTGCTGCGGCTGCTCGAGTTCGACCTGGACTACGCGCTCTTCGGCGCCTACCTCGAAGAACGATTCGGACGGAAGGGCCGCGAGATCGTCGATCTCAACCTCGAAGCCGCCCGGCGCGGCCGCGCCGTCATCGAAGAGGTCATGAAGGTCCATGAGTGGACCGATGTCTGCTACAGGCTTGAGGCGCGTAAGGTTGATAAACCCGCGCTCCTGGTCAACGGCAACGAGGCGCTCTCAATGGGCGCGATCCTGGCCGGCTGCCGCTTCTACGCCGGGTACCCGATCACGCCCGCGTCGGCCATCCTGGAATTTATGGAGGCGCATCTGCCGAAGTACGGCGGGCGCGCGCTGCAGGGGCAGAACGAGCGTGAGTCGATCCGCGCAGCGATCGGTGCCAGCATTACCGGGGTGCGCAGCGCGATCGGATCCTCGGGACCTGGGATTTCCCTCAAAGTCGAGGAGTTCGGCGTGTCGGGGGTCACCGAGACGCCGATGGTCATCATCGACACGCAGCGGGCCGGCCCGTCGACCGGCATGCCCACGAAGAGCGAGCAGGGCGACCTGTCGATGGCGGTCTTTGCGGGGCACGGCGAGATCCCGCGGATCGTCCTGGCGGCCGGGACAGTCGAAGAGTGCTACACGCTGGCCTTCGAGGCGTTCGACCTGGCTGACAAGTACCAGTGCCCGGTCTTTCTGCTGACCGACCTGAGCCTGGCCGACGGGCGCCGGGATCTGCCCGAGTCGTTCTTCACCAGCAATCGGAAGCCGGTGGTCCGGCACGGGCTCCTGCGCGAGGCCGACCTCAAGAAAGATGGCTACCGGCGCTACCACGTCACCGAGTCGGGCATCTCGCCCCGGAACCTGCCGGGCGTGCCCGGCGGCATCTTCAAGATGAGCGGGTCGGAGCACGACGAAGCCGGGATGATCTCAACCGATCCGCCGAAGCGCAAGGCGATGCACGAGAAGCGGATGCGCAAGATGGCGACCTACCTGAAGGAAGACATCAAGCCGCCGCAGGTCTTTGGCTCGCCTGATGGCGTGCCGCTGCTCGTCGGGTGGGGCTCGACAAAGATGCCGCTGCTCGATGCCCAGGCCCGGTTGCACAGCGAGGGGACGGAGACATGCGTGCTGCATTTCACGCACCTGTGGCCGCTCCCTGTGCACCTGGTGCGGCCGCTGCTGAAGCGGGGGTCGGCCGTGATCGTCGTTGAGCAGAACTACTCGGGACAGCTCGCCTCACTGATCCAACAGGAGTGCCTGATCGAGACCCGCCGCATCCTCAAGTACATCGGCAAGCCGTTCTACACGTCGGACGTTGTTGGCGGCGTCCGCCAGTTGCTGGCGAATGGGACGCTGGTCGTCCGCGTCGGCGACAAGGCGCCCGAGGTTATGCTCGAAACTGTTCCGGAGGGGGACTAGCGTGAGCACGGCACCTGCGACCGTCAAGCTTTGGGATCAGAACGCGACGCCGAAGCACCGGATCCAGTGGTGTCCGGGGTGCGGCGACTTCGGGGTGCTCAACGCGCTGAAAGCGGCGCTGGCGAAGCTCGAGATCATGCCGCACAACCTGCTGATGACTGCGGGGATCGGGTGCTCGGGGCAGGTCCGCAACTACCTCAACGGTAACGGATTCCACGGGACGCATGGGGGCCCGCTGGCCTACGCGCTCGGGGCGAAGATGGCCAACCCCGACCTGACCGTGATCACGGTGGCCGGCGACGGTGACACGCTGGCGATTGGGATGGAGAACTTCATCCACGTCAGCCGGCGCGACCCGGACATCACCTTGCTCATCATGAACAACGGCGTCTACGGGTTGACAAAAGGGCAGAACTCGCCGACGCACGGCCTCGGCCAGGGTCATCCGGAGTACACCGAGGAGAACCCACCGTTCGTCGATCCGTTGCGCCTGGCCCTAACCGCCGGCGCATCCTTCGCGGCGCAGTCGTTCTCGGGCGACCCCAAGCACTGCGCCGAGATCTACGCGCAGGCCATCCAGCACAACGGGTTCGCCGTGATCAACGACTTCTCGCCGTGCGTCACCTACAACAAGTTCAACACCTACGAGTGGTACAAGGAGCACGTCGAGCACATCCCCGATAGCCACGCCCCGGCCGATAAACAGGCGGCCTGGGCGCTGCTGGACGAGTACGACCGGAAGGGCAGGTTGCCGCTGGGCGTGATCTACCAGGAAGTACGGCACAAGAAGGCACACTCCCGCGTGCCGATCTGGGACGAGGAGCTGGCGGGGGCTGATCCGGAGCCGATGTTCGCGCTGTTCCGGTAGCGCGCCCGGTGGCTGATCGTTTGAGCGACTAGCGGCGTCGCCCCCGTTCTTCCTCAGCCAGGACCCGCCGGAGCACCTTCCCCACCAGTGACTTCGGCAGGCTGTCCCGGAACTCGATCTCCTTCGGAACCTTAAACGGCGCCAGGTAGATCTTGCAGTGCGCGATCAGTTCCTCGGCTGTCGCCCGCGCACCAGACCGCAGCACAACGTACGCTTTGCCGACCTCGCCGCGATGGAGATCCGGGATGCCGATGAGCGCCGCCTCCAGCACCGCCGGATGGGCGAAGAGCACCTCCTCGATCTCCCGAGGGTAGACGTTCAGCCCGGAAGTGATCAGCATCTCCTTCTTGCGGTCCACGACATAGAAGAACCCATCCTCGTCCACCTTCGCAACGTCGCCGGTGTACAGCCACCCGTCACGCAGCGCGCCGGCCGTCTCACCGGGACGGTTCCAATACCCGGTCATCACCTGCGGCCCACGGACGACCAGTTCGCCGACTTCGCCCGGCGGCAGCGTTCGGGTTCCGGTCTCCAGGTCGACGATGCGCGCATCGGTGTCGGGCACCGGGAGGCCGATGCTGCCAGCCTTCCGCCGCCCACCCAGTGGCGTCACATGGGTGACCGGCGACGCCTCGGTGAGGCCGTAGCCTTCGACGAGCTGGCCGCCGGTCACGCTCTCGAATCGGGACTGCACTTCGGCAGGCAGCGGGGCCGCGCCGCTGATGCACGCGCGGATCGAACGCAGATCGTACCGGTGGACCGACGGGTGGCTGACGAGGGCATTGTACAGGGTCGGGACGCCGGGGAGCTGCGCCGGCCGGTAGCGCTGGATTGCCTTCGAGACGGCTTCGGTCTCGAAGCGCGGGAGCAGCACCATGCGCCGGGCCTGGAGCACGCTGCTGTTCATGACGACCGTCATCGCATAGGCGTGAAAGAGCGGCAGCACGCCCAGGACGGTGACCTGGGTCTGGTCGCCGTCCGTGTACCAGAGGGCAGTCTGGTAGGCGTTGGCCACCAGGTTCGCGTGTGTGAGCATGGCGCCCTTGGGCGTTCCGGTGGTGCCGCCCGTGTAGAGCAGGACCGCGGGATCTTCAGGCCGCAGAACGGCCGGCATGGTCAGCGGTTCGGCGCCCAGGACGGCGCTGGAGGCATGGGTGGTCTCGTCGAGCGTGATCGCCGGCCACTGACCGTGACGCCTGGCGCGTAGCGGATACAGCGTGCGGAGGATCGGGAGGAAGAACTCATTGATGCGGGTGACGATGACGTGCGCCGGGAGGGTGCTGGAGCCTGCCGCGGCGACGCGGGCGGCGACGTCGCGGGCAGCGGCCACGCGGCCGGCGAACAGGTCGAGTGTCACGGCAATCGTGACCCCGCAGTCTACGAGTTGCTCGGCAATCTCCCGCTCGACGTAGAGCGGGTTGAACGGCACGACCACCCCGCCGGCTTTCAGCGTGCCGTAGTAGGCGATGACGAACTGTGGGCAGTTGGGCAGATGGAGCGAGACCCGATCCCCCGCCTGCAGGCCGAGCGCGCGCAGGCCCGCGGCGAAGCGGTCGGCGAGGGTGCGCAATGTCCTGTACGTGAGATCTCGGCCGAAGAACGTGATCGCGGGGCGGTCGGGGAATCGGTCGGCCGCAGCATCCAGCAAGGACTGCAAGGGGCGCGCAGGGTAGGGGATTGTCTGCGGCACGCCGGGTTCATAGTGCCGCAGCCAGGGCCGGACCTCGAGCAGGGCCTGCTCGGCCATTTCCGACACCGAACAGCGGGACCGGCTCACCGGTCCCGCCGCCACTACTGCGTCCTACGCGACATACCGCCCTGCGTCGATGATCGCGCCCGCGACCTGGCGGCTCAGCGCCACCGCGTTCACCGCTGGGATCTTGAGGAACCGGCGCAGCCCGGCCAGCATCGTCCGCAGCGTGTCGCCCTCTTCTGTCGCCGCCAGGATCCGCCGCGCCGTGGTCTCGATGCGCGGCAGCGCCTCGTCCAGGTGGAAGCGGACCATCGCGGCCTGCAGGCTCGCCCTGGGTCCGCCGCGCGTGGCGGTCCGTGTCGCGCGCAGCACCGCGCTCTCGGCCGCAAACACCTCGATCGCCAGGTCGGCGATCCCACCGAGGATCTCCTGCTGATTCTCCAGGTCGGCCAGATACTTCTGGACGGCCGCGCCGGCGGTGAACAGCGCCGCGCGGCGGGCCGCGTCGATCAGCCGCCGTTCTTCGGCCAGCGGTCCGGTCATGTCGCCGTTGCCGCCGATCGTGGGTGATAGGACGTCCCCGGCCACCTTCTGGGCGGCCGCCAGCAGGGGCAGGCGACCCTTCTGGGCGCGCCGGAGCAGCATCCCGGAAATGAGCAGGCGGTTGATCTCATTCGTCCCCTCGAACAGGCGATTGATCCGCGAGTCGCGGTACGCCCGCGCCGCCGGGTACTCCTCGATGTACCCGTAGCCGCCGTAGATCTGCACCATGTCGTCCACGACAAGGTCGAGGACCTCGGACGCGAAGACCTTGTTGATCGAGCACTCGATCGCGTACTCCTCGAGGGCCGCGATGACCTGCTGGCTGTTCTGATGCTCGCTGCCGAGCGCCTCGCTGACCAGGCCGCCGGTGCGGTAGACCATGCTCTCGGCCACGAAGATGGCGGTCGCCATCCGCGCCAGCTTCTGCTGGATCAGGCCGAATTCCGCGATCGCTTTGCCGAACTGCTTACGTTCCTTCGCATACGTGACCGCGTCGCGCAGCGCGTAGCGGGCGGCACCGACGACGCCGGCACCCAGGCTGAAGCGCCCCATGTTGAGCGTGTTGAAGGCGATCTTGTGTCCCTGGCCGATCTCGCCGAGCAGGTTCTCCGCGGGGATCTTCGCATTCTCGAGATACACCGATGCCGTCGACGACCCCTTGATCCCCATTTTGTGCTCGTCTTCGCCAACCGAGACGCCGGGCGTCCCGCGCTCGACGATGAAGGCGGAATGGTGCTCGCCGTCGACCTTGGCATAGACAATGTAGAGGTCGGCGAACCCGGCATTGCTGATAAACTGCTTCTGCCCGTTGAGGACGTAGTGCAAGCCGTCGGGGGTGCACGTCGCGCGCGTCCGGATCGCCATGGCGTCGGAGCCCGCGGTGGGCTCGGTCAACGCGTAGCTGCTGACGAGCTCGGCCGAGGCCAGCCTCGGCAGATACTTCTTTTTCTGGTCCTCATTCCCGAAAAACATGATCGGCAGCGTGCCGATGCCGATGTGCGCGCCGACCGACACGGCAAACGACGCGGCGGCGCCAATCGCATCCTTGATGACCAGGCTCGTCGTCTTGTCGAGGCCGCTGCCGCCGTACTGTTCGGGGATGTCGGCGCCCAGGAAGCCCAGCTCACCAGTCCGGCGCAGGAGCTTCCGGGTCAATTCCCAGTCGTGCGCCTCCAGTTGATCCGTGTGGGGCAGGACCTCCTGATCGACGAACTGCTCGACGGTGCTGCGGACGAGGCGTTGATCGTCGGTCAGGTCCTCAGGAGTGAAAACCCCATCTGGGGACGTCGAGCTTATGAGGAAACTTCCACCAGGGGCCGTGACCGGTGCCGTTTTGATGTCCATCGCCCTCGCCTCCTCCGCGCGCCGACGATCACGCCAGTTCGAAGATCCCGGCGGCGCCCATGCCGCCGCCGATACACATCGTGACCATGCCGTACCGCGCCGACCGGCGGCGCATCTCCCGCAGCAGCGTTGCGGTCAGCTTCGCGCCGGTGCATCCCAGCGGATGCCCCAGCGCAATCGCCCCGCCATTCACGTTGACCCGTTCAGGGTCCAAGGCCGCCAGCCGGATCACCGCCACCGCCTGCGCCGCAAAGGCCTCGTTCAGTTCGATGATATCGACATCCTGCAACCTGAGCCCCGCCTGGGCCAGGGCCTTCGGGATCGCCTTGACCGGGCCGATCCCCATCTCCTCCGGCGAGACGCCCGCGACCGCGAACGACCGGAAGATGGCCAACGGCTCGACTCCCATCTGCTTCGCCCGATCGGAGGACATGACCACCGCCGCGGCCGCGGCGTCGCTCGTCTGCGACGAGTTCCCGGCCGTGACGACGCCGTCTTGCGCGAAGACCGGCTTCAGTTTGGCGAGGGCGTCGAGGGTAGTGTCACCCCGAATGCCCTCGTCTTTCGCGTACACGATCTCTTCGGCGTGCGGCCGCCCGTTGTCGGTGTTCCACCGCGTCGTGTTCACCGGCACGATCTCGTCGTCGAACTTTCCCGACTGTTGCGCCGCCATGGCGCTGCGGTGGCTGCGCAGCGCAAACCGATCTTGATCCTCGCGTGAGACGTCGTAGCGCTTCGCGACGATTTCGGCGGTCAGGCCCATCGAGAGGAACACGTCCGGCCAGTGCTCGGTGAATTCCGGATTCGGCGCGTACTTGTTGCCCTGCATCGGGACCAGGCTCATACTTTCCGCCCCGCCCGCCACGACCACCTCATGCTGCCCGGCCATGATCTGCTGCGCCGCGATGGCGATCGACTGCAGGCCCGAGGAGCAGAATCGGTTGATGGTCATCCCCGCCGTGGTGATCGGCAACCCCGCGCGCAGGGCGATGACCCGCGCCATGTTCATCCCCTGCTCAGCCTCGGGGAGGGCGCAGCCGATGATGCAGTCTTCAACCTCGGAGGGGTCCAGGCCCGGGACCCGGCGGACCGCCTCCCGGACGGCGATGGCGCCCAGCTCGTCCGGCCGGGTGTCCTTCAGCGTCCCGCGCGGCGCCTTGCCCACCGCGGTGCGCACCGATGAGACGATCACGGCCTCTCGCATGGTCTCCCCCTAGTTGCGCAACGGCTTGCCGGTCTTCAGCATGTGCCGCATGCGGTCCTGCGTCGCGGCGGTGCCCAGCAGGCTCAGGAACGCCTCTCGTTCGAGATCGAGCAGGTACTCTTCGGAGACCCGCGTACCCTCCGGCACGGCCCCACCGCACATCACATGTCCTAACTTCGTGGATACGACCACGTCATGGTCGGTGATGTGGTTCCCGGTCCGCATGATGTGTAGGAACGACTCGATCGCCGCGAGCCCGCGCTGGCCGATCACGCGGATCATCGTGGACGGTGCCGGCCGATAGTTGCTGCGCACGAGCGCCAGCGCCGCGGCCTTCGCGTCGGCCAGAAGCAGATCGCCGTTGACGGTGATCCCATCGGATGCCCGCAGGAAGCCGAGCCGCCGGGCCTCTTCGGCCGAGGTCGAGACCTTCGCCATTGCGACATTTTCGAACGCCCACCGGAGAATCGGGAGCAGATCGACCTGGGCGTCGTCCGGCACGCGCGCCGCAGCCCGCTTCGTCATCTCCATCGTCCCGCCGCCGGCGGGGATCAGGCCGACGCCGGGCTCAACCTGGCCCATGTAGGTCTCGGCCGCCGCCTGGACGTGCGCGCTGGCCACGCAGAACTCCACGCCGCCGCCCAGTGTCCGGCCAAACGGCGCCGACACGACCGGTGCCGCAGAGCGCCGGATGGCCATCGTCAAGCCCTGAAACTGCCGGACGGCGAAGTCCAAATCCTCCCAATTGCCGTCCTGCGCTTCAAGCAGAAGGAGCATGATGTTTGCGCCGGCGCAGAAGTCCGATTCCTGGTTGCCGATGACCAGCGCATCGAAGTCGGCCTTGACACGCTCGAGTGCGCGAAATCCCATCCGGACAATGTCTTCGCCGATGGTATTGAGCTTGGTGTGAAACTCCAGGCAGAGGATGCCGTCGCCGAGATCGACCAGGCTGGCGCCGGTGTTCTCTTCAACCACATGGCTGGCGTGATGATGGCGCGCCAGGATGATGCGATCCTCGAGGCCAGGCTCGGGATGATAGGTTGATGTGTTGAAGTCGAAGTAGGACCGCCCGGCTCCCTCATCGCGGTAGAAGGCAGGAGCCTCGCCCGGCGCGCCTCCGGGCAGCAGCCGGTCCGCCACTCCCGCCGCCCGCAGCAGATCCCACTGCTCGAACGGTCCCTGGTCCCACCTGAATCCCCAACGCATCGCCCGATCCACGTTGACGATGTCGTCGCTGATCTCCGGGATACGGCGGGCCGAGTACATGAGCACCGCCGGGATGAGGCGCCGGAGAAACTCCCCGTACTTGTCGTCCATCGCCAGGAGGGTCGCCAGACGCCCGGCGGGTTTGCCGATGGTCTTTGCCGCCTCCAGCGCCGCGGTGCTCAATTGCCTGCGCGGGCGGTATTCGAACGTCCGGTAATCCAGGGCCAGGATCTCGCCGTCCTTGCGCCGGTAGAAACCGCCCCCGGTTTTCTCACCCAGCCAGCCGCGTTTGGCCATTTCGGTGAGCAGGGCCGGGGCCTGGTAGATGTCCCGCTCCTCGTCGTCGGGCAGATTGCGATAGGAGTTGGCAGCAACGTGCATGAGGACATCGAGGCCGGCGATGTCACACGTTCGAAACGTGGCGCTGCGCGGCCGGCCGATGAGCGGGCCGGTCAATTCATCGACCTCGTCGATCTCGAGGCCCAGCTCGTCCATCAGGCGGATCACTTTGAGGAATCCGTACGTGCCGATGCGATTGCCGATGAAGTTGGGCGTGTCCTTGCAGAAGACGATGCCTTTCCCAAGCAGCCGCTCGCCCCACGTCGCGATGGTCGCGATCACCCAGGGTTCCGTGTCCGGCGTCGGGATCACTTCGAGCAGCTTCATGTACCGCGGCGGGTTGAAGAAGTGTGTGCCGACAAAGTGCGCCTTGAACTCGGCGCCTGATTGCTCGGCGATGGCGCGGACCGGCAGGCCGGAGGTGTTCGTGCTGACGATCGTGCCGGGCTTCCAGTGTGGGGCGAGGCGGGCGAAGAGGTCGCGCTTTACCGCGAGATCCTCCACGACGGCTTCGATGATCCAGTCGACGTCACCGACCCAGGACAAATGGTCGGCCAGGTTGCCAATCGTGATCAGGCCGGCCTGCGCTGGGGAGTAGAAGGCGGCCGGCTGCGCCCGCAGGGCCCGCTCAAGACCTGTGCGCGCAAAGCGGTTGCGGACGTCCGAAGCGTCGAGACCCAGGCCCCGCCGGCGCTCGTCGTCGGTGAGGTCTTTGGGCGTGATGTCCAGGAGGACAGTCGGCACACCGACGTTCGCCAGGTGCGCGGCGATCGTGCTGCCCATGACGCCGGCGCCCATCACCGCGGCGCGGCCCAGGCGCCTGGGGCGGCGCTGGACCGAAAGAGACGGCAACGCCATTGCGCAGATTACACTCCGAGGCAGAGTGGCTAACGGTTCAAGTTTAGCCGATCTAACCGGGTTCTCCTAGCGTGGGGTTCCGCTCCTAGCGATGTTACAGGAGGGCGCCAGGGGGGACTGCCGGCGGGGACGGTGGGGCATAAACACCATCGACAACCAACTGAAGGAGTTTGCCCATGGCGACCCTCTCGCTGCCCGCCGGAGTGGGCACGGATCGACGCAAACTTCCACGGCTTCCGCTGGCGCTCCCCGTGCGCTACGCCACGGAAGAAGGACTCGTCGGTATCGGCGTGCTCATCGACGTCCACGAGGAAGGTTGCGGGCTGCTCGTTCCCAAGATCACATTCGACGCGCTTCAGGTCTGGATGCAGTTCCTCTGGTTCAATGACCGCGTCGGGCTGCAGGGCAGGGTCATCTTTGTCCTCGATATCGAGGAAGGCTTCCATGTGGGCCTGCAGCTGGAACTCGTGCATCCCGACAGCGTGGCGTTTCTGACCAATCTGCTGATCCCGTACAGCCAGCGGATGGCCGCACTCGGAACCGGCTGGCGAAGCCGCGCGATCGGCTCTGCGGGGCACCAGCCGCACCTGCCGGTGCTGGTCTCGCAGGAGGGTATTAGCGTTTGGGCCATCACAGAGCATCGCGACGAAGAAGGCGCCGTGCTGCTGATGCCGCGGTTGCCCGATGCCGCCGCCGCGCTGGCGTTGACCACGTGGGGACATCCAGGCGCCAGGTGGGCGACAGTCGTGCGCTCCGAGAAAGTGCAGATTCCTCCCGTTGAGCTGTTTCATGTGATGGTGCAGTACGCGGAGCCACCCGGGGAACTGGTTCGTTCGACCGCGGACCAGCCCCTCGACGTGGACGACCCCGCGATCCCTCGGGGTCGACCACTCACATATCCAGCGGCGGATAGTAGTTCTGCGCGCCGATCTTCAAGACGTCGGTGAGCCAGTCGCTCGCATAAAGATCCGTCGGCCCCTGGTCGGGGTCGGCCAGGCTCCAGGCCTGGCGCCGGTAGGTCCAGTTGTCCGGCTGGAGTTCGTGCGCCCGTCGGAAGTGCCGCACGGCGTCATCGATGCGACCGGCACGGTGGAGATGCTGGCCCAATTCGAAGTGCGCGGCCGCCTGCGCCTCCTCAATTGGACGCGGGCGGCTGCGGCGCACGACCGCATCGGGCGCGAGGGCGAAGCCGCTCGCGCGGCCGTTCGCCACCCAGTCGCGCAGGGCGGCCACGTATTTCTCCGCCTCGAACCGGATCTTGTTGACCTCAGTAATCACGGCAATCTGCCGGGGCGTCGCGGTGGCCGGAATCTCACGCGGCGGCCGGGGCTTGGCCCACGCCGGCTCGGGCGGGCGGACGATCATGCCCTCCTCATCGATCCACACCCCGCTTGGGACGTTGACGATCCCAAACAGCGTGTCGACGAGATGGGCCTGGTCAATCAGCGAGGGATGCTCCGGCTGCGCCCGCTCGATGTGGCGCCGCGCGGCTGCCGGGTCGGTGTCGAGGGCGATGGTGACGATCTCGAGTCCCTGGGGATGGAGTTCGCTGCGCAGCGCCTGCCACACGGGCAGGTCGGAACGGCACCCTCACCACGAGGCCCAGGCGACGAGCAGGACCTTGGTGCCGCGCAGGGAGGAGAGGTGGAACTCGCGGCTCTGCACATCGGGCAGGATCAGTTCGGGTGCCCGCGCGCTGGAGAGGACCCGGCCGTCAGCCTCGGGTCCCAGGGACCACAGCCCGTTCGCCTCGTCGTGAATCAGCGGCATGCCGAGCCGGCCGGCGAGCAGACGGACGTCGAGGCGCGGTCCGCCGGCGCCCGACGCGTCGCCGAGCGCACCGCCGGGGAGGGGCACACAGCGGTCGTCCTTGCACAAACCTTCCGGCCTGATTGCCCAGCCCGTCTGCCGCTCGAACTCGGCGGGATCGATCTGTAACGATTCGAGGATCATACTCTCATCCCGTCGGCACCCCAGCCGGCCTATCCGGCCAAGCGATCGATCCGGCGCTTCTCAATCGCGAGCATCGCCGCCTCGCCGCACGCCGCCACCGCGGACAACAGTCCGGCGAACCGCGGATCCCGGCTCAGACCCTTCTTGTAGCGCATGTAGATCTGCTGCACGATCACGGCGATCTTGAACAGGCCGTACGCATAATAATAGTAGAACACCGCGCCCGAGAGATCCCGCCCGGTTCTTCGCGCGTACCGTTCGACGAGTTGGGCCCGGGTGAGGTTTCCCGGTTGCGGCGTCAGCGCCGTAATTCCAGCCTCCCGCCACGCCTCGGGGTCGTCCGGATCTACCCAATAGCCCAGGGTCGTGCCGACATCCATCAGCGGATCGCCGATCGTCGCCATCTCCCAATCCAGGACGGCGATAATCCGGGAGAGGTCCTGCGGGTCAAGCACGACGTTATCGTACTTGTAGTCGTTGTGGATCAGCGCGGCAGGCGAATCGAGAGGCCGGTGTTCCTCCAGCCAGGCCGCCACCCGCTCGACAGAGGGAAGATCATCGGTCCGCGCGTTCTGGTAGCGGGTGGTCCATCCACGGATCTGCCGCTCGACGTAGCCCTCGGGCCGGCCCAGGTCGCCCAGGCCCGCTGCGGCGAAATCGACGCTGTGCAGGTCGGCCAGGTTGTCGATGAACGCTTCGGAGAGACTCCGCATCTCCTCCGGGCCCAGCGTGACACCTGCCGGCAGGGACGATCTCAAGATCACACCCTGCACGCGCTCCATCACATAGAAAGGTGCGCCGAGCACCGATGGGTCTTCGCAATAGATGATCGGGCGGGGCACCTTCGGATAGACATGAATCAACGCCGAGAGGATGCGATACTCCCGTCGCATGTCATGCGCGGACTTGATGTTGACACCAATCGGCGGGCGTCGCAGCACGAGCTCGTGATCGCCCGCGCGGATCAAGTAGGTGAGGTTGGAGAACCCGCTCGGAAACTGCTCGATGACGACCGGCCCAGCCAGATGCGGGACGGCGCGCTCCAGGTACGCCGCCAGGGGGCCGGCGTCGAGTTCTTCCCCGCCGCGCACGGCCCGGGGACGATCGATGAGACCTGGGGCCAGCGCCCCACCTTCCATGCCCCGCCTCCACGCGTCCCACTTCCTAGATTTCGATCTCCACGCCATACCGCCTTAAGATGTCGCGCGCCAGCACCGACTTGTGGACTTCGTCCGGCCCATCGTAGATTCGAGCGGCCCGCTCCTGGCGCGCCCAGAACGAGAGCAGCGTGTCGTCGGTTACCCCGAGCGCGCCGTGCACCTGGATCGCGCGGTCCAGCACGCGCTGGAGGACGCCGGCCACGAAAAACTTGATCAGCGAGATGTCCTGACGCGCAGCGCGTGGGCCCTCCTGGTCGATCTTTTCTGCGGTGCGGAGCACCAGCAGCCGCGATGCCTCGATTTCGGCGCGGCTCTCTGCGATCCAATGCTGGACGACCTGCCGGCTGGCCAGCGGCTTCCCCGGCGCCAGCTCGCGCGTGGCGGCGCGCTCGCACATCATCTCGAAGGCGCGCTCGCAGATGCCGATCCACCGCATGCAGTGGTGGATGCGGCCCGGACCGAGGCGCTCCTGGGCGAGGGCGAAGCCCGAGCCCTCCTCGCCGATGAGGTTCGTCTGGGGGACACGGCAGTCTTCGAACATCACCTCGGCGTGGCTGAAGAAGTCCTCGCCCACATGTCCCATCACCGGGATGTTCCGGACCAGCCGGAAGCCCGGCGTGCCGGCGGGCACGAGGATCTGGCTCGCGCGAGCATACGGGCTCTTGGCCCCGGGATTCGTCACAGCCATGACGATGGCGAACGCGGCGCCGTCGGCGGCGGAGGCAAACCA
The DNA here is from genome assembly GCA_041486265.1 of bacterium. Lineage (GTDB taxonomy): Bacteria > Sysuimicrobiota > Sysuimicrobiia > Sysuimicrobiales > Humicultoraceae > JBGPLF01. The sequence continues at coordinate 19,115 of JBGPLF010000016.1, forward strand.
TTTGTGGCCGTTGATCACATAGTCGCCGCCGTCTTGGATCGCCGTGGCGCTCAGGTAGACTGGGTTCGAGCCGGCGTGCTCCGGTTCGGTCATCGCGAAGCAACTGCGGATCTCCCCCCGGGCCAGCGGGCGAAGGAAGTTTTCCTGCTGCGCCGGCGTCCCGTGGCGCAGCAGGAGCTCCATGTTGCCGATGTCGGGGGCCTGGCAGTTGAAGGCGTAGTGGCCGAGCGGCGTGCGCCCCAGTTCCTCGCTGACGCGGCCGAAGGCCGCCAGCGCCAGGCCGAGGCCGCCGTACTCACGCGGGAGATGCGGGGTCCACAGACCGAGCGATTTGACACGAGCGCGCTTCTCCTGAAGGACGGGGAGCAGCGCTCGGAAGGGTTTGCTCAGGAAATCCGGCTCGAGGGGGTAGAGTTCCTCACGGGCAAATGCCCGCACCGAGTCCAGGATCGAGTGGATATCGGCATGCGGTGCCGCGTCCACGTGCCTCGAATGAGCCATGTGCACCTCCTGCGCTGGATCAGGCCTACCCCTTCGCTTCGTCCAGAGTTTCTCCTCGCAGGCACGGTTTCATCCAGGAGAGGCGTTCGCGGCGACGAACAAAGGGAAGCGAATCTCGATGTAGGGAGAGGCCCGTGGGAGTCGGACGCTACATCCTGGCACGGCTGGCCCTGACCGTGCCGATGCTGCTGATCCTCATGTCCGTCGTCTTCATCATCCTGCGCGTAATCCCAGGCGATCCCTGCCTAGCCATGCTGGGTGGCCGCAACGTTCCGCCCGAGCAGATGGCCGACTGCCGCAAGACTCTTGGGGTTGACCGTCCGATTTTCGAGCAGTACCTGTCTTACCTGGGCCAGATCGTGCGGGCAAATCTCGGGACCTCGATCCACACGGGCCAGCCGGTGACAACCGAGCTCAAGGAGCGTTTTCCAGCGACCGTCGAACTGGCCTTCAGCGGGATGATCGTCGCCACGCTCCTGGGAATGGCGACCGGTATCTACAGCGCTACCCACAGCGACCAGCCCGTGGATCACACGATCCGCCTGTTCAACATCACCTCTTTCGCGATGCCGGTGTTCTGGGTGGGGCTGATGTTCATCTCGATTTTCGCGGTGCGGCTTGGGTGGCTGCCGGTGGGAGGCCGTCTTGATCCGGTCGCCAACGCCGTCTTCAGACCGATCACCCGATTTTACTTGCTGGACACGCTGCTGCAGCGCGATCCCGCGACGTTTCTCGACGCCGTGCGCCATCTCATCATGCCGGCCGCCACCCTGGCCCTCGTCGTGTCCGGGTTGATCGGCCGCATGAGCCGGACGAGCATGCTCGAGGTCCTGGGGCGTGAGTACGTGACAGCAGCTCGGTCCAAGGGCCTCCATGAGCGGACGGTAATCGGCAAGCACGCGCTGCGCAACGCCCTGATCCCCATCGTCACGGTGATCGGCCTACAGTTCGCGCTGCTGATGGGCGGCGCGATCCTGACCGAGACGGTCTACTCATGGCCGGGGGTCGCGCGCTTCCTGCTCGAGAGCATCGACAATCGGGACTTTCCGGCCATCCAGGGTACGATCATCTTCATCGCCCTCTTTATCTCCGCCATCAACCTGGCCGTGGACGTCCTCTACGCGCGTCTGGATCCGCGTGTCCGCTACTGAGGCACGGCCACTGGCCGAACCCCTGCGCCTCAGGCGTGTGCGGCTGGATAGCGCGCGCCTGCTTCTCTACACCGGGCTGGCAGTCGTTGGCCTGTTCCTGCTCGCCACCTTGTTTGCGCCCATGCTGGCGCCCCACGATCCGACCCAGGCCACCGGTGCGGCCCGGCTCCAGCCGCCGAGCCCGGCTTACCCAATGGGCACCGACCAGCTCCGGCGTGACGTCTTCAGCCGTGTCCTGTACGGCGGGCGCATTCCGCTGCTTGTGGCCGCGATTTCGTGCGTGACCTCACTCACCATCGGGACGACCCTGGGATGGGTCTCAGGGTTTGCGGGTGGGCGGGTCGACCGGGTCCTCTCGCTGATCATGGATGCCATTTACTCGTTCCCGGCGCTGGTCCTGGCGATCGCCATCGTCGCCATGCTCGGCCCGGGCCTGGCGAACATGATCGGCGCGATCGCGTTCGTCTACATCCCAGCCTACTTCCGGGTGGCGCGGAGCCAGGCGCTCGTGATCCGTGAGCAGGAGTACGTCGAGGCCGCCCGCGCCATGGGGGGATCGTCCCTGCGCCTGCTGCTCCGGCATGTCGCGCCGAACACGCTAAGCGCGGTGATGACCGTTCCCTCGTTCAATATTGCCGACGCCATCCTGACCGAAGCGGCCCTTGCATTCCTGGGGTTCGGGCTGCCTCCACCGGCGGCGGACTGGGGATTCGACATCCAGAACGGCCAGCGATTCCTCCAGTCGGGATTCTGGTGGTTGATCACGTTCCCGGGCCTGGTCATCGTGCTCGTCTCGCTGGGGTTTGGGATGATAGGGGAAGGACTGAACGATCTGTTGAATCCTAGAAGGCGCCGGACGGTTGGATAGCGAACACCGGGGAATGGTTGGGGAACTCCACCTGGGAGGTGAGGGTGTGTGAGAAGGATCATGATCGTCGCACTCGCCATCGGAGCGCTGGCGCTGTTCCTACCGTCGGGTCTCCCGGCGGCAACGCCCAAGGATATCCTTATCCTGGGAACGACCGACAAGATCACGACGCTCGATCCTGCCAACTCGTACGACTATTGGACCTGGCACGTGTTCCAGAATACGGCCGAGGCCCTGGTTGCGTTCAAGCCCGGCACGACGGACATCGTGCCGTCCCTGGCGACGAGCTGGACGGTCTCGGCCGACGGCAAGGTCTACACGTTCACGCTCCGGCGGAACGTTACGTTCACCGATGGCGCGCCGTTCAACGCGCAGGCCGTCAAGTTCAGCTTCGACCGGGCGTTCAAGCTCAAGGGTCCTCAGGGGGCGCTGGGTCTCATCGAGAACATCCAGTCGGTCGATGCCGTCGATGCGAACACGGTGCGGATCACCCTCAAAGAGCCCGACGCGACGACTATGTCGCGCATCTCCGAGTCGATCGGAATCTCCGTCATCGTGAGCCCCAAGACCACCCCGGCGAGCGCCTTTGCCCAGGGCATTCAGTACGCCGGCACCGGGCCCTACCGGCTCACCGATTACAGGCCCGGGCAGCAGACCGTCTACCAGGCTTATGACGGTTACTGGGGCCCCAAGCCCAAGACCTCGCGGGTCCTGACGGTCTTCTATGCGGACGCCGCATCTCTCTCCGCCGCGGTCGAATCCGGGCAGGTGGACGTAGGCTACCGCTCCTTCGGTCCGGAGGACATCAAGCGCCTCTCCCGGAGTGACAGGCTCCAGGTCCTGCGGAGCGCGCAGTTTCCCTCTGTGCGGTACATCGTGTTCAACGTAACCACGGCTCCGTTTGACAAACTCAAGGTCCGGCAGGCGATTTCGTACGCCGCGAATCGGGACCGGATTGTCGCCGATGTGTTCGGCGGCCTCAACGAACCCCTCTACAGCATGGTACCCCCCGGCATGTGGAGCCACGTCGATGCCTTCGCCAAGCGCGATCTGGCGAGGGCCAGGAGCCTGCTCGCAGAGGAGGGGTATTCGACGAGCAACAAACTGGCGCTCACCCTCTGGTTCTCGCCGACGCACTACGGCAACACCGAGGCCGATGCGGTGGCCGTGACCAAGTCCTCGCTGGAGGAGACCGGAATGGTCACGGTCGACGTGAAGTCGGCGGAGTGGGGCGACTACACCAAGGCCTTTTCGAAGGGACAGTTCGGGATGTTTATGCTCGGGTGGTTCCCGGACTTCGTCGATCCCGACAACTTCCTGGCGCCGTGGCTGACGGAGGATCCGGAGAGCCTGGGGACCTACCTGAATAAGGCGACCAGCGCGGCAGACAAGCAGTACTATGCCGACTTCCTGAAGTTGCTGACTGACGCCAAGAGGACGGCCGACGTGAATACACGGACGAACTTCTACCGGCAGGCTCAGCAGAAACTGGCGGAGAGCGCCATCCTGGTTCCGCTCTGGCAAAACCTGGCGCAGAGTTATGTGATCGCGCAGAAGAACGTCAAGGGGATCACTCTCGACGCGACGACGATCTTCCGGACCTACCTGATCTCCAAGGAGTAATAGAGACGCGGGGACGTTTGGGCTGTGTCGGGGGCGCCGGCGTTCGCCGGCGCCCCCGCGTATTGCATGACTGCCTCTTCTATTGCCGCGCCGCGATCGTCCTTCGCATCGCCGCTGAGGCCTCCCCCTCTGATTGGCGCGCGGCAATGCGAGACGTAAGATGAGAAAAAGTGCAGCGTTCATGCGACGGATGCTGATGCCCAACAGCGTTGCCGGACCGGTGAAGGTGCGGGCCGCCGTTATCTCGCTTGTCGCGGGTGTCGCCATCCTCGTTTTGAAGATGGCCGCCTACCTGGCCACCGGCTCCGTCGCCCTTCTCTCCGATGCGGCGGAGTCGATCATCAATGTCATCGCGGCCAACATCGCGCTGGCGAGCCTCATGGTGGCCTCGCAGCCGCCCGATGAACACGATCAATACGGCCACGCCAAAGCCGAGTACGTGAGCAGCGCCACCGAGGCTGCCATGATCGGCATCGCGGGTGTGGTGATCGTCGCGGCGGCCGTCAACCGGCTCGTTCACCCGCAGGCCCTGGAACGGTTGCCGCTCGGGCTCACCCTGATGACACTAGCGTCGTGCGTCAATCTGCTCGTAGGCTGGCGCCTGCTGCGGATCTCCCGCGACGAGCACTCCATCGCGCTGGAAGCCTCGGCCAAACATCTGATGTCGGACGTCATCACCTCGGCGGGCGTATTTGTGGGCGTGGTGCTGGTGATGCTGACAGGTTGGACGCCGCTGGACGCGATCGCCGCGATCATGGTCGGCGCCAACATCACGTGGATCGGCGCCGGGTTGTACCGCAGGTCGATCAGTGGATTGCTCGACGTGCGCCTGCCGCCTGAAGAGGAGGCAGAGATTCGCGAGATCCTCGACGCCCACCAGGCCGAGATCGTCGAGTTTCACGCCATGCGCACGCGCCAGGCCGGACCCGACCGGTTCATCGATCTGCACCTGGTGCTGCATCGGTCAATGACGCTGGGAGAGGCCCACGCCCTCACGGATCATCTGGAGCAGCATCTTCAAGAGGTGCTTCCCCGCATTGACGTGACGATTCATACTGAGCCGTGCGCGCCATCCTGCCCCCGGTGCGCGACCGCGCCCCAGGCACCGCGGTCGTGAGCGTATAATCGAGAGTACCGTCGCCCACGGCGGCTGATACGCGCGGGCTTCATCGAAGATCGTACGATTTGAGGAGGGAATAATGCCGTCCCTGACCCTGGGCGTGGACCTCGGCGGAACCAAGGTCGCCGTCGGCCTGGTTGACGCCGACGGGAACATCGTTGCGTCCCATGTCTATCCCACGCACGCCGACGCCGGCCCGGCCGCGGTCATCGTCGGCATCGTGACGTGCGTCAAAACGTCTCTGGGTGATGCGGCGAAAGACGCCGCGGCGCTGGGCGTTGGCGTGGCCGGGCAGGTGGACGCCGCCACCGGGGCCGTACATTCCGCGCCCAACCTGAACTGGCGCGAGGTGCCGCTTGCCGCCGAACTGGAGAAGTCGCTGGGGATCCCCGTCGCGGTCACCAACGATGTGCGCGCGGCGGCCTGGGGCGAGTGGGCGCACGGCGCCGGACAAGGTGTGAATGATCTGGTCACCCTGTTCGTTGGAACCGGTGTCGGCGGAGGCGTAGTGAGCGGAGGGCGAATGCTGGTGGGGTGTACCAACACCGCAGGCGAACTGGGGCACATCACAATCGTGACCGGCGGGCGCAAGTGCACCTGTCCCAACAGCGGATGTCTTGAGGCCTACACCGGCGGATGGGCGATCGCTGAGCAGGCCCGCGAGGCAGTGGCGCGCGATCCCTCGTCCGGTCGGCGCCTTGTTGCGATGGCCGGCGGGGTGCGGGAGATCACGGCCCGGACGGTCACCCAGGCCTACCGTGAGGGCGATCCTCTGGCGCGTCGCCTGGTGGACGAGATCAGCGTGCACCTGGCCGCGGGCATCGTCGGGTTCGTCAACGCGTTCAACCCATGCCTGTGCATCCTCGGCGGCGGGGTGCTCGAGGGCCTGCCGGAGCTGGCGGCGATGGTCGAAGAGCCGGTCCACGCGCATGCCCTGGAGGCCGCCGTGGCGCGGCTGCGCATCGTCAGGGCCGCGCTGGGCAACCAGGCCGGGGTCGTCGGAGCGGCGGCGATGGCGCGCGCCCGTGTTGGAACCGCCTGATGAGCACCCGGGCCGGCATTCAGACAAGCGCATTGGACGAACTCTGCGTCAATACACTCCGCTTCCTGGCCGTGGACGCAGTCGAGCAGGCGCGCTCCGGCCATCCCGGTCTACCGCTGGGCGCGGCGCCGATGGCGTACGTCCTGTGGGACCGCTTCCTGCGGCACAACCCTCGTGACCCGTCCTGGTTCAACCGCGACCGATTTGTCCTCTCGGCGGGACATGGCTCGGCGCTGCTGTACGCGCTGCTGCACCTCACCGGCTACGATCTACCGCTCGACGAACTGAAGCGGTTTCGCCAGTGGGGCAGCAAGACGCCCGGTCATCCGGAGTACGGCCGCACGCCCGGCGTGGAGGCGACGACGGGTCCGCTCGGGCAGGGTTTCGCCATGGGCGTCGGGATGGCGATGGCCGAACGATTCCTCGCGGCGCACTTCAACCGCCCCGGATTCCCGCTGGTGGATCACTACACCTACGCCATCGTCTCAGACGGGGACCTGATGGAAGGGATCTCATCGGAGGCGGCTTCGCTCGCCGGCACCCTGGGCCTGGGCAAAGTCATCTACCTCTACGACGATAACCACATTTCAATTGAAGGCGAGACGGATCTGGCATTCACCGAGAATGTCCGGCGGCGCTTCGAAGCCTATGGCTGGCATGTCCTGCGTGTCGCCAACGGCACGGATCTCGATGCCGTCGAGGCGGCGATCCGGGCGGCGCAGGCAGAGGTGGCGAGACCGAGTCTCATTCTGGTCCGCAACCACATCGGGTTCGGGAGCCCCAAACAGGACTCACCGGAGGCCCACGGCGAGCCACTGGGCACTGAGGCCCTTCGGGCGACAAAGCAGGCCCTGGGGTGGCCGTTGGAGCCTTCATTCCTGGTCCCGGATGAGGCCTGTGCGCATCTTGGGCGCGCCGTCGAGCGCGGCGCCCGCGGGCAGGCCGAGTGGGAGACCCGGGGGGCCGCCTACCGTCAGGCGCATCCAGACCTGGCCGCGGCCCTTGATCGGGGCATGCGCGGCGAACTTCCTCGAGGCTGGGATGCTGATGTCCCGGTGTTCAAGCCCGATCAGGGCCCGACGGCGACCCGCACCGCATCGGGCAAAGTGATGAACGCGCTCGCCGGCCGCCTCCCGGCATTTACCGGTGGATCGGCGGATCTGGCGCCCTCGACGAAGACGTTGCTGATTGGCTATGGCGACTTCGGCTTTAAGGACGCGTGCGGGCACAACGTTCACTTCGGCGTCCGCGAGCATGCGATGGGTGCGATCGTCAACGGCATGGCGCTGCACGGCGGGATCATTCCCTACGCCGCGACCTTCCTGGTGTTCTCCGATTACATGCGACCGGCGCTGCGCATGGCGGCGCTGATGCAGACACACACGATCTTCGTCTTCACGCACGACAGCATTGGCATGGGCGAGGACGGTCCGACCCACCAGCCCGTCGAGCACCTGGCAAGCCTGCGCGCCATGCCCGGGATGCTGGTGCTCCGTCCGGCGGATGCCAACGAGACCGCGGCGGCCTGGCGCGTGGCAATGCAGCACCGCGGCCCCGTCGTTTTTGCGCTCACACGGCAGAATGTCCCCGTGCTGGATCCGGCTCGCTACCCGGTTGCCGAAGGTGTCACGCGAGGAGCGTACATCATGGCAGAGGCTGAGGACGGCCGGCCCGACATCATCCTCATCGGCACCGGTTCCGAAGTCCACCTCGCGCTGGGCGCCCGCGAACAACTGGCTGCGAAGGGCGTGCGGGCGAGCGTGGTCTCGATGCCATCCTGGGAGTTGTTCGACCTGCAGCCGGAAGAGTACCGGCGGCGCGTGCTGCCGCCCGACATCGCGAAGTTGGCTGTCGAGGCCGCCAGCCCGCAGGGGTGGGCGCAGTACACCGGCGGGCCCGACCGCGTGATCGGCCTGGACCGGTTCGGTGCTTCCGCGCCGGGCCCGGTCGTGATGCGCGAGTTGGGGTTCACCGTGGACCGTGTGGTGGACCGCGCGATGGCGCTTGTGCGGAGGTAAAAAGCATGAATTCTACGGGGAAAGTCGCAACCGTCAATCCTCTCAGGCAACTACAGGGCGCCGGCCAATCGATCTGGCTGGACTATATCCGCCGCAGCTTCATCGAAGGCGGTGACCTGCAGCGGCTGGTCGAACAAGACGGGCTGCGCGGTGTGACGATCAATCCCACGATATTCGAGAAGGCCATCGCCGGCAGCAGCGACTACGACGAAGCTCTGCGCAAGCTGCTCGCCGCGGACCCACACGCCGGGGCGCCCACCCTCTACGAACGGCTGGCCATCGAAGACGTCCGGATGGCCGCCGACGTACTGCGGCCCGTCTACGATGAGACCGGCGGCGCCGACGGGTTCGTGAGTCTGGAAGTGTCACCGCTCCTCGCCCACAACGTGGCGGGGACGATCGCCGAGGCCCGGCGGCTTTGGAGGGAAGTCGACCGGCCCAACCTGATGATCAAGGTGCCGGCCACGCCGGAGGGGATCCCGGCGATCGAAGCGCTGACCGCCGAGGGCATCAACGTCAACATCACCCTCATGTTCTCCCTGGCGCACTATGAAGCGGTGGCGCACGCGTACCTGCACGGGCTGGAGCGCCTGGCCGACCCCCACCGCCTCGCACGCATGGCGTCGGTGGCCTCGTTCTTCGTGAGCCGGGTCGACACGGTCGTCGATCGCGCGCTGGACGCCATCGGTACGCCTGACGCGCTCGGCCTGCGCGGCAAGATTGCGGTTGCGAATGCGAGGATGGCCTATCGGCGTTTCCGCGAGATCTTCTACGGCGAGCCGTTCGCACCGTTGCGGCGGCGTGGCGCACGGGTGCAGCGCCCGCTGTGGGCGAGCACCGGAACCAAGAACCCGGCGTATTCCGATGTCCTCTACGTCGAAGAGCTGATCGGCCGCGACACGGTCAACACGCTGCCGCCGGCGACCCTGGATGCCTTCCGCGACCACGGTCGGGTGCGGGGCGCCACGATAGAAGAAGGGCTCGGTGACGCCCAGGTTGCCCTCTCGCGCCTCAAGGATCTGCGGATCGATCTGGACGCCGTCACCGAAAAACTGCAGGCTGACGGCGTGGACGCGTTCGACAAATCACTCGATCAACTCTTTACCGCGTTAACGGACAAGCGCGGCGCTATCCTGGGTGGACAGGTGGATGTCCAGCGGTTGACGCTCGGCGGCCACCAGGCGCTTGTCGACGCGCGCCTGCGGGCCTGGCGCGATGCCAACTTTGCACGCCGGCTGTGGGCGAAAGACTTCACCCTCTGGTCAACGACGCCGGCGCCTGAGATCGCCGACCGGTTGGGGTGGCTCACGCTGCCCGAGACGATGCACGACCACCTCGAGGATCTGCTCGCCTTCGCCGCCGATGTGAAGGAGGCCGGCGTGCGCCATGTGGTGCTGCTGGGGATGGGCGGGTCCAGCCTGGCGCCGGAAGTGTTCCAGCGGACGTTCGGTAGTGCGGCGGGCTATCCGAGGCTGATTGTGCTTGACAGTACGCACCCCGCCGCGGTGAGTGCTGTGGCATCCCGGATCGACCTGCAGCGGACACTTTTTCTCGTATCCAGCAAGTCGGGAACCACGACCGAGACGCTGTCGCTCTTCAAATACTTCTGGCAGCGCATCAGTCAAGTCTCCGCGAAGCCCGGTGCTCATTTCGTGGCGATCACTGATCCGGGGACCCCGCTGGTGACGCTGTCCCGCGATCGGGATTTCCGCCGAGCGTTTCTCGCTCCCCCGGACGTCGGCGGCCGGTACTCGGCGCTGACACCGTTCGGCCTGGTCCCGGCCGCGCTCATCGGCGCAGACGTCGGCCGGGTGCTCGACCACGCCTGGCGCATGGCCGAGGCCAACGCCTTCTGCGTCTCCTGCCCCGACAGCCCCGGGCTCGCGCTGGGTGCGGCGCTCGGCGAACTGGCGCTCGCCGGGCGCGACAAAGTCACCTTCTTCGTATCGCCGGCGCTCGATGCGCTGCCATCGTGGATCGAGCAGCTCATTGCCGAGAGCACGGGCAAGGATGGGAAGGGCATCATTCCGGTGGTTGACGAACCCGCGGCCACGCCGGACCGGTATGGGGTCGACCGCTTCTTCATCTACGTGAGCCTTCAAGGTGATGACGTCCGCGATCTCGATGCGCGGGTGGCCGCGCTCGAATCCGCCGGCCATCCGGTTGCACGCATCGTTCTCTCGGAGACGGCCGACCTGGGGCAGGAGTACTTCCGATGGGAGGTGGCCGTCGCGGCGGCAGGCGCGGCGCTGGGGATTCATCCGTTCAATCAGCCGGATGTCCAGCTCGCCAAAGAACTGGCCCTGCGGGCGATGGCGCACAGTGGCTTACGCAAGAACCAGGCGGGGCGCGGGCCTCAGGCCGAGGATCCCGGAGAGGTTTCCGCCGATCGGCCGGAGGTGCTAGGTGCAGCCCTCCGCGCGTGGGTGGCGCAGTCGCGCCCCGGCGACTATGTGGGCGTGCAGGCATACCTGGCGCCGGCGGACGCGACCAGCGCGGCGCT